>DASSQW010000237.1:0-8745 GCA_035702165.1 Candidatus Nanopelagicales bacterium
GATCCTGCGCCAGAAGGTGGAAGGCGCTCTCGCGCAGAAGAACCACCTGCTGGTGACGGTCTACAACCGCCGAGCGATCACGGTCGACGAGGTCGTGGAGGAGCTGCTCGCGCACACCGAGCGGCTGCGCCCCTACGTCACCGACACGGCGCTCCTGCTGGGCCAGGCGCTCGGGCGCGACGAGGTCGTGCTGCTCGAGGGTGGCCAGGCCACGCTGCTCGACGTCGACCACGGCACGTACCCGTTCGTCACGTCCTCGAACGCCACGGCCGGCGGCGCGTGCACCGGTGCAGGGATCCCGCCCACGTCGGTGTCGCGCGTCATCGCGATCGCCAAGGCCTACATCACGCGCGTGGGCGAGGGCCCGTTCCCGACCGAGCTGTTCGACGAGTGGGGCGAGCGGCTGCGCTCGGTCGGCCACGAGTACGGCACCACCACCGGGCGCCCGCGCCGCTGCGGCTGGTTCGACGTCCCCGTCGCGCGCTACTCCGCGCGGATCAACGGTGTGACCGACCTCGTCGTCACCAAGCTCGACGTGCTCACCGGCATCGAGCAGATCCCGGTGTGCGTGGCCTACGACGTCGACGGCGAGCGGATGACCGAGCTGCCCATGACGCAGACCGGCTTCCACCACGCGAAGCCGGTGTACGAGTACCTCCCCGGCTGGACCGAGGACATCTCCGCAGCGCGATCCTTCGACGACCTCCCCGCGAACGCGCAGGCCTACGTGCGCTTCCTCGACGAGCGCTGCGGCGCTCGCATCAGCGCCATCGGGGTCGGACCCGAGCGCGAGCAGACCGTGGTCCTCCACGACCTCCTCGACTGATCGTCCGCACTGAAGGGCACCCTCGTTGCCAAGAGCGCAACAATCCTTCCCCCACACGAACGGCGTGACGGGGACGGCGGTGGACCTTCCGGCGAGCCGGCGTACGCCGATGATCCGGTCCGTCCCTGGCACGAGACCGCGGCGCGACTAGGTTCGCGTCCATGACGGCGACGCTGCGGCAGGCGAGGCTCGAGGACCACCCGCGGATCATCGCGGTCGTCGACGACTGGTGGGGTGGTCGTCGGATGGCGGCGCTGCTCCCGAGCCTGTTCCTCGAGCACTTCGCGGGCACGTCGTACGTCGCCGAGGACGGCGATGGCGAGCTGGTCGGGTTCCTCGTCGGCTTCGACTCGCCGGACCATCCGGGGGAGTCCTACGTGCACTTCGTCGGCGTGAGCCCGACGCAGCGCGGCACCGGCCTCGGCCGGCGGTTGCACGAGACGTTCGCCGACGCGGCGCGCGAGCGCGGCATGACGACGGTGCGCTGCGTGACCTCCACCCAGAACACCGCCTCGGTCGCGTTCCACACGAGCATCGGCTTCGAGGTCGTGGGCACCGATGCGCCCGTCGTGGTGGACGGCGTCGACGATGTCGCGGGCCACGTGCGTCTCGTGCGCCGGCTCTGACGCGGGTACGCCGTCAGGCGCTGAGCCCGCGACGAGCCCAGGCTGGTGCGACCGATGACGAGGCGGGCGCTCAGCCGCCGCCCTCGAGGTGACGCTGCAGACCGGTGACGTTGTGGTCGACGAGGTCGCCGATCACCTTGCGGCGCAGGAATCCAGGCAGGGGGAGGTTGTGGCTGATGCGCAGGTCGAAGCGCACCTCGGTGCTCCCGGGATCGACGGCGCGCAGGGTGTAGGCGGCGTCCTGCCCGGTCTGGAGGCGGCCCTTCACGAGCGTCCAGCTCATGCCGTCGTCGCGGTGCTCGTAGGCGAGGGTGTACTCATCGGTGCCGACGGGTGCGGCTGCGGTGACGCGAGCGACCGCGGGAAAGCCGTCCGCGCCGGTCTCCAGCACCTCCACCTTCGTGATCTCCTCCACCCAGTCGGGCTGGTGGGCGACGTCGCGGAGGGTCGCGAGCACGCGATCCTGGGGCGCGTCCACCACGACGGTTCGGCTGGCCTCGTCGGTCGGCATGGCTGTCCTTCCGTCCCGGGCTCGTGGGCTGGTGACCTCGATTCTTCTCAGCCGGCGGCGCTGTGTCGCGGTGCGGGGGACCGCTCGACGGCGCGGGGCCGATGGATAGCGTGACCGCATGAGCAGCTTCGAGCCGCGCACCGACCCGCGCCCCGACGACGTCGTGTGGCCGCAGGCGTCGTGGCCGCCACCGCCAGGCACGCGGCTCGCCGGGCGCTGGATCGAGCTGACGCCGACGACCCCCGACGACATCGCGGGTCTGCGCGCCGCGCTCGACCATGAGGCGGTGCACCGTCACATCGCCGGCGGGCCGGTGCCCGACGACGACGCGATGCGCCGCTGGTACGACGCGGTCATCGGGCGCGACTGGCACCCGTGGACGGTGCGGCTGCTCCAGGACGTGGGCGAGCGGACCGCGGGCACCGTCGTCGGGTGGTCGTCCTACCTC
This sequence comes from Candidatus Nanopelagicales bacterium, assembly GCA_035702165.1. Classification (GTDB taxonomy): domain Bacteria; phylum Actinomycetota; class Actinomycetes; order S36-B12; family CAIYMF01; genus Longivirga. The sequence continues at coordinate 2,412 of DASSQW010000237.1, forward strand.
GAGGTCGCGCCGAACGACGCGCGGCTCGAGATCGGCAACACGGCGTACGACCCGGGGGTGTGGGCGACGCAGGTGAACCCCGAAGCCAAGCTGCTGCTGCTCGGGTACGCGTTCGAGGAGCTGGCCATGGGGCGGGTGCAGCTCAAGACCGACATCCGCAACGAGCGCAGCCAGCGGGCCATCGCCAAGCTCGGCGCGCAGTTCGAGGGTGTGCTCCGGCGCTACCAGCGCCGTGCCGACGGCACCGTCCGCGACACCGTCCTCTTCTCGATCACGACCGAGGAGTGGCCCGCGGTGAAGTCCGGCCTCGCTGACAGGCTGTCGGCGTACGACGGGTGAGCCTGACACCCTGCCGGTGACGGCGTGCGGAGCGCGGCCCTACTCTGGCTGCGTCCGACGCGAGTCGGCGACCTCGAACCGGGAGCCCGCATGACCATCACCCCTGACCCCGCGCTGGGCCAGCACGTCCACGACCTCGACCGCGCGCACGTGTTCCACTCGTGGTCGGCACAGGGCGCGCTCAACCCGATGCTCATCGCCGGGGGCGAGGGCTCCTACGTCTGGGACTACGACGGCAACCGCTACCTCGACTTCTCCAGCCAGCTGGTCAACACCAACATCGGCCACCAGCACCCGAAGGTCGTCGCCGCGATCCAGGCGCAGGCTGCCAAGCTTGCGACCGTCGCGCCGCAGCACGCCAACGAGGCGCGCGGCGAGGCGGCGAAGCGCATCACCGAGCTCGCTCCCGAGGGGATAAACAAGGTCTTCTTCACCAACGGCGGAGCGGACGCGAACGAGAACGCCGTGCGCATGGCGCGCCTGCACACCGGGCGCCGCAAGGTGCTGTCGTTCTACCGCTCGTACCACGGCAACACCGGCGCCGCGATCGTCGCCACCGGCGACCCGCGCCGCGTGCCGAACGAGTTCTCCGAGGGCCACGTCCACTTCTTCGGCCCCTACGCCTACCGTTCCGCGTTCTGGGCGGCCGACGAGGCGCAGGAGAGCGAGCGCGCGCTGCAGCACCTCGAGCAGACGATCGTCTTCGAGGGACCGACCTCGATCGCGTGCATCCTCATCGAGACGGTCGTCGGCACGGCCGGTGTCCTGATCCCGCCGCCGGGCTACCTCGAGGGCGTCCGGGCGCTGTGCGACAAGCACGGCATCATCCTCATCCTCGACGAGGTCATGGCTGGCTTCGGCCGCTGCGGCACCTGGTTCGCGTTCGACAACTTCGGCGCGCGCCCCGACCTCATCACCTTCGCCAAGGGCTCGAACTCCGGCTACGTCCCCGTCGGCGGCGTGATCATCAGCGACGAGATCGCCGCCACCTTCGACGACCGGGTCTTCCCCGGCGGCCTCACCTACTCCGGGCACCCGCTCGCGTGCGCCTCGATCGTCGCGTCGATCGACGCGATGAAGGAGGAGGGCATCGTCGAGAACGCCCGGCGCATCGGCGAGGAGGTGCTCAAGCCCGGTCTCGCCGAGCTCGCCGAGCGCCACCCGGTCATCGGCGAGGTCCGCGGCCTCGGCGTCTTCTGGGCGCTCGACCTGGTCACCGACCGCGCGACCCGCGAGCCGCTCGCGCCGTACGGCGGAACGTCGCCCGCGATGAACGAGCTCGTCGCCGAGTCCAAGAAGCGCGGCATGCTGCCGTTCACGAACTTCAACCGCCTCCACGTCGTGCCGCCGTGCAACGTGAGCGACGCCGAGGCCAAGGAGGGTCTCGCGATCATCGACGAGGTCCTCACCCTCACCGACAAGCACTACACCGGCGCCTGACGGCTCCTGGTCAGCGGACCCACCGGATACCTCGCGGTTCCGGTGGGTCCGGCGTATCCGGACGCGTTCACGCCGAGGGCGATGCGCGTCCGGCGTACGCCGACCTCGCGGGTGCGCGACGATGCGGGCATGAGCGACGAGCCGATCCTCGATCCCGCGACGCAGCGACGCGTCGCCGTCCACCTCTACAACCGCACGTGGGACCTGCTCGACCTCGGCGACCAGCGCACCGAGGCGCAGACCCACGAGATGGTCGACGCGGCGCACGCGAGCGCCTGGCACTGGGCGCAGATCGGCGGCCTCGAGCAGGCGGTGGTCGGCGAGTGGATGATCAGCCGGGTGCACGCCTCGGCCGGGCACGGTGAGGCCGCGGTGCTCCACGCGCAGCGCGCCTTCACCCTCCTGCACTCCGGCGACGGGCTGCCCGACTGGCTCGAGGCGTCGGTGCAGGAGGGGCTGGCGCGCGCCCACCTCGCCGCCGGCGACCGCGACGCCGCCGAGTTCGCCGCCCACGCCGCGACCGACTCCCTGGACAAGATCGCCGAGGCCGACGACCGCGAGCTCGTCGCGTCCCAGCTCGCCGAGCTGCACCTGTGACGGGATCCGTGAACGGAAGGAATGTTGCGCTCTTAGCAACCAAGGGCACCTTCAGTCGGTACGTCCGGGGCGGGTCGGGGGGTCCGTGGGGGTCGCCTAGGCTGCGGGCGTGAAGGTTCTCGTCCTCGGGGGCGGCGCGCGCGAGCACGCACTGGTCCGGTCCCTCGCCGCCGACCCCGACGTCACCGAGCTCTACGCCGCACCGGGCAACGCCGGCATCGCGGAGCAGGCCACGGTCCGGCCTGTCGACCTGACCGATCCCGACGCCGCGGCCGCGCTCGCGACCGAGCTCGGCGTCGACCTCGTGGTCGTCGGACCCGAGGGCCCGCTGGTGATCGGTGCCGCGGACCGGCTGCGCGCGGCAGGGTTCGCGACCTTCGGCCCCGGCGCCGAGGCGGCCGCGCTCGAGGGCAGCAAGGCGTTCGCCAAGCAGGTCATGGCCGAGGCCGGCGTACCGACCGCGATGGCGCACATCTGCGAGTCGCTCGACGAGGTCGAGGCCGCGTTCGACCAGTTCGGCGCCCCCTACGTCGTGAAGGACGACGGGCTCGCTGCCGGCAAGGGCGTCGTCGTCACCGACGACCGCACCGCGGCCCTCGATCACGCGCGCGCGTGCCTGGGCAAGGACGGCGGCCGCGTCGTCGTCGAGGAGTACCTCGACGGCCCGGAGGTGTCGCTGTTCTGCCTCACCGACGGCGAGCATGTCGTGCCGCTGCAGCCGGCGCAGGACTTCAAGCGCGTGCACGACGGCGACCTCGGCCCCAACACCGGCGGCATGGGTGCCTACTCCCCTTTGCCTTGGGCGCCAGTCGATCTCGTCGATGACGTCGTCGCGCGCGTCGTGCAGCCGACCGTCGACGTCCTGCGTCACCGCGGCACGCCGTTCGTCGGTCTCGTGTACGCCGGTCTCGCGCTGACCTCGCGCGGCCTGCGTGTCATCGAGTTCAACGCGCGCTTCGGCGACCCCGAGACGCAGGTGGTGCTGGCACGCCTGCAGACGCCGCTCGGCCACGTGCTGCGCGCGGCCGCGACCGGCGGTCTCGGCGATCTCGAGCCGTTGCGCTGGAGCGACGGCGCGGCCGTGACGGTCGTGATCGCCGCGCAGAACTACCCCGACGCCCCGGTGACCGGCACCGTCGTCCAGGGCCTCGACGAGGCGGATGCCGTCGACGACGCCTACGTGCTGCACGCCGGTACCAAGGCCGCGGCGTACCGCACGGTCGTCTCCTCCGGCGGCCGCATCCTGTCGGTCGTCGGAACCGGCGCCGACCTCGCCTCGGCGCGCGAGGCGGCGTACGCGGCGGTCGACCGGATCTCGATCGCGGGGAGTCATCACCGCTCCGACATCGCGCTGGCTGCCGAGCTCGGCGAGATCGCCGTCCCGTAGCCGCCGTCCGCACGGCGGGAGCGTTCCCCGCACCCGGTGACGGCGCGTGCGTCCCCGGCACGCGCCGTCGATGCAACCGAACGGGGTCCTCGCCGCATCTGAGACGGTGAGGGCGACGATCGGGGACTCGATGGTGAGAGGCACGTCGGCGGGGTCGTCGTACGACGCCGTCCCGCCGAGCTTCGAGTCCTACGTCGCTGCCCGGCGGACCTCGCTGCGGCGCACGGCCTACCTGCTCTGCGGTGACTGGGACCGCGCGGAGGACGTGGTCCAGGACGCTCTTGCCCGGCTGTTCGTGCACTGGCGCCGGGTGCAGCGCAGCACCTCCGTGGACGCGTACTGCCGCAAAGCCGTCGTCAACGCCTTCCTCGCGGAGAAGCGCCGGCCCTGGCGGCGCGAGCGCAGTACCGAGGCCGTGCCCGAGCGGGAGTACGCCGACCCCACGGCGGTCTCGGACCAGCGCCAGGCGCTGCTCCGGGCGCTCGACGAGCTGCCGCCCGGCCAGCGCGCCATCGTCGTCCTGCGCTACTGGGACGACCTCTCCGTCGAGGAGACCGCGGCTCTGCTCGACACGTCGACCGGCAACGTCAAGAGCCAGGCGTCCCGCGGCCTGGCACGGCTGCGGGAGGTCCTCGCGGCCACGGAGGTGGACCATGGCTGACCCGTCGTACGACGACGCCCGTGACCTGCGCGCCGCACTCGGCGGCCTGCTCGTCGACGAGCCCCCCGGTCGCACCCCGCTCGCAGACGACGTCGCTCGCGGTCGCGCCCTGCGCCGCCGGCGCCGGGTGAGGGCCGGCACCGGTGCTGCGCTGGTCGCGGTGCTCGCCCTCGTCGTGGGCACCGGGGGCGTGCTGCGCCACGGTGCGGCGCCGGCAGGACCGTCCACGCCGTCGCCCGCGCCGACCGATCCCGGCCCGCGCGTGAGCGCGCTGCTGACCGAGCTCGGCTGGGTCGTCGACGGGATGGTCCTCCAGAAGGTGCCGTCCGGCTCCCCGAGCGTGACGACGTGGACCGTGCACGACCGTGCGTCGGCGGGCCCGCTGTCCGCGCAGCTGACGGTGAGGGTGTGGTCCGAGAGCTCCTGGGGACCCGGCACGACGATGCCGCCGGGCAGCGTGCTGTCCCGCTGCTCCGTGTCGGGCCTGTGCGGGGTCGTCTCCTCTGCGGTGACCGACTGCGTGTCCGGTACCGCCCCCTGCTGGTCCACGTCCTGGACCACGATCGTCAGGGGGTCCGCCGGCCTGCCCAGGGGCACGGCCGTCCTGCTGGCCTACGACGGGCGAGCGCAGCGCGCCGTCGAAGCGGTCGCCACGCCGGCCGACTGCCTCACGTGCGCGTCGCCGCAGGCCGCCGCCTTCCTCGACCGCCAGCAGCTGTCGCGCGTGATCGCCCTGGTCGAGCCGGCGCCGGTCGAGCCGTCGCCCTCGTCGACCGACGTACCGGCGTCCCTGGCTGCCTGCAGACCCCAGGAGCTGAAGATCATCCCGGGCGAGGGGAGCCCCACCGAGACGGTTGGGTCCAGCGGGCTGTGGGTGGAGATCCACGCCCGCAACCCCGAGGTCGACTGCGTCCTGCGCGGACGTCCGACGGTGCAGCTCCTCGACAGCGGCGGACATCCGCTCGCGGTGTCCTACGTGGACGGGATCTATCAGGCCGCCGACTTCCCCGACGCTCCGGTCGAGGTCTCGCAGGCCCTGGGGCCGGCGCGGTTCGCGCTCTCGACGGCTCGTTGCGACGGCGCGACGACAGGGCCAGCGGACCGCGCTGTCGTGGGGGTCGGCGCCACCGGCGCAGCCGTCTCCGTCGAGCTCGTGGCCGTGTCGGGGCAGCTCACGACCTGTCCGTCGGCGGTCACGGGTGCATCCGGCGAGGTCGTGCACGTGTCCCGCTTCACCCGCTGACCCGGACTGGAGGTCCGAGCGTGCTCGATGGGCGACCCTCGGACCTCCAGATCGGGGCCGGTGCGCGGACCTGCGAGAATGCGTCGTACCGACGCCCGCCCGACCGCGAAGGCCCACGCATGCCGAGCTCGCCCGCGATCCCCGACGTCCTCGCGTCCCGCTACGCGTCCACCGCGATCGCCACGATCTGGTCGCCCGAGCACAAGATCGTCCTCGAGCGCCAGCTCTGGGTCGCCGTGCTGCGTGCTCAGAAGGACCTCGGCATCGACGTACCCGACGGCGTGGTCGAGGCGTACGAGGCCGTCGTGGACCAGGTCGACCTCGACTCGATCCGCGAGCGCGAGAAGGTCACGCGGCACGACGTGAAGGCGCGCATCGAGGAGTTCTCCGCTCTCGCCGGACACGAGCACGTGCACAAGGGCATGACCTCGCGCGATCTCACCGAGAACGTCGAGCAGCTCCAGGTGCTGCGCTCCCTCGAGGTGATCCGCGACAAGACGGTCGCGGTGCTCGCGCGGCTCGCGGCCCGCGCCGTGGAGTACGAGGAGCTCGCGATCGCCGGCCGCTCGCACAACGTCGCGGCGCAGATGACCACGCTCGGCAAGCGCTTCGCGTCGGCCGCCGACGAGACGCTCGTCGCGCACCGTCGGCTCGAGGAGCTCATCGC
>DASSQW010000238.1:0-40542 GCA_035702165.1 Candidatus Nanopelagicales bacterium
GCGCCTGCCGCCCACGCGCTCGAGGCCGACCCCGAATCCGCGCCGGCCGAGAGCGTCGCCGCGCGCGTTCTCGAGGGAACGCGGACCGACGCGTGGATCCCCATGAGCGACGGCGTCTACCTCGCGGTGAGCCTCTACCTCCCGCACGAGTCGCACGGCCCGCAGCCGTGCATCCTCGAGGCGCTGCCGTACCGCAAGGACGACATGACGTCGTCGTACCGGCCGGAGTACCTGCGGCTGCGCGACGAGCACGCCTACGCCGTGGCGCGCCTCGATGTCCGCGGCACCGGCAGCAGCGGCGGCCGCGCGACCGACGAGTACCCCGAGCAGGAGCAGCGCGACCTCGCCGAGGTGCTCACGTGGCTCGCGGCGCAGCCGTGGTGCGACGGCAACCTCGGGATGTACGGGACGTCGTATAGCGGATTCAACTCGCTGCAGATGGCGTGCGAGCAGCCGCCGGAGCTCAAGGCGGTCATCGCGATCTACGCGACCGACGACAGGCACACCGACGACGTCCACTACATGGGCGGGCTGCGCAAGTGGATCGACCTGGTCGACTACTGCCACTACATGACGCCGATGAACGCGCTGCCGCCCGTGCCGGCGGTGTTCGGGCCGTCGTGGCGCGGCGAGTGGCAGGCGCGCATCGCCGAGCACGAGCCGTGGCTGCTGACCTGGATGCGCCAGCAGCGCGACGGCGCCTACTGGCGTCATGGCTCCGTGCGCCCGGCGTACGACCGGATCCGGATCCCCACGATGATCGTCGCGGGCTGGGCGGACGGCTACCGCAACAACAGCTTCCGCACGATGGCCGAGCTGGCGAAGAACGACGTGCCGCGGCGGCTGCTGGCCGGACCTTGGGCGCACGCGGCGACGTCGTCGTCGCTGCCCGGACCGCGGATCGATCTGGTGCCCGAGATGGTGCGCTGGTGGGACCGCTGGCTGCGCGCGGTCGAGAACGGTGTCGACACCGAGCCCGAGGCGGTCTGGTACGCGCGCACCTCGCACCGCCCCGAGCCCGATCTCGACCACGTGCCCGGAGCGTGGCGCACCGACACCTGGCCGACCGAGCGCACGTCGTGGGTCGAGTACCCGTTGATCGGGCGTCCGGCGTACGCCGTGAAGCCCGACGTCGGCACCGCCGCGTGGATCTCGTGCGCCGGTCACCTGCCCTACGGCCAGCCGCTCGACCAGCGCCACGACGATGCCGACTCGCTCACGTGGGACCTCGACCCCGAGGGCCTCGAGATCGCGGGCAACCCGCGCGTGCTGCTGTCGCTCACGTCGTCGGCGCCGGTCGCGACCGTGACGTGCAAGCTGCAGGACGTGGCCGTCGACGGGACGTCGACCCTCGTCACACGCGGCACGCTGAACCTCACGCGGCGCGGCGGGATGGACGTGGTCGAGGCGCTCGAGCCGGGCCAGGTGTACGACGTCGCGGTCGAGCTCGAGGCGACCGCGTGGGCATGGCGCCCCGGGCACCAGCTCCGCCTCGCGATCGCCGGCGCCGACTGGCCGAACACCGCGGCACCGCCGAAGCCCGTGACGCTGTCGATCCGCTCGGCGCTGCTGCAGCTGCCGGCGTACGACCCGCGCGGTGGCGGCGCGGTGCCCGAGTTCGCCCCCGGCGACCCGGAGGCGGGCGAGAGCTCCGACGGCGTCGTGTGGCGCGTCGAGCGCGACGTGCTGCGGCGTACGACGGCATGCGTGGTCGACCACGGCTCGACGTACGACGCGCCCTACGGCTCGGTCGTCGAGCACTACGCCGGCCGCGTGTCGGTGTCCACCCGCACGTTCGAGCAGATCGCCGCAGCCGACGTGTCGTTCACGCTGCGCTTCGCCGACGACGGCACCGGCGAGCCGGTCGACGTGCAGGCGCGGTCCACCCTCGAGGTGCATGCGGGCGAGGCGGTGTTCGACGTCTGGATCAACCTGGTCTGCAAGGAGGGCGACGAGATCGTCGCGGAGCGTCAGTGGCGCGAGCAGATCCCCCGCGACCTCGCCTGATCGACCGCATGCAACTGGCGTTGTTGGGGTTTCCCGTGCCCCGGTGGCCGCGACAACGGCTGTTGCACGCGGTCGGGCGGCGAAGCGCCGATCGGGATCGATAGGGTCCGAGCGTGGCCAGACGCAAGGTGGAGGTGCGGCGCGAGGAGATCCTCGCGGCGACCGAGGTCGAGGTGACGCGGCGCGGTTTCGCGCGTACCCGGGTGGGCGACGTCGCCGAGGCGCTCGGCGTCAGCTCGGCGCTGATCTTCTACCACTTCGGCACGAAGGAGAAGCTGTTCGCCGAGGCTCTCGGGCACGCGGTCGAGCGCGACCTCAGCCGGCTGGAGAGCACGATCGCGAAGGCGCACGACCCCGTCGACGCCGTACGCCGGATCCTGTCGCTGTACTCGCCGTCGGGCGAGGGCAGCGGCTGGACGATCTGGGTCGACGCGTGGGCGGAGTCGATGCGCGAGCCCGAGATGCGGGCGATGAGCCGCAGCCTCGATCTGCGCTGGAAGGATGCGCTGGCCGAGCAGATCAAGCTCGGCAACGAGCAGGGCGTGTTCCGCTGCGACGACCCGGACGACGCCGCCTGGCGGCTCTCCGCGCTGCTCGACGGGCTCGCGGTGCAGGTGATGGTGCACCGCACGCTCACCAAGAAGCAGCTGCGCCATCTCGTCCACCGCGCGACGGCGGCCGAGCTGGGCGTCGCGCCCGACGCCTTCGCCTGACCCGCCGCGACGTCACCGACCTCACGCCCCACCCTCCGCACGTCACTGCCGCAATACAGCCCAGCGCCACGGATTCGGCTGCAGTGCGGCAGTGACGTCGAGGGGGGTCAGACCTGGGTCAGCCAGCAGGCGGTCGTGTGATCGCTGCTGACCGGCAGCACGGGCAGGGCCTGCGACCGGCAGCGCTCCTCGATACCGAGCCGCGCGGCCTCGCCCGACGCCACCACCGGGCAGCGCGGGTGGAACCGGCAGCCGGCGGGCACCTTGGTCGGGTCCGGCGGCTCGCCGCTGAGCACCACCTGCTCGAGGCGCTCCATCTCCGGTACGACGGAGAGCAACGCCCTGGTGTAGGGGTGCTGCGGATCGGACAGCAGCTGCTCGGTCGGACCCTGCTCGACGATGCGGCCGAGGTACATCACGGCCACCCGGTCGGCGATGTTCCACGCGAGCCCGAGGTCGTGGGTGACGACGAGCAGCGAGAGGCCGAGCTGGTCGCGCAGCTTGAGCAGCAGGGCGAGGATCTCGCCGCGCACCGAGGCATCGAGGCTGGACACCGGCTCGTCCGCCACGATGATGTCGGGCTCGAGCACGAGCGCCCCGGCGATCACGACACGCTGGCGCTGGCCGCCGGAGAGCTCGTGCGGGTAGCGGAGGAAGAACCGCTCCGGCGGACGCAGCCCCGCGAGGGAGAGCGCCTCGGCGACCCGATCGCGCTCGGCCTCCGCGATCCCGTGCACGCGAAGGCCTTCCGCGACCGCCTCGTAGACCGTGTGGCGCGGGTTGAGCGCGCCGGTGGGGTCCTGGAGCACCAGCTGCACCCGCCGGCGGTAGGCCTTGAGCGCCTTGCCGGAGTACTCCAGCGCCTTGCCCTCGACCGACACCTGGCCGTGCGTGGGCTTCTCGAGCCCGAGCAGGGTGCGCGCGAGCGTGGTCTTGCCGCAACCGCTCTCGCCGACGAGCGCGACGATCTCGCCCTTGCCCAGCACGAGGTCGACACCGTCGACCGCCCAGGCGGTGCCACCGCCGCCGCGACCGCGGAACGCGACGGCCACGTCGTGAGCCTCGAGCGCCGGCCCGTCGACAGCGGGAGCGGGGGTCGTCATGCGGTGACCTGCTCGTCCTGGAGGAGGAAGCACGCCGTACGGCGGTCCCCGAGCTGCAGCAGTGCCGGCTCGCCGCCGGTGCCGCACGACTCGATCGCGCGCGGGCAGCGGGGGTGGAAGGTGCAGCCGCTCGGCAGGTCGCCGGGATAAGGCGGGTCGCCGGGCAGGCCCGCAGGCGCATAGCGGTAGCGGGTGTCGCCGATGCGCGGGAAGGCGCCCGCGAGGGCGGCGGCGTAGGGGTGCTGCGGGCTGTCGAACACCTGGGCCGCAGGGCCCTCCTCGACGACGCGGCCGGCGTACATCACCGCGATCCGGTCGCACGTGCTCGAGAGCACCGAGAGGTCGTGGCTGATGAAGACCATCCCGACGCCGAGGTCCTTCACGAGCGCGGAGATCACGTCGAGCACCTGAGCCTGGACCATCACGTCGAGGGCGGTCGTCGGCTCGTCGGCGACGATCAGCCTCGGTCCGCAAGCCAGGGCCATGGCGATCATCACGCGCTGCTTCTGGCCGCCGGAGAGCTGGTGCGGGTAGCTCTTCGCGCGGCGCGCGGGGAGGCCGACCTGCTCGAGCAGCTCTCCGACGTGCACGGCCGCGGACTTCGGCGTCGCCTTCGGGTCGTGCAGCAGGATCGGCTCAGCGAGCTGGTCGCCGATGCGCTGCACGGGGTTCAGCGCGTGCATGGCGCCCTGGAACACGACCGACGCCTGCGCCCAGCGCAGCGCGCGCACCTTGCCCCACGACAGGTCGAGCACGTTCTGGCCGTCGAGGCGCACCTCGCCGGTGACGGTCGCGGTGGCCGGCTGCATCCGCAGCACGGTGCTGGTGAGCGTCGTCTTGCCGCAGCCGGACTCACCGGCGACGCCGAGCACCTCGCCGGCGTCGACGGTGAGAGTCACGTTGCGCACGGCGGGCACATCGGTGCCGCGCGCGTGGTAGGTGACCGAGAGGTCGTCGAACTCGAGGAGGGCCATCAGCGGCTCGCCTCCCGCGGGTCGAGCACCGACTCGATCGCGCGGCCGATGAGGTTGAACGCGAGGACGACGAGGACCACGCAGACACCGGGGGAGCCGAGGTACCACCAGGCGCCCTGCGAGATCGCACCGGAGGAGAAGCCCTGCTCGAGGATCGAGCCCCACGACACAGCGGTCGGGTCGCCGAGGCCGAGGAAGGACAGCGTGGTCTCGGACAGGATCGAGATCGACACCGCGAGGGTGGTGTTGGCGAGCACGAGGGGCATCACGTTCGGCAGCACGTGGCGCGTCATCTGGTGCACGTTGCCGGCGCCGAGCGCTTTGGACCGCTCCAGGTAGGGGCGGGCCGACACCGACAGCGTCTGCGACCGGATGATGCGCGCGGTGCCGGGCCAGGACGTGACACCGATGACCACGATGATCACGAACAACGACCGGCCGAGGATCGTCGCGAGGACGATGGCGAGCGGCAGGTACGGGATGACGAGGAACCAGTCCGTGACGCGGTCGAGCGTGCCGCCGGTGAAGCCGCGGAAGTGGCCGGACACGATGCCCACCGACGTACCGATGACCATCGACAGCACCGTCGCGGCGAAGCCGACGAGCAGCGAGATCCGGGCGCCCCACACCACGAGCGCGAGGACGCTGCGCCCGGAGTCGTCGGTGCCGAGGGGGAACTGCAGCGACGGCGGTTGGAAGGGCTGGCCGGTGGCCTGGGTGACGTCGAGCATCGTCTTGGGGAACAGCAGCGGTGCCAGCAGGGCGATCGCCACGAAGAACAGGAGGATGCCCAGGCCGAGCATGCCCGAGCGCTCGCGGCGGAAGGCACTCGTGAACGTCGTGAACGCGGCGCGCCGTCGAGCCCGGACGATCGAGCGCGCCGAGAGCTGCGGCGGCGCAGGGATCTCGGGGACGTCGTCGGCGGGACGCTCCTCGACCGGGGCGCTCACGTGCGCACCCGCGGGTCGAAGTAGCCGTAGAGCAGGTCGGCGGCGAGGTTCGCGAGGATCACCGCGGCCGAGAACAGCAGGAACAGCGCCTGCAGCAGCGGGACGTCGGGGCCCTTGAGCGCGTCGACCGTGAGCGAGCCCAGACCGTTGATGGAGAAGACGTACTCGATGGTGATCGCGCCGCCGACGACGAAGCCGAGGTTGAGGAACACCAGCGTCATCGTGGGCAGCGTGGCGTTGGGCACGGCGTGGCGGCGGCGCACCATCGAGTCCATCAGTCCCTTGGCGCGCGCGGTGTTCACGTAGTCCTGGCTGCGCTCCTCGATCACCGACGCCCGCATGATGAGGGAGTACTCCGCGAGGTAGATCACGGTCAGGGTGAAGACGGGCAGCGTCAGGTGCCAGGCGATGTCGAGCCAGCCCAGCGGAGTGGAGGTGTCGACGCCGGGCGTCGAGAGGCCGCCGGTCGGGAAGATCCCCGGGAAGGGTCCGACGCCGACGGCGAAGACGATGAGCACGATCATGCCGAACCAGAACTCGGGCATGGAGTAGAGCACCAAGGTCGTGCTCGTGCTGCCCTTGTCGAACCGGCTGCCGCGGTTCCAGCCGCTGCGGATGCCGAGCCACACGCCGATCAGCGAGGCCAGCACCGTCGCCGTACCGACGAGCAGGAGCGTCGGCCCGAGGCGCGGCTCGATCACGTCCCAGACAGGGGCGCTGTACTTCACCGACGGACCGTTCCCGCTGAACGGGTTGCGGATGTAGTCCTGGAACTGCTCCCAGAGGGGCGCGTGCAGCCGTGCGGTGAGCCGACGGATGGCGTCGGGGTCGACGTTGCGGCCGCGCGTGTAGAGGGCGACCGGATCGCCGGGCATCACGCGGAAGAGGAAGAAGTTGAAGATGACGACGAAGATCAGCGTCCCGATCGCGGAGCCGACGCGCGAGAGGACGTACCGGGTGGTGGGGGAGAGCGACGAGCCGGCCCGGCGCTGGGGAGCGCCGGGCCGGGCGTCGACCTCGGTCAGGAGGGCCACGGACTACTCGCGGTCGTCGATGTCCGCGGCGGTCCGGTTACGACGGCTCAGGACTACCACGACGATCGCGATCACCACGAGCGCCGCGAGCGCGGCGAACACGTAGAGCGCGGTGTTCGACGACGACGACCCGCTGGAGGAGCCCGAGTCGGCCGTGACCGGCTTGAGGTTCTCGTAGCTCCACGTGCCGTACTGGAACAGCAGCGAGCCGTTCGGGTCGGGCTGCGGGACGAAGCCGGTGAACCGGTCGGACCGGTAGGCCTCGGGGTTGTCGTAGTAGTAGGTGATGATGTACGGCGCGTCGTCGTACAGCATCTGCTGCATCTGCTTGACGGTCTCCCAGCGCTGGGTCTCGTCGGTCTGCCCGCCCTGCTTCGCGTAGAGCTCGTCGTACGCCGGGTTGCAGTAGAAGGAGTCCGACAGGTTGGCGAGGATCTGGCCGCCGTCCTTGTAGGACCGGTTGGCGCAGGTGAAGGTCGAGAGCTGGTAGTTCGGGTCGGGCTCGACGACCCAGCCCCACTCGAACATGTCGTACTTGCCCTGGCCGATGATCTCGGTCAGCGCGTCGGACGACACGACCTTGACGGTGGTCTCGACACCGACGGCCTCGAGGTAGCTCTTGATGAACTGCACCGACTTCTGCGAGGTGTCGGAGTCGCTGCGGGCGAAGAGCCGGAACGAGAGCTTGTTGCCCTTCGAGTCCGCGCGGATTCCGTCGGCACCGGCCTTGTAGCCGGCGGCGTCCAGGAGCGTCTTGGCCTTCTCCGGGTCGTACGTGACCTCGTTGGCCGGCGCGAGGTGCAGCGCGGAGTAGAGCGGCGGGATGATCGTCGAACCGGGGGAGCCGCCGCCGCCGAGCACCTTGTCGACGAGGGCCTTCCGGTCGATCGCCCAGCCGAGCGCCTGGCGCAGCGCCTTGTCCTTGAGCAGCGGGTTGCCGTCGCCGATCGGGGTGCCGTCGTCGAGCGCGGCTCCGGTGTTGAAGGCGAGCTCGTCGAAGCCCGAGTAGACCGCGTTGACCGCCGTGATGCCCGGCTGGTTCTGCAGGGTCTTGAAGACGTTCGCCTCGATCGAGTCGGCGAAGTCGATCTCGCCCTTCTTCAACGCCTGGCCGAGGGCGTCGGCGTTGGAGTAGATCTTGAAGACGACCTCGTCGACCGCGGGCTTGCCGCGGTAGAAGTTCGGGTTCGCCTGCATGCGGATGAACTGCCCGACCTTGCGCTCGACCATCACGTAGGGGCCGGCGCCGACGGTCGGGGAGTCGGGCGTGCCCTCGTTCTTGTAGGAGGTCACCGCCTTCTCGTCGATCTTCTCCCAGATGTGCTGCGGGAGGATGTAGACGGCGAGCTTGGTCATGATCGGCGTCGGCTTGGACACCGTCAGCACGAGCGTGGTGTCGTCGGGCGCCTCGGCCTTGGTGATGTTCTCGACGTACGAGCCGAAGTTGGTCTTCTCGTACTCGCCCTTGAGGATGCGGTTGAAGGTGTAGGCCGCGTCCTTCGCCGTGAGGGGCTGGCCGTCGGACCACTTCAGGCCGGCGCGGATCTTGTACGTCCACGTCGTGTGGTCGGCCGACTCCTGCCACGACTCGGCCAGGCCGGGCGTGATCGAGAAGTCCTTCGCGGAGTACTCCGTGAGGGTGGGGTACTCCATCTGGTAGATCTCGTAGGCCTCGGCGACGACACCCGTGAACGGGTTGGCCGAGTCGATGTCCTGGGTGATGCCGACGGTGAAGACCGTCTTGCTCGCCGAGGGGCTCGAGCTCGAGCTGCTGCTCGAGGCTGCGGCCGAGACCGTGATGCCGAGGCCGAGGGCGAGCGCGGCGACGGCCGCCCCCACCGAGACCCGGGTGCTGCGGGACAGCGTGCGCATGGAACCCCTCCGTCTCGCCGGACCGGGCCCACCACCCGGCCTCGTCCGGTGGGAACCGGCTCGGCGTTGCCGCGTTCCTATCTCATGGAAGGTCGAAACGGGAGTCTTGTGACCGATTTGTTCCCGGTGTGTCCGGTCGTGACGCCCGATGACCGGATGAATTACGGTCCGGGCATGCCCCAGCCGCCCGTTGCTCCTGCCCGCCCGGATCCCGCCGGCGACCCCTACGCCTGGATCGCCGACCCCGCCGTCCCCGAGGTGCTGGCCCACCTCGACGCCGAGCGCGCCTACTACGAGCACCGGGTGGCTCCGCTGGCCGCGCTGCGGGCCGAGCTCGCAGCGGAGATGGTCGGCCGGCTGCCGGGCGAGGAATCGGGCGCGCCGTGGAACCAGGGCGGGTTCGCCTACCGACGCGTGACGCTGGCGGGCACCGAGTACGACCGGCTGCTCCGCCGGCCGCAGGAGGGCGGCGACGAGGTGGTGCTGCTCGACCTGCAGGCCGTGCACGACGCGAGCGGATCGGCGTACACCCGCGACGGGCAGCTCGAGATCAGTCCCGACTCGCGCGTGCTCGCGTGGTCGGTCGACCACGACGGCGACGAGCTCTACACGCTGCGCTTCCGTTCCCTGGAGTCCGGGAACGACCTCGACGAGGTGGTACCTGACACCTACTACGGCGGCGCCTGGTCGGCGGACTCGACGACGTTCTTCTACCTCCGTTGCGACGACGCCATGCGACCGTTCCAGGTCTGGTCGCACGTGCTCGGCACCCCGGTGTCCAGCGACCGGCTGCTGCTCGAGGACCTCGACGACCGGATGGAGTACACCCTCGAGGCCACCCGGTCGGGTCGGTACGCCGTCGCCGCGCTGCACGGCCGCGGGTTCACCGAGGTGACGCTCCTGGACCTGCACGACCTCTCAGCCGCACCGGTGCTGCTGCGGCCGCGCGAGGTCGACGTCGAGTACCACGTCGAGCACGCACCCGGGTACGGCCCCGGCGGCGCCGACGCGCTGCTGGTGCTCACCGACCTCGAAGCCCCGGAGTTCCGTGTGGCGCAAGCTGTCCCGGGGGAGTGGTCTGCGTGGTCGGCGTACCTCGACGAGGACCCCGCGGTGCGCGTGCTCGACGTCTCGGCCTTCGCGCGCGGCCTGGTCCTGACGATGCGCCACGACGGCGCGCAGACGCTGCGCTTCCTGCCGCGGACGGGCGAGCCGTTCGAGATCGCGTCCGACGTCGCGGGTGGCATGGCGCGGCTCGGGATCAACGTCGAGTGGGACGCCGAGACTGTGCTCGTGGAGCTCGAGGACTTCGTGCGTCCGGCGATCACGTACGCCGTCGGCTTCGACGGGACGCGCACCGAGGTGCACCGGCGCGAGGTCGTCGGTGCCGACCTCGACGCCTACGTCTGCGAGCGGCGGTGGGTCGCGCGTCCCGACGGCGTCTCGGTGCCCGTGATCCTCGTGCGCCACCGCGACACGCCGCTGGACGGCTCGGCGCCGTGCCTGCTCTACGGCTACGGCTCGTACGAGGCGTGCTGCGATCCCGACTGGGGCATCGACTGGTGGCGCTCGCTGCCGTCGCTGCTCGACCGCGGCGTCGTGTTCGCGGTCGGCCACCCGCGCGGCGGCGGCGAGATGGGTCGCCGCTGGTGGACCGACGGCCACCTCGCGTCGAAGGCGAACACGTTCGACGACCAGGCAGCGGTGGCGGCGTACCTGCGCGACGGCGTCGTGTCGTCGGTGGTCTCGCGCGGGCTCTCGGCCGGCGGGCTGCTGCAGGGCGCCCTCTACGGCCGGGCGCCGCGGCTGTTCGCCGGCGTGGTCGCCGAGGTTCCGTTCGTCGACGTCGTCACCACGATGCTCGACGACACGCTTCCGCTCACCGCGCAGGAGTGGCTGGAGTGGGGCGACCCGCGCGACCCCGAGCAGCGCGCCTGGCTGTCGTCGTGGTCGCCGATCGAGCACCTCCCCGACGTCGCCGACCGCCCGCCGCTGCTCGCGACCGGCGCGGTGCACGACGTACGCGTCCTGGTGCGCGAGCCGGCTCGCTGGGTCGCGCGGCTGCGCGCCTCCGACCCCGATCACGGCGTCGGTGACGACGAGGGCTCGCCGACCTCGCCGCGCACGGTCCTGCTGCGCGTCGAGACCGGCGCCGGCGCGCACGGCGGTCCGTCCGGCCGCGTCGCCGAGCTCGAGTACGAGGCCGAGATCTACGCCTGGGTCCTCGACTGCCTCGGCCGGGAGGCCGACTGACTCGTCATGCTGCGCCTCGAGCCGATCGTCACGGTGCGACGTGGGCCGACATCGGCGCAGGCCAGCCGGGGCCTCGCGTCGGCCGGGCCGAGACAACCGTTCACGCGCTGCCCCCCGTCGGTCCGGCGGGGCGACCTGGGGGTTGGTCGGCTCCCGGAGCCAGCAGTGTCCGGGGACTACGGTTGGACCGCTGCCTAGGGCAGCGCACGCCCATCGGATGCGACGGGGGTCAGGTGAAACGAGCCAGCGCCTCGGTCGCCGTGGACAAGCCCATCCTGGAGGTGTTCCGGTACCTCGCGGAAGGGCGCAACAACCCGACCTGGAGGGTCGACGTCACGCTCGCCGCTCGCATCCGCGGATCGGCCACGGATCTGGGGGCCGGCACCGTCTACCTGCAGAAGGTCGTAGACCGTTCGGGACGGTCGGTCGAGGAGTCCTACGAGATCATCACGTACCAGCCGCCCCACCTGCTGGAGATGATGTACACGCGGGGATCCACCCAGGCGATCGGGCGCTACTCGTTGGCGGCGATCAACACCGTGACCACTCATGTCGAGTTCACGCTGCAGCGGGTCTCGCCGGAGTTCCGTGCCTCCCGTCGTCGTGACTACCGCTCGCAGCTCCAGGACCGGGTGGACTCGATCCACCAACTGCCGGCAGCGATGCGCGACGAGGGAGCCGTGCCTCTGTAGCGCACGCGCCGACGTGGATGCCGATGATGACGAGGGGTTCTCCGGTGGCTCGGCGAGGACGCGTCCGCAGCGTGTCGTGGCGCCGCCGACGCGGGGTACGGAGGCACCCGGCATGGCGGCCACCGGCCGCGCGCGCGACTCCCGCAGCAGCGGCGGCGTAGCGTCGCCAGTGGCGCGGCGGCCGTCGCGCCGAGGAGTGCCCGATGCTGACATCGTCGACCCGGCAAGGTCTGCCCACCGAGGCGCGGTGGGTGTCCGCGTGGGCATGCGCGCAGCTGCTGGTGGGACTCGTCGCCGTGTCGGTCGGCGCGGGCCTCGCGGGACGACGCCTTCTGCTGGGCGGGGTCACCGTGGTTGCGGTGCTCGAGCTCGCCGTGCTGTGCGGTGGGCTGCTTCTCGTCGCCCGCTCGTCACATCGGCTGTGGACGCGAGTGCGAGGCCGCCGTCGACTCTGGTTCCTCCCCGGCGCCGCGGTCGCGCTCGTCATGATGTGGAGCCTGATGATCGCCGTCATGGCGACCGTCGTGCCCCCTACGCCGCTGGACCGCGCGGCTCTCGGCTCGGCGACCGCCGGCTACACCGAGGTGCATCCGGTCACCGATGACGGCGTCATCCTGTCCGCCTGGTGGGCCCCGTCGTCGAACGGTGCGGCGGTGGTGCTGCTGCACGGCTCGGGTGAGAACCGTTCAGCGGCTCTCCCTGCTGCGGCCGTGCTGAGGAGACATGGCTACGGGGTGCTGCTGCTCGACGCCCGTGGGCACGGCGAGAGCGCCGGGTCCGGGATGGACCTGGGCTGGTACGGCGACTCCGACGTGCGCGCAGCGGTCGCGTTCCTCCTCGACGACCGGACCGTCGACGACTCCCGCATCGGGGCGCTGGGGTTGTCCATGGGAGCAGAAGAGGCCATCGGAGCCGCCGGGACGCAGCGGGCCCTCCGCTCGGTGGTCGCTGAGGGAGCGACATCGAGAACGGCGGAGGACAAGGCCGCGTGGCTGCCTCGCAACCCCGCCGGAGCTGTGCAGCGCCTCATCGACCGGGTCACCTACGCCCTCGTCGACCTGCTCACCACGGCCGGGCCACCGACCACGCTGCGCGACGCGGTCGCCGGTGCCCCGGGCACGCACTTCCTGCTCATCACCGCAGGGACCTCGCGGGACGAGCAGAGCGCGGCGGCGGCGATCCGTGCAGCCGCACCGGACCGCGTCGCCGTGTGGGCCGTCGAAGGTGCCGCCCACGTCGGGGGCCTTGCCGCATCACCGGACGAGTGGGAGACCACGGTCCTCACCTTCTTCGACACCACCCTGAGCTAGGGCACGACCTCATCCGTCCCGCACCCGCCAGGGTGCGTTGCCTGGCTGCTGCTCCTCGGCGCGCGGTCGAACCGAAGCCCATCGGGCCGTCGCTCGCCAGCACCCCGGCAGCGACCGACCATCAGTACGGCGTCAGCGGTCGGTGAGGCGCCGGACGAACATCAGGCCGCTCCAGGTCGCGTCGATGGCGCAGACCTTGGTGTCCACGACGCCGGCCGCGAGGCCGGCCTCGCGCACGACGCCGTCGGAGAGGTCGGTCGGCACCCCGCTCGCCTTCTTCGGCCACGCGAGCCAGAGCCGTCCGGCCGGCGGCAGCGTCCGAGCGATGTCGCGCGACAGGTGCCGCTCGAGCGTCGCGGCGTCGCGCCGGAACGCGACGACCACGTCGTACGCCGTCCTCCCGGCGCGACGGTGCACCACCACGCCGTCGGGCAGTGGCGCGAGGTCGGTCTCCGCGAAGCCGTCGGGGGCGCCATCGAGGAGCACGCGGTCGCCGGGGCGGATGCCGAGCTTGCGGGGCAGCGGCGTGCCCGAGTAGCCCTCCGTCATGCGCCGCACGCTAGCGGCGGCGCGCACCCCGCAGATGTCCTACGTCGTCAGGCGGGGCGCGCACGAGGGTCGACATCTCGAGGGCTGGCAGCAGTGTCATGGGCAGATCGGCAGCGGATCGGCGATCGGGTGAGCAGATTGCCTCGCGTGTCGGGCGGGAGTTGAGCAGAAGTCAGGCGACCCTCAGTCTTGCCGCATGTTCCAGGAGGGGCAGCTCTACGCACCCGTGGTGACCGACGCCGACGGCGAGGTCACCGTCCATCTCGCCGAGGACCACCCCGGCTTCGCCGACGCGGCCTACCGCGAGCGGCGCAACACGATCGCCGCGCTCGCGCTCGACTGGCAGCCCGGCGACCCGTGCCCGGTGGCGCCCTACACCGACGAGGAGCACGAGGTCTGGCGCGTGGTGAGCGCCGAGCTCGCGGTGCAGCACGAGCGCCTCGCCTGCCGCGCCGCGCGCGACGGGCGCGCTGCCCTCGAGCTCCCGCTCGACCGCATCCCGCAGCTCGACGAGGTGACGGCTGCTCTCGCGCCGCTGTCGGGCTTCGTCTACCGCCCGGCCGCCGGGCTCGTGGGTCTGCGCGAGTTCTACGGCTCGCTCGCCGACCGCGCGTTCTGGTCGACGCAATACATCCGCCACCACTCGGTGCCGCTGTACACGCCCGAGCCCGACGTCGTGCACGAGGTCATCGGCCACGCGATCACGCTCGCGGAACCCAGCTACGCCGCCCTGTACGTCGAGGCCGGTCGTGCCGCGCGGCGCGTGGAGTCGCCCGAGGCGCTCGAGTTCGTGTCCAAGGTGTTCTGGTTCTCGCTGGAGTTCGGCGTGGTGCGCGAGCCCGACGGGCCGAAGGCCTACGGCGCCGGCCTGCTGTCGTCGTACGGCGAGATCCAGGAGTTCCCCGAGGCCGACCTGCGCCCGCTCGACCTCGCGCTGATGGGCACGCAGACCTACGACATCACGCACTACCAGCCGGTGCTGTTCGCGGCGCGGTCGTGGACCGAGGTGCACGACGTCGTGGGCGGCTTCTTCGCGACTGCGGACGACGACTCGATCGACCGGCTCCTGCACCAGGCCTCGGCGCAGGTGTAGCGGGTCAGGACCCGCCGCTGGTGGTCGTTCCGCCGCCACCCGACGACGAGCCACCGCCCGACGAGCCGCCGGTCTGCTGCTGCGGCTGCTGGGGGACGGCCTGGGGAGGGGCCCACGCGGTGCCGGCCGTGGCCGACACCCAGTCGCGGCCGAGCACGAGGAGCACGACCCGGCCGGTGTCGCCGGTCGCGGTCTGCTGGATGCCGGTGGCCTTGGTGACCGCGCGGACGCCGCCCGCGGCGTCGGCGGAGAAGACGATCGAGCTGGTGCGCAGGACGCCGCCGGGGTTCGACGCGACCGAGTCGACGTGGAACCCCTCCTGGCGCAGGATGCTCGCCGCCGCTGCCGCGACGCCGCGCGTCGTGGTGGCGTTGTAGATCACGAGGTGCACCTGGTCGGGGCGCAGCTGCGCCGCGGTCACGGGCGACGACGCCGCTGCCGACGGTTGCGTCGAGGGCTCCGTGGCCGGAGCGGGCTGCTCGACGGGTGCGGCGTCGGCCGCCGGTTCCGCCGGCTTCGGCCTGGCCTTCGCGGCGGCGTAGGTCGTGCCCGCCTGCAGGCCGGCGCCGAGCGCCACCGCACCTGCGGCGCTGGCCGCAGCGACGCCGACGGTGATCGCGGTGACGCGCGAGAGCAGGGCGTCGCGGTGGTCCGAGGACCAGTGGGGGTGGCGCACGCGGAGGCTCCGAACGTCGGGATCAGGACGGCTCGAGACTGCCAGGGGGCTGTGTCAGCCTCCTATGCCGAACCTGTGCGCAGCCTGAGACGGCGGTAAAGGTCCGGCAAGGACTGCGTCAGGCCAGGCGCCGGGCGACCTCGTCGAGCAGCAGCGGCTCGTCGAGCAGGGCCCCGCCCTCGACCTCGAGCCCGGCCTCGTCGGCAGCGCCGAGCACGCCGTCGAGCAGCCGGCCGGGCGCCAGCAGCCAGGGGACCACGCACCCGTCGCCGGGACCGACCACGTCGGCGAGCCGAGGCCCGGGCCCGGTCGCGTAGGCCGCCACCGCGCGCACGCCCGTGCGCCACGCGCTCGCGGCCACGGCGTCGGCGAACGCCGCGCGCTCGGTGTCGTCGCGGGTGCCGGCGGCCACGACGACGGCCGGCGACGTCGCTCGGCGCAGCCGTGCGTCGAGGACCGCGGCCGGGTGGCCGAGCGGGTCGAGCAGGCGGACGTCCGACGCGACGGCCGCGACCGCCGCCGGTACGTCGACCTTCGCGTGGTACGCCGTCGACAGCAGCAGCGGGAGCACCACCGAGCCGTCGTCCACGACGTCGGCCAGCCGCGGCTGGTCGTGGTCGAGGTACGCCGCAGCGACCGTGGTGCCGGTGCGCGCGGCGATCGCGGTCGCGGCCGATCGCACGGCCGCGGACGACCGCGGGTCGGGCGATCCGTGGGCGAGGAGGATGGCGCGGCTCACGGCACCTCTGGCGAGAATGCGCCGAGCGAGCGGCGCAGGCGCACGACGTCGCCCACCACCACGACGGCGGGGGACTCGACCGTCCGCGACTCCGCGAGGTCGGCGATGTCGGCCAGCGTCCCGACGGTCGTGCGCTGGTGCGGCGTCCAGCCTCTCTCCACGATCGCGACCGGGGTGGAGGCATCGCGCCCCGCGGCCACGAGAGCGGCAGCGGCGTCGCGGAGCAGGCGGACGCCCATGAGCAGCACGAGCGTGGTGGTCGGCGCGTGCTCGTGCGCGGCGCGCTCGATCGCGGCCGTGCCGTCGTGCGCGGACACCAGCGCGAACGACGACGTCACGCCGCGATGCGTGACCGGGATGCCGGCAGCGGCAGGCACCGACACTGCGGAGGTGACCCCGGGGACGACGTCGACGGGCACGCCGGCGGCGTGGCAGGCCAGCGCCTCCTCACCGCCGCGGCCGAGGACGAACGGGTCGCCGCCCTTGAGCCGCACGACATCCAGGCCGCTCAGCGCGCGGTCGACGATGACCTCGTTGATCTGGTCCTGCGTGAGGACGTGGTGCCCCGGCGTCTTGCCGCAGTCGATGACCTCGACGTCGGGCGCGAGGTGCTGGAGCACCCCGCGCGGAGCGAGCCGGTCGACCACGACGACGTCGGCCTGTGCGAGCAGCCGGCGGCCGCGGACGGTGAGCAGGCCGTCGTCGCCCGGGCCGCCGCCGACCAGGTGCACCGTGCCCGGTCCTTCGCGTCGACGACGCCGCGTCGCGCGCACGGGGAGCTCTCCGGTCTCGAGCGACGCCGCGACCGCGTCGCGGATCGCGCGCGAGCGGCCGGGGTCTCCTCCGCCCGACACAGCGACCAGAACGCCGTCGGCTCCGCGGGCCACCGCCGGCGTCCAGGCGGCGGACGCCGACGCGTCGTCTGCGCGGACGCACCAGACACGCTGTGCCTCGGCTGCGGCGGACACGGCGTCGTCGGTGGCGCGATCCCCCGTGGCGGTGTGCACGAACCACGCACCGTCGAGGTCGCCGTCGGCGTAGTCCCTCGCGTGCCAGTCGATCGCGCGGTCGGCGACCATCGACGCGAGGTCCTCGCACAGCCACGGGGCGACGACCTCGACGCGCGCTCCGGCGACGACGAGACCGCGAGCGCGGCGCGCTGCGACGGGTCCGCCGCCGACGACGAGGGCGCGGCGACCGGCGAGATCCAGGACCACGGGGTACGACGGGCTGCTCACGGCGCTCACCCCGTCGCCGTCAGGCCGCGGCTGCGCAGCAGCCGCCGTTCGAGCGGGGCGAACACCAGCAGCTCCACGCCCACACCCACCACGAGGATCAGCAGGATCGCGGCGACGACCAGGCTCATGTCGGAGAGCTCGCGCCCTGTCTGCAGCACCTGGCCGAGGCTCACGCCGAGCTCGGGTGCGAACGTGATGAGCTCGGCGGCCATGAGCGAGCGCCAGGCGAACGCCCAGCCCTGGCGCAGGCCGGCGAGGTAGCCGGGCATCGCGGCCGGCAGCACCACCCAGCGGATGGCCGACCAGCCGCGCGCGCCGAGCACCCGCCCGACGCGCAGGTAGAGCGGCGGTACCTGCGCGACGCCGGCGAGCAGTCCGTTCGCGATCGAGGGCACGGCGCCGAGCAGCACCACCATGTAGATGGCGGCGTCGGTGAGACCGAACCAGATGATCGCGGCAGGCACCCAGGCGACCGACGGCAGCGACTGCAGCCCGCTGACGAGCGGGCCGATCGCGGTGCGGACGAAGCGCGACTGCGCCAGCAGCAGACCCAGCACCGTGCCGACGACGACCGAGGCGGCGAAGCCCACGAACGCGCGGCGCAGCGAGTTCCACACGGCCTGCTGCACGAGACCCTGCTGCCAGTAGTCGAGGAACGTCGACCACACGTCCTTCGGCGGCGGGATCACGTACGTCGGCTTGACGTGCAGGCGCACGACGAGCAGCCACACGAGCACGAAGAACACGATCGCGACCACCGGCGGCAGCACCGACCGCCGCAGCCGGGTGCCGAGGCTCTCGCGCGAGGTGCGCGGGGTGTCGAGAGCGTCGAGCCCGGCCTCGAGCGTCGCGACCTCGTCGCGCAGGTCCAGCGTGCTCATGGCGCCTCCCCGGCTGCGATCGGCTGCGGCGGTACGACGGCGTGCCGCCTGATCTCGCGGCGGAGGTCGTCGGGGATCTCGGTCGCGAGCGACTCGACCTCCGGCGACTCGATGCGGCGGGGGCCGTCGATGTCGACCAGCCACCGGCGTACGAACCGGCCCGGGCGCGACGACATGAGCTCGACGCGCTGACCGAGGCGGACTGCCTCGCGCACGTTGTGGGTCACGAACACGACCGAGAGCCCGGTGTCCTGCCACACCCGCGTGAGCTCGTCGTGCAGCACGTCGCGCGTGATCGCGTCGAGCGCCGCGAACGGCTCGTCCATCAGCAGGATCTGCGCGTCCTGGGCGAGCGCCCGCGCGAGCGCCACGCGCTGGCGCATGCCGCCCGAGAGCTCGTGCACCCGCGCACCGTGCTGGCCGGCGAGGTGCACCAGCTCGAGCAGACGCTCGGTCTCGGGGCGCCGGTCGCGCCGAGGCACGCCGCGCAGCCGCAGCGCGAGCTCGACGTTCTGGCCCGCGGTGAGCCACGGGAACAGCGCCGACTCCTGGAACATGAGCGCCGCGCGGCCGCCCGGCGTCGACACCGCCCCGCTCGTCGGGGTCTCGAGACCCGCGACGAGCGAGAGCAGCGTCGACTTGCCGCAGCCCGACGCCCCGAGCAGCGACACGAACTCGCCCTGGGCCACGGTCAGCGACACGTCCTGCAGCACCGCAGGGCGCGCGCCGTCGCGATCGAACCGCTTGGTGACGCGGTCGAGCACGATGGCGGCGGGAGCCGCGAGCGGCGGCACGTCGGCCACCGCCCAGGGCCGACCGCTGTCCGTGGCCACGGTCATGTCACTCCTGTCCCAGGCCGGCGGCGGAGACGGTCGGTTCGCCGCGCGCCTTCAGGACCGCGTTGAGGATCGTCAGGTCGTAGATGCCGGACAGGTCGGCCTTCTTGGTGGTGCCGACCTCGACACCGTGGTCCGCGGCGGCCTGCAGGCTCGACGCGACGGGATCGAGCGTGAGCGTGAGGTCCCCGAACGCCCGGGCGAGCGCGGCGTCCTTGAGCTGCTTGCCGGTGAGGGCCTTCAGCGCCGCGTTCGCCGTCCTCTGCGCGGCGGCCGGGTCCTTGGTCACCTCGTCGAGCGTGGCGGCCTCGGCCTCGATCAGCTTCTTCACGGTGCCGGGGTACTTCTGCAGGAACTCCGTCGACACGATGAGGTGCGTGGTGACGAACCTGCCGTTCGGCCAGAGGTC
This sequence comes from Candidatus Nanopelagicales bacterium, assembly GCA_035702165.1. Taxonomy (GTDB): domain Bacteria; phylum Actinomycetota; class Actinomycetes; order S36-B12; family CAIYMF01; genus Longivirga. Next base: position 19,330 of record DASSQW010000238.1, read on the forward strand.
CTTCTCGTCGACGAGGACCTTCCCTCCGCCCTCCGTGACCAGGCGGGAGGCCCAGGGCTCGGGAACCCACGCACCCGCGATCGTGCCGGCCTTGAACAGGTCGAGGGTCTGGGCGTTCTCCTGGGGCGCGACGGTCACGTCGCCCGCACCCGTCACGGGTGCCGAGAGTCCCTGCTGCTTGAGCCAGTAGCGCAGCGCGACGTCCTGCGTCCCCCCGAGCTGGGGGCTCGCGACCGTCTTCCCCTTGAGGTCGGCGGCGCTGGCGATGTCGGGCTGGACGACGAGCTGCGCGCCGCCGCTCGACGCGCCGGCCACGATGCGCACGGCCTCACCGCTGCTCTTGGTGAACGCGTTGATCGCCGGGTTGGGGCCGACGTACGCCGCGTCGATGGCGCCGGCGAACAGCGCCTCGACCGCGGCGGGGCCGGCGTTGAACACCTGCGTCTCGAGCTTGGTAGAGCCGAGGGTCCTGGCGTAGGTGCCGTCCTGGACGCCGATCAGCGGCAGGGCGTGGGTGATGTTGGCGAAGTAGCCGAGGCGCAGCGTGGGTGCCTCGGCGCTGCCGCTCGCCGCGGGGGTCGCTGCCTCGGACGTGCCGCACGCGGCGAGGCCGGTGGCAGCGAGGACGGCCACCGCCGACGCGGCGAGCGCTCGTCGGAGCCGGTGCGGGCGGGTCGTGCGATGGTGCGTGGTCATGTCTGGTCCTTCGGGTCTCGAGCGGGATGGCGGACTGGGTCAGTCCTCACGACATCGCGTGATCGCCATCCCGGCGGCGAGGGTCGAGCCGTCCTGCTCGTCGACGAGGAGGAACGCCCCGGTGCGTCGCAGCTCGGAGTACGGGTCGGTCGCGACCGGCTCGGCGAGGCGGACCGAGATCCGCCCGATGTCGTTGAGCGCCAACGCGTCCAGGTGCTCGGCGCGCTGGAGGGTGTCGAGGTCGAGGCGGTCGTGGACCTGCTGCACGCGCGCCCGCACCGTGCGCGTGCCGTGGCGCAGCAGCACACGGTCGCCAGCCGCGATCGGTCGCTGCGACAGCACGCAGACGTCGCCCTCCAGGTCCTGCGATGCCGCGGCGGAGCCGTCGGCCGCGGCGACGAGGTCCCCGCGCGAGACGTCGAGGTCGTCGGTCAGGCGCAACGACACCGACTGCGGCGCGAAGGCGACGTCGAGCGGTCCGTCGAGCCCGTCGATCGCGGCGACCGTCGTGGTGCGGCCCGACGGGTGGACGACGACCTCGTCGCCCACCCGGACGACGCCGTGCGCGACCTTGCCGGCGTACGCGCGGTGGTCGTGGTGCTCGTCGGTCTGCGGCCGTATGACGTACTGCACGGGGAACCGGAACGCCTCGAGCGCCGGGTCGTCGCCGACCGGCACCGACTCGAGGTGCTCGAGCAGGGTCGGGCCGTCGTACCACGGGGTCTCGGCCGACCGCTCGACGACGTTGTCGCCCCGTAGCGCCGACAGCGGGATAGCCACGACGTCGTCGACGCCGAGCGTGCGCAGCAGCCCGACGAACTCGTCGCGGGTCGACGTGAAGACTCCCTCGTCGAAGCCGACGAGGTCCATCTTGTTCACTGCCAGCGCCACGTGGCGGACGCCGAGCAGCGCCGCGACCGCGGCGTGGCGTCGGGTCTGCTCGACCACCCCGTGCCGCGCGTCGACCAGCACGAGGGCGAGCTCCGCGGTCGACGCCCCGGTGACCATGTTGCGCGTGTACTCGACATGCCCCGGGGTGTCGGCCAGCACGAACGAGCGGTTCGCGGTCGCGAAGTAGCGGTAGGCGACGTCGATCGTGATCCCCTGCTCGCGCTCGGCGCGCAGACCGTCGGTGAGCAGCGCGAGATCGGCCACCTCGTGGCCCTTCGCGATGCTCGCGCGGTGCACGGCGGCGAGGGTGTCGGCCAGCACCGACTTGGTGTCGTGCAGCAGCCGGCCGACCAGGGTCGACTTGCCGTCGTCGACCGATCCGGCGGTGGCGAAGCGCAGCAGCTCGTGCGGCGTGCGCCCGCCGCCGGCCGGTGCGGCGGCGATGATGTCCTGGAGCGTCGTCATGGCTAGAAGTACCCCTCGCGCTTGCGGTCCTCCATGGCGGCCTCGGTGAGCCGATCGTCGGCGCGCGTGGCACCGCGCTCGGTGAGCGTGCTCACCGCGACCTCCGCGATGACCTCGGTCACCGTCGCGGCACCGGACTCGACCGCGCCGGTGCACGACATGTCGCCGACGGTGCGGTAGCGCACCGTGCGCCGCTCGACGGCCTCGTCGCCGCGCGGTCCGCCCCACCCGCCGGCGGTGAGCCACATGCCGTCGCGCAGGAACACGTCCCGCTCGTGCGCGTAGTAGATCGAGGGGAGCTCGATGCCCTCGCGGGCGACGTACTCCCAGACGTCGACCTCGGTCCAGTTCGACAGCGGGAACACGCGGACGTGCTCGCCTGGGCGGTGCCGGCCGTTGTAGAGGTCCCAGAGCTCGGGGCGCTGCCGGCGCGGGTCCCACTGGCCGAACTCGTCGCGCAGCGAGAACACGCGCTCCTTGGCACGCGCCTTCTCCTCGTCGCGACGGCCGCCGCCGAACACGGCGTCGAACCGGTGGCTCTCGATGGCGTCGAGGAGAGGCACCGTCTGGAGCGGGTTGCGCGTGCCGTCGGGCCGCTCGCGCAGCCGGCCTGCGTCGATGTAGTCCTGCACCGATGCCACGAGCAGGCGTACGCCGTAGCGCTGCACGGCCTCGTCGCGGTAGGAGACGACCTCGGGGAAGTTGTGGCCGGTGTCGACGTGCAGCACGGGGAACGGGACGGCCGCAGGAGCGAACGCCTTCGCCGCGAGGTGCAGCATCACGACCGAGTCCTTGCCGCCGCTGAACAGCAGCACGGGGCGCTCCAACTCGCCGGCGACCTCGCGCATGATGTGGACGGCCTCCGACTCCAGCGCGTCGAGCTGGCTGAGCCGGTACCCGGTGGTCACGGTCTCCCTCTCATCGGTGGCGGTCACGTGTGCAGCCCGCACTCGGTCTTGCCCGTGCCGCTCCAGCGCCCCGAGCGGGGGTCCTCGCCGGGGGCGACGGGACGGGTGCAGGGCTCGCAGCCGATCGAGGCGTAGCCCAGCTGGCGCAACGGGTTCAGCAGCACACCGTGCTCGACGGCGTAGCGGTCGACGTCGTCCTGCGTCCACGCGGCGAGCGGGTTCAGCTTCACCTTGTCGCGGCGGACGTCCCAGCCGACGACGTCGATGTCGGAGCGGGTGGGAGCATCCTCGCGTCTCATGCCGGTGACCCACGCGTCGTAGTCCGACAGCCCGCGCTCGAGCGGCTCGACCTTGCGGATCGCGCAGCAGGCGTCGGGGTCGCGCGACCACAGGTCCGGTCCGTGCGCGGCGGCCTGCTGCGCGACCGTGATGAGCGGCAGCAGGGTCCGGACGTTCACGTCGTAGGTCGCCGCTACGGCGTCGCGCGTGCCGATGGTCTCGGCGAAGTGGTAGCCGGTGTCGAGGAAGAGGACGTCGACGCCGGGCGCAGCGACCGACGCGAGGTGCACGAGCACCTCGTCGCCCATCGAGCTCGCCACCACGAGGCGGTCGCCGAACGTCTGCCGCGCCCAGCGCAGCGCCACCGTCGCCTGCTCGAGGACGTCGTCGCCCGCGGCGGTGATCAGCGCGGTGCCGTCGGCGACGGCGTCGCGCAGGAGGTCCTGGGGGATCGCGGTCATGCCAGCGCCTCCTCGTCGGCGCGCTGGGCCCACGACGCGAACGTCTCGTGGGGCTCGTGCTCCTTGTCGAAGCGGCTCACGACGCGCTCGACGTAGTCGGGCAGCTCGGCCGCGGTCACCTTGAGACCACGGGGCTTGCGGCCGAAGCCCGTCGCCAGCTCGCCGCCGAGGTGCACCTGGAAGCCCTCGACCTGCTCGCCGGACGCGTCGGGCACGAGCATCCCCTTGAGGCCGATGTCGGCCACCTGGATGCGCGCGCAGGAGTTGGGGCAGCCGTTGACGTGGATCGACAGCGGGTGCTCGAACGTGGGGAGCCGGTCCTCCAGCTCGGCGACCAGCGAGGCTGCCGTGCCCTTGGTGTTGACGATCGCGAGCTTGCAGAACTCGATGCCGGTGCAGGCCATCGTGCCGCGGCGGAACTCGCTGGGCCGTACCTCGAGCCCGAGCCGGTGCAGGCCGTCGACGAGCGCCTCGACCTCCGCCTCCGGCACGTCGAGGATCACGAGCTTCTGCTGCGCCGTGAGCCGCACCCGGCCCGAGCCGTGCTGCTCGGCGAGGTCGCCCACCGCGTGCAGCACGGTGCCGCTGACCCGCCCGACGGTCGGAGCGGCACCGACGTACCGGAGGCCGTCGTTCTGCGCGTGCACGCCCACGTGGTCCCGACGCCCGTCGTACGCCGCTGGCGCGGGCCCGTCGAGCAGGCGGCGGCCGAGGTAGTCGTCCTCGATCACCTGACGGAAGCGTTCGACGCCCCAGTCGGCGACCAGGAACTTCAGTCGCGCGCGCGTGCGCAGCCGGCGGTAGCCGTAGTCGCGGAAGACGCCGATCACGGCCTCCCACACGTCGGGCACGTCCGCGAGAGGCACCCAGACGCCGAGGCGCTGCGCGAGCATCGGGTTGGTCGAGAGGCCGCCGCCGACCCAGACGTCGAATCCGGGACCGTGCTCGGGGTGGACCACCCCGACGAACGAGACGTCGTTGACCTCGTGCGCGACGTCGTGCCGAGGCGACCCGGACACGGCCGACTTGAACTTGCGCGGCAGGTTGGAGAACCGCGGGTCGCCGACGTAGCGGCGCACGATCTCCTCGATCGCCGGTGTGCCGTCGAGGATCTCGTCGTCGGCGACGCCGGCCACGGGCGAGCCGAGCACCACGCGCGGGGTGTCGCCGCAGGCCTCGTTGGTGGTGAGACCGACTGCCTCGAGACGGCGCCAGATCTCGGGCACGTCCTCGACGCGGATCCAGTGCAGCTGCACGTTCTGCCGGTCGGTGATGTCGGCGGTGTCGCGGCCGAACTCCTGCGACACGTCGGCGATCGCCCGCAGCTGGGCGGGCGAGAGCTGGCCGCCGTCGCTCCGCACGCGGAGCATGAAGTACTCGTCGTCGAGCTCGTGCGGCTCGAGCGAGGCCGTGCGGCCGCCGTCGATGCCGGGCCTGCGCTGGGTGTAGAGGCCCCACCAGCGCATCCGACCCCGCAGGTCCTGCGGGTCGATCGAGGCGAACCCCTCGCGGGAGTAGACCTCCTCGATGCGGGCACGCACGTTCAGGCCGTCGTCGTCGCGCTTGAACGCCTCGTTGGCGTTGAGCGGCTCGGTCTCGCCGAGCGCCCACTGGCCGTGGGTCTGGGCGGGTCGGGCCGACGTGCGGGGCTCGGGGGGCACGGGGGCGTCTCCTCGGGGAGGGACGCACGGCACCCGGGCGCAGGTCGGGGGAGAGACCCCACGACGCTCCTGGACGGCCGTGCGTCCGGGCGGCGGGGCGGCGGACGCGGTCAGTCGCAGGAGCGACACATCGCGCTGGACACGCGCATGTGGTCGACGTGACGTCGCACCACGAGGGCGGTCTGCGCGGACATGGGGACAACAGTGAGGGTCGCCTCACCTGCACCGCGAACCCGTCTCGCATGCTGGGTCCGTTGCCCGCGCGGCGGCGTACCTGCGAACTGTTCGCAGGACGGCGGCGGGTGTCCCGGGCGGCCTGCGGGCCGGGACAGGTTCTCCCTGCGGGAGCATCCCGAGGGGCGCGGCCGGGCGCTAGGTTTCCGGCATGACGACCCTCATCCCGGGCATCGCTCCCGACTCCGTGACCCCCGTGCCGATCGATGGCGAGCTCGTCACCGGCAGCGCGTCGGTCGAGGTTCGCGCGCCGTACGACGGCAGCCTGCTCGGCTCGATCCCGTCGCTGGGCGCCGCGGAGGTCGACCGCGCGGTGGCTGCGGCCAAGAAGGCGCTGCACGACGACCCGCTGCCGCAGTGGAGACGGGCCGAGATCCTCGACAACGCGGTGCTGCTGCTGCGGGAGCGCGAGGAGGACTTCGCGCGCTGCATCGCGCTCGAGGCCGCCAAGCCCATCCGCACCGCACGGGCCGAGGCGCAGCGCGCGGTGTCGACGCTGCAGTTCTCGGCCGCCGCGGCCCGCACCCTGGCCGGCGACGTCGTGCCCATGGACGCCTCGGCCGCGGGGCAGGGCAAGCTCGGCTTCATCCTGCGGGTGCCGATCGGCGTCGTCGGCGCGATCGCGCCGTTCAACTTCCCGCTCAACCTCGTCGCCCACAAGCTCGGCCCGGCGATCGCGGCGGGCTGCCCGGTCGTCCTCAAGCCGGCCAGCCAGACGCCGTTCTCCTCGATCCTGCTCGCGAACCTGCTCTTCGAGGCCGGACTGCCCGCGGGCTACCTGCACGTCGTCACCGGCGGCGGCAGCGCGGTCGGCAACCCGCTCGTCGACCACGACGACGTCGCGCTCATCACCTTCACCGGCTCGCCCGAGGTGGGCTGGGGCATCCGCGCGCGTGCGCCGCGCAAGCGGGTCGGCCTCGAGCTGGGCAACAACGCACCGCTGATCCTCGAGCCCGACGGCGACTGGCGGTCGGCGGTCGCGAAGGTGAGGATCGCCGGTTTCAGCCACGCCGGTCAGTCCTGCATCTCCACCCAGCGGCTGTTCGCGCACTCGTCGATCGCCGACGACGTGGTCAAGGAGCTCGCGGCCGCGATCGAGACCCTCGTGGTCGGCGATCCGCTCGACGAGGCCACCGACGTCTCCGCGCTCATCAACACCGGCGAGCGCGACCGCGTCGCCGGGTGGGTGCGCGAGGCGGCCGACGCCGGTGCGCGCGTCGCCGCAGGCGGCGAGATCCGCGCCGACGGCGTCCTGTCGCCGACGCTGATCGACGGTGCGACACCCGACATGAAGGTGTGCGAGCTCGAGGTCTTCGGTCCCGTCGTCGCGGTCATCCGCTACGACGACTACGAGGACGCCCTGCGGATGGCCAACGACACCCGCTACGGCCTGCAGGCCGGCGTCTTCACCAGCGACATCGACAAGGCGCTGCGCGCCGCGCGGGTCCTCGACTTCGGCGGCGTGCTCGTCAACGAGGTGCCCACCTTCCGCGCCGACCAGCAGCCCTACGGCGGCCTGCGCGACTCCGGCAACACGCGCGAGGGACCGGCCTGGTCGGTCCGCGAGATGACCGAGGAGCGCCTGGTCATCCTCACCGGCTGACGCGCGGGCCGACACCGCCGCCTCGCGTCCCTGGCCGCTGCTGAAGGAACCCCGTCTGCAGCACGTGGGGACGTGAGGCGGTGCCGGTCAGAGGGCGGGTTCGCCCCAGGAGCCGGCGTAGGCCAGCTGCTCGAGCGGGAGGCGGTGCCGCTCGGCGGTCTCGCGATGCGCGAGCACCTCGGGGAGGTCGTCGGGGGATCCGACGTGCCCGATCGCGAGGACGACCACCACGCGGTGGTCGTCGGGGACGCCGAAGTCGTCGGCGATGGCGACGGCGTCGAAGCCGCCCATCGGGTGCGCGTGCAGCCCGAGCGCGTGCGCCTGGGTGATGAGCTGGCCGACCGAGAGCCCGAGCTCGAACGGGCCGACCGGCCGCTCTCCGCCGTCCTCGTTGCGCACCCGGACGACGCCGGCGACGAGCAGCGGCGCGTTCTGGGCCCAGACCTGGTTGCCGTGGGCGAGGGCGCCGAGCAGCGAGGTCCAGCTCGCGTCGGGCGCGTCGGCGCCGCGGCGTCCGACCAGGTAGCGCCAGGGCTGGACGTTGGCGGCGCTGGGCGCCCAGCGGGCCGCCTCCAGCAGGGCGGCCAGCTCGTCGTCGGTCACCGGCGTGGTCTCGAAGGAGCGGGGGCTCCAGCGCTCCGCGAGCAGCGGGTGGATCGGCGTCGACGTCGTGGCCGTGCGCGTCATGGGACCTCCTGAGTAGTTGTCCTTTCAACAACTCACTCGGCGCGCATGTTCCCGCTGGGCCACGGCCCGGGGACACCAGCTCCTGCCCACCGTCTGGTGGTTTCCCGGCTCGTGCCGGCCCCGGAACCCACCAGGAGGTGGGCAGATCGTGGTGGCTACGTCGCGACGGGGGTCCGGGCGTAGCTGGTGTCCATGGACTCCAGCTCTCGGCCCCGCGTCTCCTGGACCACCCGCCAGACGAAGAACAGGGAGATGATCGCGAAGGTGGCGTAGAAGCCGTACGCGAGGCCGAGGCCGTGCGCAGCGAGGGGCGGGAAGGTCGTCGAGACGATGAAGTTGGCCAGCCACTGCGCCGCCGCCGCGACCGACAGCGCGATCGCGCGGATGCGGTTGGGGAACATCTCGCCGAGCAGCACCCAGACGACCGGGCCCCACGAGAAGCCGAAGAAGAACACGAAGGTGTTCGCGGCGATCAGGGCGGCCGTGCCCGCCGACCCGGTGAGGCTGGGCTGCATGCAGGGCGCTTCGCACGTCGCGGTGGCGGCCACCTCCACGATCGGTGCGGTGCCGAACAGGTAGGCGAGCAGGACGAGCGAGACCGACATGCCGGCGGATCCGAGCATGAGCAGCGGACGACGTCCGAAGCGGTCGATGCAGAGGATCGCGACGATCGTCGCGATGATGTTGATGCCGCCGCTGATCACCGAGATCTGCAGCGAGTTGTCCTCGGTGAAGCCCACGGCCTGCCAGAGCGTGCTGCTGTAGTAGAAGATCACGTTGATGCCGACGAACTGCTGCAGCACCGACAGGATGATGGCGACCCAGACCACCGGCATCAGGCCGAAGCGCGGACCGCGCAGGTCTCGGAACCTCTGAGCGCGCTCGCCCTCGAGCGAGGCCTTGACGCTCGCGAGCTTCTCGTCCGAGGCGTCCTGCCCCACCGACGCCATGACGGCGCGCGCCTCGTCCACGCGGCCCTGCCCGATGAGGAACCGCGGGCTCTCCGGGATGGTCCGCGCGGCGAGGCCGTAGACGACTGCGGGGATCGCCTCGACGAGGAACATCCAGCGCCAGGCCTCGATGCCGAGCAGCCAGTCGTTGGAGGCGCCGCCGGCGGCGGTCGCGATGGCGTAGTCCGAGAGCAGCGCGAGGAAGATGCCCGTGACGATCGCGAGCTGCTGCAGAGAGCCGAGCCGCCCGCGCAGGTGGGCGGGTGCCACCTCCGCGATGTACGCCGGCGCGATGACCGACGCCGTGCCGATCGCGAGGCCGCCGATGAAGCGCCAGAACATCAGACCGTACGCACCGCCGGGGAAGGCCGAGCCGACCGCCGAGACGATGAACACGGCCGCCGCGAGAGTCATGACGCGGATGCGCCCGACGCGGTCGGCGAGGCGGCCGGCGTACCAGGCGCCGACCGCGCAGCCGAGCAGCGCCACCGACACGACGAACCCCGTCTGCGTCGGGCTCAGCGAGTACTGCGCCTGGATGCCCGGGACGGCTCCGTTGATCACCGACGAGTCGAACCCGAACAGGAACCCGCCCAGCGCCGCGACGAGGGAGACCGCGACGACCCGGCCGTTGCCCACGGCGGTCGGAGTGCTCATGGCGCGATGATGGACCTCCCGTCGCGGGCCCGACCGGGATTCGGCCGCAGACGCGCCGGGCGCCTGCGAGGGCCCCCGCGCGTGCCCTCGCGGCGTGTCGGCACCGGTGGAGAGCGCCGCCTGCGGCACCCTGGAGGCGTCGAGCGGCAGCACCACGCTGCGGGGAAGCGTTCGGCAGCGGACGGCCGCCTCGGGTCGTCCGTCGCCGCATGCTTCGACCCCGGGAGCCCCGTTGCCCGTCGACCCCGCGTCGCTGGTCGCCCTCAGCGACCTGTCCGCCCGCGCCTCGAGCGAGCCCGACCCCCGTGATCGCCCCGCGGCGACGGGGGGCCAGGACCCGGTCGACGTCGCGCAGCCGTTCTGGGTCGACCCCGTCCCGCCGGGGCCCGAGATCGGCATCGACCTCGTGGCCGCCAGCCCGGAGCCCACGCCCGCCGACGAGCTCCCCGGTCGCGGCGCTCGGCTGCCCGAGCACCTCGCGGCCCTCGACCTCGGCGCCCGCCGGCTCGCCTCGACCCTCGTCCCGTCGTCGCTGAACCTCGGCCAGCTGCGCGCCTCGGCGCAGGCGGTGCGCCTGCCCGACCTCGGCACCTTCCCGACCCTCGACGCCACGGCGCGACGCCGGCTCGCGCTGCTGGCCGGATCCTCGGTCGCTGCGGGCCTCGCCTGCGGGCTCGCCGTGCCGGTCGCCGCGGAGGCGGCGCCAGCGTCGACCGGGCCGTCGACCGCGCCCGCACCCGGCGCCACGACGAAGGCGCTGCTCGCGTCGCCCAGCCCGTTCTCGGGCGTGGAGGGCGACTCGGCCGCTGCCGGCGTACCGGCTTCGACGGCTGAGCAGCCCCCGGGCGCGAACGGGGTGGCGACGCAACCCGTTGCGCCGCAACGGGACACAGCTGCGCTCGTCGCTGCGCTCCTCGCTCCCGCGACGAGCCCGTTCGGCCCACCGGAGACCGGCCGGACGACGCCGTCGGTCACCTCGTCGGCGCCGCCTGCACCGGAGGTGGTGCAGCCGACGACGACGGTCGCGCCGTCCCCGAACGGATCGTCCGCGCCGACCGCGGCGGCGACGAGCGCCCCTGCCGCCGCCCGCCCCCGACCGACGGCGGCCCCGGCGGCCCCGAGCGTGTCGGCGGCCGCGCTGCCCGTGCGCACCACCTCGGTCGCCGTCGTCGTGGTCGCCGAACCGGCGCCCCCGCGCCCCGGCCAGCGGCCGGCCCCGGTCGTCGTGTCGAGGCCGGCGTGGACGCCGACCCGCCCGCTGCCCGCGCGCAGCGGCACCGGACGTCGGATCGTCTACGCCGAGCGCACCGCCCACCTCTGGATCGTGGGTGCCGACGGCACCGTCCTGCGCGACTACAAGGTGACCGGCCGCGCCGACCGGCCCCGGCCGGGCACCTACCACGTGTTCTCGAAGTCGCGGACGACGAGCAACCCGAAGGAGAAGCTCCGCTTCGACCTGATGATCCGGTTCACCCACGGCGCCACCGGTGCTCCGATCGGGTTCCACACGATCCCGAAGCGTGACGACGGCACGCCGATCCAGTCCGAGAAGGATCTCGGACGGGCGATCGGCATGGGCGGGTGCGTGCGCCAATCACGGGCCGACGCGGAATGGCTCTACTCTTGGTCCCGGGTGGGCGACACGGTGGTCGTCCTGCACTGAGGCTCCGCGGCCCGACTTCTGGCGCGCAAGCCGAACGTCGAGAGGGTCGAGATGGCACGCCAGACGCAGCACCGGGGGGTGAGCCGTCCGCTGACGGCGGTCGTCGCGGTCGCCGTCGCCGGGGTCCTCTCCCTGCTCGTGGCCGCGCCCTCCGGCGCCACCACCTCGACACCGTCGCCGACCCCCGCGCCGACCGTCCGACCCGTCCCCGTCCCCGCAGCGCCGGCTCTGCCCCGGCGCACGGTCGGCGTCTCGCTGAGCCCGCGCAGCGGCTCGCTCGTCGGCATCGCGACCCCGATCACCGCGACGTTCACGGTGCCCGTGTCGACGTCGCGCCGCGCGGCCGCCGAGCACAACATGCACGTCTTCGTGAACGGCGTCTTCTCCTCCGGCGCCTGGTACTGGCGCGACGGCAAGACTGCGGTCTTCCGCGCGAAGAACTTCTGGCCGGGCCGCGCGCGCATCGACGTGCGCATGTCCCTCGCCGGCGTCGAGCTCGCGCGCAGCACGACGTACTCGTACGTCGGCGCGGGCAGCACCACGCGCACGCACTACATCCGCACGTCGCGCGTCCTCATCGCGCGGGTGAACGCCATCACCGACCGCATGCTCGTCTACGTCGACGGCGTCCTGGTGAAGAACTTCGGCGTCTCCCTCGGCAAGGCCGGCTTCGAGACGCGGTCGGGCTTCAAGGCCGTGATGGAGAAGTACATCACCCGCAACATGACCAGCCAGGAGCTCGGGCTCACGACCGAGCACTACGACCTGTGGGCGCCGTACTCCACGCGGATCACCCCGAGCGGCGAGTTCGTGCACGGGGCTCCCTGGGCAGCGAGCCGCATCGGGAGGTGGAACGGATCGCACGGGTGCACGAACCTGCTCACCAACGACGCCAAGTGGTTCTACTACGCCACGATCCCCGGCGACCTCGTCGTCACGACCGGCACCGGCCGCTCCATGGAGTACTGGAACGGCACGGGGGCGCCGTACAACATGCCCTGGTCGCTCTGGCTCGCGCACTCGGCCCTCAAGGGCCGGGCCTAGCTCAGACGCCGAGCCTCGCCTCGCGCGGGTCGGTGCCGTACGCCGCGAAGATGGCCGGCAGCTCGTGCGCCGGGACCGGCCGCGCGTAGAGGAAGCCCTGCGCCAGGTCGCAGCCGAGGTCGCGCAGCCGCTCGGCGACACCGTGCTCCTCGACACCCTCGGCCACCGCCACCATCTGGAACTCGTGCGCGAGCTCGGTGACGACCTTGACGAGCACCTCGTTGCCGTTGCTCATGTCGAGGATGAACGAGCGGTCGATCTTCAGGGTGTCGATGGGCAGGTCGCGCAGCTGGCTGATCGAGGTGTTGCCGATGCCGAAGTCGTCGAGCGCGATCGTGGAGCCCATCGCTGCGATGCGCGACAGCGTCGCCGCCGCTCTCTCCGGGTCGGCCACGATCGCCGACTCGGTGATCTCGAACTCGACCAGCCGCGCAGGGACGTCGTACTCCGCGAGCAGCTCGGCGATGTGCTTGTCGAGATCGGGCTCGGCGAGGTTCATGGCCGACAGGTTCACCGCGACCTGGATCTCCCAGCCGTCGACCCGCCAGGCTCGGATCTGCTCGAGCACCATCTCCAGCACGCGACGGGTGAGCAGGTGCACGAGGCCGGTCTGCTCGGCGAGCGGGATGAAGTCGCCGGGCGGCACGTTGCCGCGCACCGGGTGGTTCCAGCGCAGCAGCGCCTCGAGACCGACGACCTCGCCGCTGCGGAGGTCGAGCTTGGGCTGGTAGTGCACCGAGAGCTGGTCGCGGTCGTCGAGGGCGCGGCGCAGGTCGCCGAGCAGGATCAGTCGCGCGGGGGAGTTCACGTCGCCGTCGGCCTCGTACACGCTCATGCCGCGCCGGCCCGCCTTCGCGACGTACATCGCGACGTCGGCGCGCTTCATCAGCGTCTGGACGTCGTCGGCGTGGTCGGGGAGCAGCGCGAGGCCGAGCGAGGTCTCGACGTGGAGGACGAGGCCGTCGATGTCGTAGGGCTCGGAGAAGACGCCGAGCACGCGGTCCGCGAACATGGTCGCGTCCTCGACGCTCCGGACGGTCTTGAGCAGCACCGCGAACTCGTCGCCGCCGAGGCGTGCCACCGTGTCGGTCTCGCGCGTGATCGTGCGCAGCCGCTCCGCGACCTGCACGAGCAGCTGGTCGCCGCGGTCGTGGCCGAGCGAGTCGTTGATCTCCTTGAACCGGTCGACGTCGAGCAGCAGCAGGCCGACGTGGTTGCCGTTGAGCTTGGCCTCTGCCGCTGCGAGCTCGAGACGCTCGCCGAGCAGCCGTCGGTTGGGCAGGCCGGTCAGCGGGTCGAGAAGCGCGAGGCGCGCGTTCTCGTCCGACGTCGTGCGCAGCTTGCGGCTCGCGCCGTGCACGGTGCGGAACAGCAGCAGCCACACCACGAGAAGGCCGATGCCGACGACGAGCGCGACGGTGCGGACGGCGCCGGCGGTGGCGGCCTCCGTGGCGGAGTAGTCCAGCGCGATCTCGGCGACGCCGTAGGCGATGGGGACGTCGGGCACGGTGTAGACCGGCACGTAGACGTCGAGCACGGTCTCGACGCCGGGCATCACGGTCGGGTCGAGGCCCGAGCCGGTACCGGTGCGCCGGTCGACCTGGGTGACGAGGGCCGCGCTGGGCTGTCCTTCGCCGATCGCGGCGTTGAGGCGAGCCAGGTCGGGGAACGGGTGCGCGAGGTCGACGCTGTCGTACAGCGGCTTGCCGCTCTTGCCCCACAGCCGCACCTCGAGGAGCGTGCTGTCGGGGTGCAGGTTCACGCCGAGCCGGTCGATCGATCGGCCGTCGAGCTGCTCGGCCTCCCACTCGCGGTCCGTGACGCGGTCGCGCACGCCGGCGTCGGCGTACGCCGTCGCGGTGCGGACGGCCTGGTCGAGCGCCTGCTGGCGCAGGAGCTCGCCGATGACGAGGGTCAGGACCAGTCCCAGCAGCGCCATGGCCACGAGGCTCACGACGGCGAAGGTCGCGGTGAGCGAGCTCCGACGACGCACGACGATCCCCTCTCGGTCGGCCCCGGGCGCGGGGTGACGGCCGAGTCCCCTCCCGACCTCTGCACCATGTCTCGACAGAGGCGAGCCTTCCTTGAGGTTTCTCCGGCCCCGGATCGCCGTCCTGACCGGCGCGTCAGCGGGGCACGCGCACCACGAGAGCGCCCGGACGCACCCGGGCCTCGATCCGCGTGCCGTCGTCCACGACGTCGCCGTCGACCTGCCGGGGCTGGCGGTCGCGGCTCACGATGACCGCGGAGCGACCGGAGAAGTGCCGGCGGGACCGGTCGTGGCGCGGGCGGCGCAGCGCCAGGTCGCTCGCGGTGCGCGCCCAGTCCAGCGGCGTCCCGAGCGGGAGCACCACCACGTGCAGCAGCCCGTCGGACACCTCGGCCTCCGGTGCGATGTCGAGGCCTGCGACGAGCCCGCCCACGTTGACCACGAGCGCGCTCTTCGCGCTGAGCCAGTGCGGCGGTCCGCCGTCGACCGAGATGCCGAAGCGCGTCGTGCGGTGGCCCAGCGCGCGGATGCCGTTCACGACGTACGCCGTCGGGCCGATGACGTTCTTGAGGTCCTCGGGCGCGTCGATGAGGACGGCGTCGAGCCCGATCCCCGCCATCACCGCGCAGGTCATGACCCGCCCACCGAGACCGACATCGATCAGGTCGACGGTGCGGTCGCGGCCGGTGAGTGCGACGGACGCGGCGTCGCGCAGCCCCAGGGGCAGTCCGAGGTTGCGTGCGAGCAGGTTGCCGGTGCCCGCGGGCAGGATCCCCATCGGTACGCCGGTCCCGGCGAGGCCCGCGGCGACGGAGTTGACCGTGCCGTCGCCGCCCCACGCGAGCACCAGATCGGCGCCTGCGCCGACAGCTGCGCGCGCCTGCTCGGTGCCGGGCGAGTCCGCGGTCGTCGTCACCACGTGCGGTGTCGGCTGCCCCAGGGCGTGGGCCCAGCGGGCCAGCTGGTCGCTCGCCGCCTCGGCACCCCCGCTCTTCTGCGGGTGCACGACCGCGACGCACTCGCCGCCGGAGCTCATCGCTGCAGCGTCCAGGTGACGTCGCCGCTGTCGTCGGTCTGCTGCACCACGACGGCCGCCTGGCCGCCCTGGCCGTCCGATGCGGTGCAGGTGAAGCTCGACCCGGCCCGTAGGTCGACCCGCGACGGGCAGCTGACGGTGACCTGCGTCCCTGCCTGCCGGCTCAGCTCGGCGGCGATGCGCTGCTCGAGCGCGCGGGTGTCGAGGCGGTCGCGGCCGCCGATCCCGCCGAGCAGCGCCGAGGCCGCGACGCCCGCGAGCGCGAGCAGAGCCACGAGGGCGACGACGGGGATCCACCAGCGCCGTCGCGCTGCCGTCGCGGAACCGACCGACTCCTCCGCGGGCGGCACCACCGGCGCCCAGACCTGGGTGGTCGGCAGCGGTGCCGTCGGCGGTGCCGCTGCCGGCGATGGGCGTGCAGCGTCGGGGGACAGGGGATGGGTCTGGTCGGACCAGGTCACGCCGTTCCACCAGCGCAGCGCCGGCGCACCCGAGGGATCGGGGTACCAGCCGGCCTGCGGCAGATCGGGATCGGTCACACGGCGAAACTAGCGTGCGGCGGCGCGGGGCGGGGCGACGGTCGCGGTGTCAGACGGAGGCGAGCCGATGCTCCGCCGCCGCGCGCTCGCAGTCGCGCACGGAGTGGAAGCCGGACTCGTAGCCGCAGTCGTGGCAGACGGCGATCGAGGCGCTCCCCAGATGCACGACCTCGACGCTGTGCGGGCTGCAGCAGCCCGCTGCGTGCGCGTGGTCGCGCCGGTGCACCGCGGCGAGCATCGCCCGCACGATCGGTTCCGGACTGTTCGGCGTCATGCCACCCGTATCGGATGCGGGCAAGCCGGACCTGAGCGTTCCCAGGCGATCTCGTGGACGGGCCTCAGCGCAGGGCGGAGTCGAACAGGCGGGTCATGCGGTCCCAGGCGTCGGTGGCGGCGGTGTCGACGTAGCCGGCGTGCAGCGAGCCGTTGAACGCCTTGAGCCACGCCGGTGCGGTCTCGGCGGAGTGGTTCATGAACGAGTGGCCGGCCTCGGCGTACTCCTTCACGTCGTGCTCGACGCCGTTGCGCTCGAGCGCGGAGCGCAGTGTCTCGGCCGCACCCTTGAGCGAACCGTCCCGCCCCCCGTACGACGCCACCATCGCGCACGATCCGGCGAGCGCGGCGTCGAGGTCCTTGGGCAGCCGGCCGTAGTTCACCGAGCTCGCCTCGAAACCCTTGTCGGCCATGACGATCGCGAACCCGCCGCCGAGGCAGAACCCGGCGATGCCCATCCGGCCGGTGCAGTCCGCACGCTCCGCGAGCCAGCGCCGGGCGGCGTGGACGGCATCGACGGCGGGTCCCTCGCCCGACGACAGCGACCGCGCGACCGACACCAGGCAGCGCACCCTGTTCCCCAGGCCCAGGAGATCGGGGGCGACGGCGTGGAAGCCGCGCGCCGCGAACTGGTCGGCGATGTCGCGGATGTCGTCGTTGAGCCCGAAGATCTCGTGCACGACGACCACCCCCGGGGCGGGCTCGTCGCCCGCCGAGGCGAAGTACGCCGGCATCATCCGGCCGTCGGGCAGGGGGACGAGCAGGTCGCCCACGAGGAGCTCCTCGGGTGAGCCGGCGCGTGGGCCGGAGGCGTTGCGGCCCGCCCCGCGGGCCACCGTCCCGGTGAGCGTAGCGGTGCTCCCGCGGCCGACGGCCGTGGTCGCCGCGGGCCGGGGAGCGCGCCACGCCGCGGTCATGCTGACCCTCGACCTCAGATCGAGACTTACTCTCCGTGACGCCGCCCAAACGCTGCGTGAGAGCGGTTGTGCCGTCGGTCACGCGTCCCCGCACGACGGCGGGTGTCGCCGATCGACAGCCTCCCGGAACGCCCGCTACGGTCGAAGGGCCCTGTGGGGAAGCAGGGCACCACGACCGGACCGCCGAGTCCCGTCCCCGGCCGTGGTCCTGACGCAAGGACGGGAGTGGGGGAACCACTCGCGGTCGGCCCGTCCTGGCCGACCTTGGGGTGAAGTCGCGAGAGCGACAGGCCGTTTCCTCCGGCCCAACCCGACAGCTCACCTCGCAGGCGGCGGAGGACATCCGACATGACCCCTGTCATGCCGCTGCGCGCCGTGGCCGGTGCCGGCATCGCCTCGGCGCTGCTGCTCGGTCTCGCCGCGCCAGCCCACGCCGACACCAGCGCGCCGGTCACCGGCTCGGTGGCGCCGCGCGTCGCTGCGCCCACGTCGGCGATCGCCGCCCTGCCGCTGCTGGTCCCGGGTGCCACCGGCACCTACGTCAAGCGGGTCGAGGCGATGCTGCACCGCAGCGTCACCGCCCGGTTCGGCACCAGCCTGCGCAGCGCGGTCATCAGGTACCAGGCCGCGCACGGCCTGCGCGCCAACGGCCAGGTCGGCTACCTCACCTGGTCGGCGCTCATCGCCGACTGGCGCATCTGGCTGCGGCAGCCGCACGTCACCGCCGCCGCAGCCGCGCCGGCCACCGGCCTGCTCTACGGCGAGCCCGTCGCGTCGCGGAACCGCGCGGTGACGTACTCGCTGCGCGGCGTCTACGCGTCGGCGTACATCGGCAGGTACTTCGACTCGCGCTACGAGACCAAGCGGCGCTGCATCGTCAACCGCGAGAGCCACGGCTACTACACCGTGCGTTCGGCGGGTGGCGCGTACAACGGTGCGTACCAGATGACCGCGTCGCTCGGCGTCGGCGCGACCAAGGCGATGTACGCCTCGGTCGCTGCCGAGGTCGGGTCGACGACCGCCGCGTCGCTCATGGCCAAGCTGCGCCTCACCACGCCGAACCGGTGGTCGCGCTACTGGCAGGACCGCGCCTTCTGGACGATCTTCAACCACGGTGCCGGTGCCTCGCACTGGGCCGGCGGCTACGTCAGCTGCTGAGCACGCGCACTGGATGCGTGAGCGAGCGGCCTGGCGGCACGCTCACGCATCCGGTCCGGAGCCCGGCGCGGTCAGCGGCGTACGAACACGAGGTCCCGGACCTCGTGGCCCTTCTCGAGGCCGGTCCGCTCGAACTTCGTGAGCGGCCGCTCGAGCCGTGGAGCCCAGTCGTCGTAGGCGTTGCGCAGCAGCGGCTCTGCCGACAGCACCTCGAGCATGCTCTCGGCGTAGGGTGCCCAGTCCGTCGCGACGTGCAGCGCTGCGCCTGCCTGCAGCCGCGACGCCATGAGGTGCACGAGATCGGGCCGCACCAGCCGGCGTTTGTGGTGGCGGGCCTTGGGCCAGGGGTCGGGGAAGAACGCGCGGATCCCGGCGAGCGCGCCGTCGTCGACTCGCTCGCGGAGCAGCTCCACGGCGTCGCCGTGCAGCACCCGCACGTTGTCGAGTCCCAGCGTCTCGATCTCGTGCAGCAGCCGACCGACGCCGGGGGTGTGCACGTCGGCGGCGACGATCCCGGTCGCCGGATCGGCCTGGGCCATCTCCACCGTCGCGTGCCCGAGCCCGAAGCCGATCTCGAGCACCACCGGTCGTCCGTCGAACAGCGACGCGGTGTCGAGCCGCCCCTCCGGGACGGCGTACCGCGGCAGCAGCGTGCGGAGCGCCGCGGCCTGCGTGGTCGTCACGCGGCCGCGGCGAGGGTGGAAGGTGCGGATGTCCGGCATCGCGCCCACCGTACGGCGTGCGTCCGGGCGGACCGGAGCGCCTGACTCCGACGGCGGCGGGACATAGCCTCGCCCCCATGCGCGTCACCAAGTACACCCACGCCTGCGTCCGCATCGACGAGGGGGAGCGCGGCTTCCTCATCGACCCCGGCATCTGGGTCGAGCCCGACGTCTACGAGGGCGTCGACGAGATCCTCATCACCCACGAGCACGTCGACCACGTCGACGCCGAGGCGCTGCGCGCGCAGTCCGACCGCAACTCCTCGCTGCTCGTCCGCGCCCCGGCCCCCGTGGCCGAGACGCTCGCGGAGGCCGGCGTGCCCGTGGAGGTGGTGGCACCCGGCGACGCGCTGACCGTCGCCGGCTTCTCGGTCGCCGCGGTCGGTGGGCTGCACGCGGAGATCTACGAGGGGCTGCCCGGCTGCGCCAACGTCGGCTACGTCGTCGAGGGCCGCGTCTACCACCCGGGCGACGCGCTGTTCGTGCCCGATGCCGCGATCGAGCTGCTCATGGTCCCCGCCGCCGCGCCGTGGCTGAAGCTCGCCGAGGCGCTGGACTTCGTGCGCGCGGTCGGCGCACCGCGGACGATCCCTGTGCACGACGCGCTGCTCTCGGACAAGGGCCACGCCATCACCGACCGCTGGTTCGACCTGAAGGGGAGCACGGCGTACTCGCGCCTGGCACCGGGCGAGTCGCTCGACGTCTGAGGACCGGTACGCCGTTCCTCTCGTCGTGCCGTCCTGGTCTCGCTACGGTCGGCACGTCCTGACGCCGAGCGCGAGGAGGCGCGCGTGCGCGAGGCCGCGCTCTTCGCCGCGATCGGGCAGGCCGCGCTGCTCGTCGGTGCGGTCCTGGTCTGGCGGTTCCGCGGGCTGACGCAGCCCCGCAACGTCGGGCTGCTCATGGCCTTCGGCGCGGGCGCGGTGATGTCGGCGGTCGCGACCGACCTCGTCGCCGTGGCCTACGCCGAGGCAGGAGCCGGTCCGACCGCCTTCGGCATCCTCGGCGGGAGCCTCGGCTACTTCGCGCTGATCTCGGTGCTCGAGCGCAAGGGCGAGGCGGAGGACCCTCTCGAGCCGGTCGAGGAGGAGCTCGACGAGGACGCCGACGCGCCTCCGGCCGCGACGAGGACCGCGGCGCGCAACATCCTCGTCGGCATGCTCATCGACGGGATCCCCGAGTCCATCTCGATCGGCCTCACGCTGCACCTTGGCTCGGTCGGCGCTTCCGCCGCGCTCGTCGGCGCCGTGTTCGTCGCCGGGCTCCCCGAGGCGATCGGCGTCGCCGCCGCGATGCTCGCCGGCGGGATGGCGCTGCGTCGGATCCTGGGCCGGTTCGCGCTGATCGTGGTGGCCGGAGCCATCGCGGGAGCGCTCGGCTACCAGGTGCTCGTCGACGCCTCGGACCGCTTCATCGCCGTCGTCGAGTCGGTCGCGGCCGGCGCGATGATCGTGGTGGTGGTCAACGAGATGGTGCCGATCGCGGTCCGCGGCGCCGCTCGATGGGCGGGCGTGATGGCCGCGCTCGGCTTCGTCTTCGCCGCCGCGATGACCTGGGCCACCGGCGGCTGACATCGTTGGTCGGAACGCGTCGCAGAGAGCGCGTTCCTGCCATCGCTGGGCGCCGAGGCCGCCGACGCCTCGGTTCAGTGCGGACGCCGCCCGCTGGTACTGTCGTGTCCGCCCTGGCCCCCGTAGCTCAGGGGATAGAGCGGTGCCCTCCGGAGGCATGCGCGCAGGTTCGAATCCTGCCGGGGGCACTCACGTCCCCACGGCGCGCAGCGCCGTCGCGCACGTCGCGCCCCCCGGCAGGATTCGGGAGGAGTCCGCCACGGCTGCGAGCCCTCCGGCGCGGAGCGCCGCGCCGCGCAGCCGTCGCCCTACGACGGATCCTGCCGGCACGAGTCCCCCACGACCGGTCTCCGCACCGGCGCGCAGCGCCGCGGCCGAGACCGGTCGTCTCCGACGTACCTGCCGTGCGCACGAGGGCCTCCCGGCGATCGGGCGCGCAGCGCCGCCCTCGAGACCGGTCGTCCCCGACGTACCTGCCGTGCGCAGTCCCCGCGGGCCGCACCCCGCGAGGTCGACGAGCAGGCGGCGTACCCCGGTGGTCCGCGAGGCGATACGGGCGCGAGCCGTTCCGACCTGCGCCGATAGGCTGCGGCGCATGACGCCCGACCAGCTCGCCGCCGCCATCCGGCACGCCGTGATGACGGCGGTCGCCGACGGCGCGCTCGACCTCGAACCCGGAGCGATCCCCGACGAGGTCACGGTGGAGCGTCCCCGCAACCCCGAGCACGGCGACTACGCCACCAACATCGCGCTGCAGCTGGCGAAGAAGGCGGGCACGAGCCCGCGCGCCGTCGCCGAGGCGGTCGCC
>DASSQW010000239.1:0-8837 GCA_035702165.1 Candidatus Nanopelagicales bacterium
GCCACCAGCACCGTCATGAGGGCCCAGCAGCACGCCAGGCAGAACCCGCCGTGACGCAGCCCGACGCGCACGTCGTGCAGCCTGCCGCGCCCGCTGCCGTAGGCGAACAGGAGCCCGAGCGGCGAGCGGCAGCGGGCCAGGCACCGCTCCTTCAGCGGCGTCAGCTGGTAGACCCCGACGACGGCGAACAACGCAGCGGCCACGCCTGTCGCGGCCGCGGGTCGCGCGCTGACGATGCTCTCCGCCAGCGCGGCCAGGGCGTACGCCGGTAGCGCCGCAGCGGTCCAGACGAGCAGATAGCCGCACGCGAGCGCCACGGTCCGTCCGGCCGCGTCGTCGGTGAAGGTGCGCGTGTAGAGCGCCACGAACGGCGCGATGGTCGGCAGCATCATCGCGGTCATCATGAGCGCCCACACCAGCGTGAAGGCACCCAGCGACAGCCCCATGGTCCCGGCCATCGTGCCGCCCATCGAGCGCGCGGACACGACGACCGCGACCCAGGCGACGGCCGCGAGCGCGAGCAGCGCCGCGCTCGGAGCGTTGACCGATCGCCAGGACGGACCCGCGCCCGTTCGGGCCGTGGTCACCGGCGTCGCCTGATCAGGCGGACCAGGCGAACGGGGAGCTGTGGCCGTTCTTGCCGCCGTTGTCGACGTCCAGGCCGAACACCGTGATCCGCCCCCGCGTCGCCTGCGCGACGGTGAGGGTGGAGCTCGCCGGGTGGAACATGCCGGTGAGCATCTCGGGGTCGCCGTCCGGGCGCAGCTGCGGTGCGACGTAGTCCTCGATCTCGATGTCGAGGAGACCCTCGACCTTGAGCGCGTGCCGGTGGCCGTCGTCGACGTACTCGATCGGGGCAGACTCCATCCCCATCATCTCCGACACCAGCGGTACGAGGGCAGCCATCGGGCCGCCTGCCTGTCCGCCGAAGACGGCGCCCAGCGCTGCGGCCTGGTCGCTCGAGGCCTGCGCATCCATGACCAGTCCGAGTCGCCAGTTCCCCTCGGCCATCACCTGCGGGGTGTCGGCGACCACGACGACGCTGCGCCCGCTGACGTCGAGGCCGTCGACCTGCCCACGGTCCACGTGGAAGGCCAGCACCACCCGGCAGCGCTCCTGGTCGGCCGGCATCGTGAGCCCCGAGGTGGTGCAGGGGCAGACCATGTCGCACGAGCAGTTCTCGAAGTACGTCCCCGTCAGGTCCCAGGTCATGAGGGCCTCCACGAGGTAAGGGAGCCCTCACACGGTCCTCCCCCGGGCTACCCCGGTCAATGGCCCGATCTAGGCAGAGCCGATCGCCTTCCGCGCGGGGGAGTGCGGACGGGAGGGGCCATCGCCTCATCTAGACTCGCTGCCGCTGCGTCCGGCTCGCATGAGGGCGTGGTGTCCGGACGGAGCTCCGCCGAGAGCCCGTCGTCTGTGCCGCCCCCGTAGCTCAGGGGATAGAGCGTCGGTTTCCTAAACCGTGCGTCGCAGGTTCGAATCCTGCCGGGGGCACCCACGCCGCGAAGCGGCGTCGCGTCCCCCGGCAGGATTCGGAAGGAGCGATCACGAGCGCGAACCCTCCGGCGCGAAGCGCCGCGCGAAAGAGCGCTCGTCGGACAACGACGGTTCCTGCCGCAGGCACCGACGCGCGGCGCCGCGCCCTGCGGTGACCGCATCACCGTCGATCGTCGGTGGCGCCGAGGTAGGTCATGACGGCGAGGACTCGTCGGTTGGCGTCCTCGGAGTCGTCGAGGTCGAGCTTGATGAGCAACCGACGTACGTGCGCCTCGACGGTCCGTTCGCTGAGAACCAGACGCCGCGCGATGCCGGTGTTGGTCAGACCCTGGGCCATGAGTCTGAGGACGTCGTGCTCCCGGTCGGTCAGCGTGGCCAATCGATCGCGACGGTCAGCGCGATCCAGCAGCCTGGCGACGACGTCCGGCTCGAGCGCGGAGCCGCCGGAGGCCACCCGATCGGAGGCTGCGAGGAAGTCCCCGACGTCGAGCACGCGGTCCTTGAGCAGGTATCCGAACCCGGGCATGCCGGCGAGGCTGACGCTGTGCGTCGTCTCGATGTGCTGGGAGAGAAGGAGAACGCCCACGGAGGGTCGACCTCGTTTGATCTCGGCCGCCGCGCGCGCACCCTCGTCGCCGAAGTCGGGCGGCAGCCGCACGTCGAGCACGACGAGGTCAGGGTCGGTGCTCGCGATCGTGGCATCGAGGTCGGCACAGCTGGCCAGCGATCCGACGACGTCGTGCCCGGCTTCGAGGTAGACCCGGGCCAGACCCTCGCGGAGCAGTGTGTGGTCCTCGACCAGGATCACCCGCATGGCAGTTCCGCGGTGATGGTCGTGCCGGTACGACCCGAGTCGATGCGGAGGTGCCCGCCGATCGCGGCCACCCGGTCGCGCAGTCCGATCAGCCCCGTCCCGGCGCCCGGCACAGCTCCTCCCACGCCGTCGTCGGCGACCGTCACCAGCAGAGTCGCGCCGCAACGCTCGGCCCGGAGCGTGACGGTCGAGGCGCGCGCGTGCTTGAGCGTGTTCGTGAGGCTCTCGCTGCCGACGAAGTAGGCCGTCGCCTCCACGGACGGGCTGAGCCGCTCGGCGGTGACGTCGACGCGGACGGGGAGCGGCGAGCGGTCTGCGAGCTCCCGGAAGGCGACGTCCAACCCCCCGTCGAGCTGCGGCAGCGGCAGGTTGGCGACCAGGGTCCGCAGCTCGACGATGGTCTCTCCGAGGTCGGTCACGACGCCGTCGACGGTGTCGGCGTCCCGACGCCGATCGTCCGCGCGCAGCCGACCTTCGAGGCTGCGGAGCGCCAGGCCGACGGCGACGAGGCGCTGCTGCGCACCGTCGTGGAGGTCGCGCTGGATACGGCGGCGCTCGTCGTCGGCGGCGATGGCGATCCGGCGCCGCGAGGCGTCCAGCTCGTCGACCTTGCTGCTGAGGCCAGCTCCCAGCCGTGCGACCTGGAGGGCCAGCCTGGCGTGGGCGAGCAGCCGCTCGAGCCGCGAGTCGAGAACGGGGTCGGCTGCGGACGGGTACTGCACCATCGCCTCCGCTCCCAGCTCGATCGCGCGGAGGCTCGGATCGGGCGCGCACCGCTGCCCGTGGACGTCGCAGAACCCGTCGGACGCCGGAAGCCGCAGCAGGAGGCGAAGGTCCTGACGACCCGCTGCGTCTCGCAGGACCTCCTCGATCCGATCGGCGGGCTCGGTGCCCGCGCGCAGGCCGTCCAGGAAGCGGTCGATCTGGCGCCGCGCGTCGTGATCGGGGTCGAACCTGCGCTCCAGCCGACGTTCGACGCGCCCGGCCACAGGCCGGAAGCAGACCACCGCGACCAACGTGGCCGCGGCTGTCTGCCACGGGCGGCTGCCACCGAGCAGCGTTCCCAGGAGGATGACGGATGCCGCGAAGAGGCCGGACGCGACGGCGGCTGCTGCCAGGTACGCGGTCCCGCGGAGCACCATCCGATCGACGTCGAAGAGCCGATAGCGCAGGACGGCCGCCCCCACCGACGCCACGATCCCCAGCGCCACGACGGGTGACAGCGCCCGCACCACGGGGGACGAGCTCCACAGGGCCAGGCCGACGGGGAGGAAGCCGACCAGCAGCAGCCCGCCGACGCCGACCCACTTGAGCTGCTGGCGCAGCACCGGATCCGCTCCGCGCGCCCTCCCGATCACGGACGCCACGGCTCCCGCGGCCGACGCGGCCAGCAGCACGCCCCCGACGTCCGCCAGCGACTCGCCCGGCAGCCCGGCCACGGCGAAGGGGTTGGCGAGCGTCGAGTCGGGGAGTGTCGATGCGGGGCTGATCAACCAGCCCACGAGGTAGGCGGAGGTTCCGACGATCCCGCCGACGAGTGCGATGCGCCAACGCGGGGACGCCAGCGCGCCGGTGGGCACGTAGAGCAGCGCGAGCACCCACATCAGCGCGCTCAGGCACCAGGCGGCAACACCCAGCCACTGCGCGCCCGCCGCACCCGGCCAGCCGGACAGCTCCGCGCGCGCCCCGTAGGCGCTGAGCACATCGGTGCTCCA
This sequence comes from Candidatus Nanopelagicales bacterium, assembly GCA_035702165.1. Lineage (GTDB taxonomy): Bacteria > Actinomycetota > Actinomycetes > S36-B12 > CAIYMF01 > Longivirga. The sequence goes on from DASSQW010000239.1 coordinate 4,030, forward strand.
CACCCCGAGCACCCCGAGGACGAGCAGGATCCAGCCGACCGGGTGGCGCGGGAAGGCGTGGACGATCAGCGCGCCGACCGCGGTGACGGCCACGTTGTAGAGCGCCCATGCGACAGCGTCCCCGAACGGCCGCAGCTGCCAGGCCAGGGCGAGCGCGACGATCTCACCGAGCAGCGCGAGCGACACGCCAGCGAGGCCGATCGCGGCGCTCCTGTACCGGCTCACCCGCGCATTGTCGCCGAGCCGCGCCCGACGCGCCTCAGTGCTAGCACTTCATGGAACTGCGGCGAGAGCACGGACGCGACGACTGCTGCGGATGCCTAGCGTCGACGTCATGACCTCTCCGACGATCACCGCACCTGCACCGGCCCGCGTCCGAGCACTGCGGGCAGTCCTCCCCGGCGCTGCCGCGCTCGTCTACGCCGGAGTGCAGCTCGATGCCGGCGTCGTCGTCGCATCGCTGCGTGCGTCGTCGACCGTCCCCGAAGACCGGCTCAACTTCCCGCTCTCGGGGAACGTCGCCACCACGGCGGAGATCGTCTGGGCCATGAGCCAGGTGTTCCTGCTCATCACGCTGGCGGCGTTCCGCCGCAGCCCCGCCGTGGCCGCCTCCCGCGCGGGTCGCGTCGGCGCGACCATCGCTCTCGTCGGCGGCTGGCTCTTCCTCGGCGGGCACCTCGTGTGCCTGACGTTCCGGGACGCGCTGTTGTCGGACCCCGCGGGCGTCGTCGCCTCGACGCTGTTCGGCATCGGCTCGGTGCTCATGGCCGCGGGGTTCATCGCTGCCGGGACCGTTGTGCTGCGCGGCGTTCGATGGTCCGGCTGGCGACGGGTGACGCCGCTGGCCGTCGGCGCCTGGATGCTCGTGATGATCCCGCTGCAGTTCACCGGTCTGCTGCAGGCCGCCGTCGCCGTCCACGCCATCACCGTCGGCGCGTTCGGTGTCGCCCTGCTGCAGCAGTCCGACGACTGATCCGATCCGCGACCTCCGCGAGCGCGTCCGCGGGACCACGTCGAGGCCTTCCTGGCGATGGTGAACGCCCGTCGAGACGGCGTACGGCGTCGGGTGCCGTGCTCCGCAGAAAGTTCGCCGGCTCGGCAATCCGCGATGCGCGCGGCGACGAACACCGGGTGAGCGCCGCCACCAGGCGGCCCCACTCCTCGGAGGCGTCATGGTCGCGCTGTCCGTCTCGTCACCCAGCAGGATCGATCGGACCGGCGTCGCACGCGCGGCCGCTGTCGGGGGCTTGATCCTCACCGCAGCGGTTCACATCCCGGTGGCGGCCGAGCACGTCGGGGGTCCGCGCTACCTGCTGCTCGGCTTCGACGCGCTGGTCCTCGTCAGCGCCGCGCTAGCCGCGTCGTTGCTCGTGCGCGTGACCCGGGCGACCCTGCTCGCCGCGGTTCTGACGAGCGTGGCTGCGATCAGCGCCTACGTCGTCAGCCGCTCGTACGGCCTGCCCCTCGAGGACGACGACATCGGCGACTGGGCGAACACGCTCGGCGTCGTCGCCGTCCTGGCCGAGGCGTCGGTCCTGGTCGCTGCTGCGCACCTGCTACGCCGCCCCACCTGACCGGTCGCGGGTCCGCTCGCGTCTGCTCGGTGCCGATCCCGGCATCTGCTCGACCCCATCCACCTCACGGAAGGAACCAGCTATGTCTGCACGCAGCCTGCTGCACCGCCGTACCACCGCCCTGCTCGCTCCGGTCGCTGCCGTCATGATCGCGGCCGGCGCGCTCGGCATCTCCCAGGCGGGCGCCACGACCGCCGCCTCGCACGGTCCCAACGAGTTCGGCATGACCATGGGCGACTTCCGGGGCGACCACGTGGGCTTCACCTACACGCACGGCTTCTGGTGCGACAAGTCGGTGACCGCGCAGTCGACCAGCGGCTGCGAGGTCGGCGCGAAGTGGAACGTTGCGCCCTCGACCCAGCACGACCCCCTGTACATCACGGTTCCGCTCGGATTCACGGTGAACCACCAGATGGACTGCCCCGACCACCTCACCTGCGTGGATCACCCCGCGACGCTCGACCTCACCAGGCTGGCCGGCGCCCTCGCCCCGCTGTTCAAGACGACGCCGGACGCGCTGCTGCCGGCACTGCGGAACTTCCGCACTCCCGGCCACGACCACTTCATCGCCGACCTCAACGAGGGCAAGGCGGAGTGGTGGGACGTGTACGTCGTCGGCGTGACCGACCGGGCGACCTACGACGACATCCAGGTGCACCAGAGCTACTCGTACCTCAAGTCGCTCATCACTGCGAAGAACCCGCACGTCGTCGGACCGATCCCGACGAATCTCTTCCTGTTCTTCCGCTCGGTCTAGTCCGTCGCTCGCCGGCGCCCGCCTGACTGGCCAGGCGGGCGTCGGTCGCGACTGCAGGCGCGTCGACCCCGCGCGTTCAGGCGGGCTGCGGCAGCAGTCCTAGCTGCGCGAGCATCGCGAGCTGATCGACGACGTGCCAGTGCTCGGCGAGGCGTTCACCCTCGAGCCGGTAGATGTCGATCCCGGCGATCCTGAACGCGGCGCCGGTGGCCGGGATGCCCGCGAACTCACCGACGTGGGTGCCGTCGTTTGTCCACCGGACCACCACGCGGTCGCCCTCGGAGACGATGTCCTCGATCGTGAAGTGCGGCGCGAGCGCGCTGGTCAGCATGGTGAAGCGGTCGACAGCCCCCTCGCGTCCCGTTCCCTGTCCGGGGATGGGGTCGTGCTCGATGTAGTCCTCCGTGACGAGCTCTCCGATCTGCTCCACGGCGCCCGCATTGAGCAGGTCGTAGAGGTGTCGTGCCGTGTCGCTTCCCATGGTGGCCTCCTGGGACGAGGGGGTAGGTGTGCTCAGCGTCGGCCCGCGGGCCGCGGAGATCCATGACGAGTTACCCACCGACTTGTCCGCAACTACTGTGCGGCCATGGCGCGCCTCGGCAGTGTTCTCCGCTCGCTCCGTGCGGACTCGGGACTGACCCAGGAGGAGCTCGCCGAGCGTGCGGGCGTCAGCTCGCGCACCGTCAGCGACATCGAGCGCGGGCTGCGCACGAGGGTCTACCGGGGAACGGCCGGCAACCTCGCGGACGCGCTCGATCTGCGGGACGAGCAGCGCGAGGAGTTCGTGGAGCTGGCGCGCGGCCGGGTCTCGGATCGCGCCCGCGAGCTCGACGCGCAGTTCAAGCGCCGGTTCGTCGCCTGGCACGTCGACCGCGTCTCGTCGCTGGCCGATCAGGTCGGCGACGAGGAGAACTGGTACGCCGTGCTGGATGCTGACGAGGCGAACCTCGCCGTCGCGCTGCGCTGGGCCGACGAGGGCGGCGACGCAGAGTCCCTCGTGAGGCTGGGTGCGGGGCTCTTCCGCTACTGGCAGGCCCGGGGCGCGCTGGCGTCCGGACGCGACTGGCTCGAGCGAGGGCTCCGTGCCGACCCTGCGGCGAGCGGACCGACGCGGATGGCCGGCCTGTGGGCTCTGGCCTGGCTGGCGTACCAGCAGGGCGACGACGCGACCACCGAGGACTGTGCTCGACAGCTCGAGGCGCTCGCCCTCGAGATCGGAGATGCAGCCGGGCGACGCAACGCCGCCACCGTGAGCGGGATCGCCGCCCTCGCCAGGCAGGACCTCGCCTCGGCGACCGCGGCGTTCGACACGGCTCTCGCGCTGGCGAGCGACCTCGATGATCGATGGCTGGTGGCCACGTCGTCGCTCAACGTCGGGATCGCCCGGATCGCCGTGGGTGACACGTCGGACGCACGGCGACTCATCGCTGACGCCCTGCTCTGGTACGACGACATCGGCGACGAGCGCTTCCGGGCACGGTGCCTGGGCTACCTCGGGCTCGCTGCGCTGGTCGACCACGATGCTGCGCGTGCCGAAGCTCTGTACATGCAGAGCCTGCTCGCCTTCGACGATCTCGCGGAGGCCAAGGGCTTGGCCGAGTCGCTGACCGGGTTGGCGACCGCCGCCGCGATGAGTGGCCGCGGTGTGCGGGCCGCCGAGCTGGCGGGAGCCGCCGAGCGGATGCGCGAGGTGTTCGACGGACAGGCCCTGCCGGTCGAGCGGCGGGTGGCCGAGACCGAGCTCCGTCGGGCTCGCGAGCTGTGCGACCGCGACGAGTGGGAATCCGCATGGACCCGTGGGCGCGCCTTGCGTCAGCGCGAGGCCGTCGCCGCTGCAACGGCCGTGTGATCGCCCGACCGCGCCCACGTCGACCCGGCGCCCCCCTCGCCGGGCACCGGACCTCGCCGCGGGCAGGACGGACGGTGCGCGCCTAGGGTGGCTCGATGGAGACGGCCGGGCTCGCGATCGTGCTGATCGTCGTCGTGGCCGTGGCGACCGCCGGCCTGTGCCGGTGGCGCGGCGTCCCGCCGGCGCTCCCGCTCCTCGTGGTCGGCCTCGCGCTGTCGTTCCTGCCGGGTCTCGTCGGGCAGGTACCCGACCCCGAGCAGGTGCTCGTGCTGCTGCTCGCGCCGCTCGTGTTCGCGCTCGCGCTGGAGACGTCGTATCTCGACCTCCGCGCAGCGTCGCGCCCGATCCTGCTGCTGGCCGTGGGGCTCGTCGTCGTCACGACGCTGACCATCGGTGTCGTGGCGTCGGCCGCCGAGCCCTCGATCCCGTTCGCCGTCGCGTGCGCGCTCGGCGCGATCCTCGCGCCGACCGACGCTGTGGCGGCGAGCAGCTCAGGCCGCGCAGCCGGTCTGCCGCGGCGGGTGCTGACGATCATCGAGGGCGAGAGCCTGGTCAACGACGGTACGGCGCTCACGCTGCTGCGCGTCGCGATCATCGCGGTGGCGGCCGGGTCGGTCTCGACAGCCTC
>DASSQW010000240.1:0-11742 GCA_035702165.1 Candidatus Nanopelagicales bacterium
GTGCGCTGGAAGCCGAACATCGAGTAGAAGATGTAGATCGGGATCATCGGCTCGCCGTGCGTCGCGTACGACGACCCCACGGCGGTGAACGACGCGACGGAGCCCGCCTCGTTGATCCCCTCGTGCAGGATCTGGCCCGACGTCGACTCCTTGTAGGCCAGCACCAGGTCGCGGTCGACCGAGGTGTAGGTCTGGCCGTGCGGCGAGTAGATCTTCGCCGTCGGGAACATCGAGTCCATGCCGAAGGTGCGGGCCTCGTCCGGGATGATCGGCACGAAGCGCGGACCGATCCCGGGGTCGCGCATGAGGTCCTTGAGCAGGCGGACGAACGCCATCGTGGTGGCGATCTGCTGCTTGCCCGAGCCGCGCTTGACGACGTCGTAGACCGGGTCGCCGGGAAGCACGAGGGCCTTCGACGCCGACCGTCGCTCGGGAACCGGACCCCCGAGCGCGCGCCGGCGCTCCTGCATGTACTGGATGACCTCGCTGTCCTGCCCCGGGTGGTAGTAGGGCGGGAGGTAGGGGTCGAGCTGCTCGTCGTCGATGGGGATGTGCAGGGTGTCGCGGAACTTCTTCAGGTCGTCGACGGTCAGCTTCTTCATCTGGTGGGTCGCGTTGCGGCCCTCGAAGTGGCTGCCGAGCGTCCAGCCCTTGATCGTCTTCGCGAGGACGACGGTGGGCTGGCCCTTGTGCGCGGTCGCGGCCGCGTAGGCGGCGTACATCTTGCGGTAGTCGTGGCCTCCGCGCGAGAGCGCCCAGATCTCCTGGTCGGTCCAGCTCTCGACCATCTTGCGGGTGCGCGGGTCGCGGCCGAAGAAGTGCTCGCGGATGAACGCGCCGTCCTCGGCCTTGTAGGTCTGGTAGTCGCCGTCGGGCGTGCGGTTCATCAGGTTGACGAGCGCACCGTCGGAGTCCATCGCGAGCAGGTCGTCCCACTTGCGTCCCCAGACGACCTTGATGACGTTCCAGCCCGCACCGCGGAAGAACGACTCGAGCTCCTGGATGATCTTGCCGTTGCCGCGGACCGGGCCGTCGAGGCGCTGCAGGTTGCAGTTGACGACGAACGTGAGGTTGTCGAGCTCCTCCTGCGCCGCGAGCTGCAGCGCGCCGCGGCTCTCGACCTCGTCCATCTCGCCGTCGCCGAGGAACGCCCAGACCTGCTGCTCGCTCGTGTCCTTGATGCCGCGGTTGTGCAGGTACTTGTTGAACCGCGCCTGGTAGATCGCGTTGATCGGGCCGAGCCCCATCGAGACGGTCGGGAACTCCCAGAACTCCGGCATCAGCCGCGGGTGGGGGTACGACGACAGGCTGCCTCCCGGGTGCGAGAGCTCCTGGCGGAAGCCGTCCATCTGCTCCTCGGTGAGCCGGCCCTCGAGGAACGCACGGGCGTACATGCCGGGGGAGCCGTGCCCCTGGAAGAAGACCTGGTCGCCGCCGCCGGGGTGGTCCTTGCCGCGGAAGAAGTGGTTGAAGCCGACCTCGTACAGCGTGGCGGTCGAGGCGTAGGTCGAGATGTGGCCGCCGACGCCGACACCGGGGCGCTGCGCGCGGTGCACCATGATCGCCGCGTTCCAGCGGGCGAGGCGGCGGATCTCGCGCTCGACGCCCTCGTCGCCGGGGAACCAGGGCTCGCGCTCGGGCGGGATGGTGTTGATGTAGTCGGTGCTGCGCAGGCTGGGGACGCCGACGTTCTGCTCGGCGGCGCGGCGCAGGAGCGACAGCATGATGTAGCGCGCGCGGTACGGGCCGGCGTTCGCGACGAGGGCGTCGAAGGAGTCGATCCACTCGCTGGTCTCGTCGGGGTCGACGTCGACGTACTGGGTGGGGAGCCCGCCGGCCAGCAGGGGCTCGCGGTCGCGTCCGGGTGCCACGTGAGTTCTCGCTCCTCGGGTTGCAAGAAGGTCGCGGGGGCGCCGTTGCCCTCGTGCGGGTGCGGTCGGCCGGGGTCGCCGGGGGACGCGCACCCCCAATCCTGCCGGTTACCGGCCGGTCGGGCGCAACCGGTGCCGCCCAGCGGGCGCGCGGCGCGCCACGGCCAGCCCCGCGCCCGGTGCCGCGCCGGTCCGCCGCGGGACGATCCGGGCATCGCCGCAGGTCGGGGGCGACGCGCCGAGGCACCGAACATGCCGTTGTGCTTGCGCACGGGGTTGGCTCTCGGATGGACTACGCCTGGCACGGCGGGCCGGGGGGCTCCGCCGGCGAGACGAAGACGGAGGACGTCGTGACCGCCACCGCGCCTGACGCGGACGATCGGCGCAGCGCTGCGCTGAAACTGGGCATCGCTCCCGGCCTCGTGGTGCAGGAGATGGGCTGGGACGAGGACGTCGACGACGATCTGCGCGAGTCGGTGGTGGTGGTCGCCGGGACCGAGCTCGTCGACGAGGACTACGACGACGTGGTCGACGTGGTGCTGCTGTGGTGGCGCGACGACGACGGCGACCTCGTGGACGCGCTCGTCGACGCGATCGCGATCCTCGCCGACCAGGGCGTCGTGTGGCTGCTGACGCCCAAGCCCGGCCGCGACGGCCATGTCGAGTCCTCCGACATCTCCGACGCCGCGCCGACCGCCGGCCTGCAGGCCACCAGCACCGTCTCCGCGTCGCGCGAGTGGCAGGGCACCCGCCTGGTCGCCCCCCGAGCCAGGCGCTGACCGGGCTTGCCCGGACGGGACTCGGCCCTGACGGTGCTGGGCTGACACGACTCGCGCTGACGGGACTCGCGCTGGTGGGACTTGCGCTGACGGACGAGGGAATCGCGGCGACCGCACGGCCCGCTCACCGAGCCCGTCGTTCTCCGAACATGATCATGGTGGGAGAACCGCGCCCGTGCCGACCGGCGGACCTCCGGAGATGCACGACCCGGCGGATGCGGCGACAGTTCCTCTCGAGGTGAGGGCATGAGCGAGCAGTCGGAGGTCGTCGAGCCTGCGCGGCCGCGGGTCGGGTGGCTCACCTGGGTCGTGCGCGTCGTCTGCCCGGCCGCGCTGGTCGTCGTGGCCGCGGTGCTGGTCACGGCGTGGCCCGTCGTGGTGCACGGGCACCCGGCGTATGCGATCGCGCTCGGGACGGCCGCGACGCTGGCGGCGCTCGTCGGGGTGCGCGCGTGGCGCAACCCCCAGCAGCCCACGGGCTGGCGGGCGTGGCTGCGCGGCGCGCTGGTCGTGCTGTCGCTGGTCGGCGTCGGGGCGCTGTGGTGGCTCACGCCGTTCGTGGCGGTGCAGCCCGCGCTCGCTGCGATGGAGTCCGACTCCGCGGTGACGGTCGACGAGTACCCGACGCAGATCGTGATGACCCCGACGAGAACGGTGTCGGCGACCGCGGTCTTCTTCCAGCCCGGCGCGCGCGTGGATGCCCGGGCGTACGCCGCCGTGCTGCGTCCGCTGGCGGAGGCCGGGCACCGCGTGGTGATCAGCAAGCAGCCGTTCGGCATCGCGTTCTTCAACACGACGGCGTTCTCCTCCGCGCAGGCGGCGTACCCCGATGTCGTCGACTGGGTGGTCGGCGGGCATTCGCTGGGCGGCACCGTCGCGTGCATCGACGCCGAGTCGCACGACTCCGACGCCGAGCACCCGGTCCGCGGTCTCCTGCTGTACGCGTCGTACCCGGCCACCGACATGAGCACGTCCCTCACGGCTGCGGTGCTCTCCATCTCGGGCAGTCGCGACGGGCTCGCCACCCCCGCGAAGATCGACGCCGCGAAGCCGCTGCTGCCGGAGGGCACCGACTACCAGGTGATCGAGGGTGCCGTGCACGCCTACTTCGGCGACTACGGTCCGCAGCCCGGCGACGGCACTCCAGCGATCAGCCACGACGACGCGCGTACGCGGATCGGCGACCTCAGCGTCGCCTTCGTGAACGGGCGCCCGGCTTAAGGCTTGCGGCCGAAGAGCTTCCCGAGCGACACGATCGCGGTCGCAGCTCGGATCGCGGCGACCAGGGCGCCGCGGCCGGGGATGCCGGGCACCTGCTCGACGATCGGTGCCAGCGCGAGCAGGCCCGGGACGTCGTGGAAGGTGAGCTCGCGACGGGCGAGCGCTCCGGGCACGTCCGCGCGCCCCGCGGTCACGTCGAGGAGCAGCCGCGTCGTGCCGGCGAGCGCGGGCCCGGCGTCGGCCACCGCCGGGTCGAGCACCACCGTGCGCCACGCGCCGTCGCGGGCGCCCGTCCCGACCACGGTCGTGCTCGTCCGAGCGACCAGTGACGCGGTGATGCCCTGGCGCCCGGCGAGGCAGCCGATGGTGTCGACGAGCCCGAGGAGACCGGCGTCGAGCAGCTCGTCGGGCGCGACGGCGCCGCACTGCTCGAGGTCGAGCGCCGAGGTCGCGAGCGGGTACGTCGCCGCGTGCAGGAACGTGAGCAGCGGCAGCGTCCCGAGCATGGACGCCACCGGCAGGGCGGCGCAGTCGGCGTACGACGGGCTCGCGACGAACGCGTCGAGCTCTGCGCGCTGGCGGCGTACGGCGGCGCGGACGGCGTCGTCGGCCTCGTCGCGGTGCCGCTCGCGCACCTCGTCGACGAGCGTGCCCTGGTCGTGGTCGCCGACGACGCCGCGACGGGCCTCGTCGAGCAGCACGTCGATCGGACGGTTGTCGGGCCACGCGCCGAGGGGGATGACGACCTCGCGTGCGAGCAGCCCGCGACCGCGCGCGACGGCGTCGAGGTCGATCGCGTCGACCAGGTCGCCGAACAGGTCCCACGCCCGCCCGACCGACGCGATCAGGACGTCGGGGTCCGACGTCGCGAGCCCGCGCTCGTCGGGGTTCGGGAGGAGGACCTCCGGCACGTGTGCCACGATCGCATCCTGCCCTGGCCGATCGGTCCGGGCGCACCCACGTCCCGGAAGGTCCCCACGCATGTCGGTCGAGGTCGGCCAGCAAGCCCCTGATTTCGAGGTCCGCGACCAGTTCGGCACGCCGGTGCGGCTGTCGTCGTTCCGCGGAGAGAAGAACGTCGTGCTGGTGTTCTACCCGCTCGCCTTCACGCCGACGTGCACCGGCGAGCTCTGCGCCATCCGCGACGAGAGCTCGGTGTTCGAGAACGACGACACGGTCGTGTTCGGCGTCTCGTGCGACTCGCCCGCGACGCTCAAGGTCTTCGCCGAGCGCGAGGGCTACGAGTTCCGTCTGCTCTCGGACTTCTGGCCGCACGGCGACGTCTCGCGCGCCTACGGAGTCTTCATCGAGGAGAAGGGCTACCCGATGCGGGGCACCTTCATCATCGACAAGGCAGGTGTCGTGCGCTGGTCGGTCGTGAACTCGCCGGCCGATGCGCGCAGCACCAGCGACTACCGCGAGGCGCTCGCCGCGCTCTGACCGCCACGCGGGCACCGACGCGGCACACTGGCCACGTGGGCTGCGCACGCTGCGGACGACGCCAGTCCGACCCCGCCTCCGGGCCGTCGGACTGGCGTCGCGGTGTTCTCGGGGGAGAGCAGGTGCTGCTCTGCCCAGCGTGCGTCGCGGCGGGCGCGCTCGAGGCGCTCGATTGCTGCGCCGCGTGCTCGTCGACCGCCCTCGTGAAGCGCCTGGGCGAGACCGCGTGCCGGGCGTGCGGCGCTGTCGACCAGGTCGAGGTGGGCGCGGGCTACGCCGATGCCGCGCCAGCCGACCGTGCTGCGTTGGAGGCGGACGTCGCTGCCGCGCTCGACCGCGTGCTGCGCGGCGACTGAGGTCTGCTCTGCCGCGATCGGCCTCGACGCCGCGCCGGACCCGTTCCCGTCCGGATGCGGGATCGGCGTACCGGTCCCAGGATGGATCGACGACCCCGCCGCCGGTGGCCCGAGACCCCGGCAGCGGGGTCGTCCTCGTCGGTCGGGTCGCTGCCGGTTCGGAGAGCAGGTCGGCCCCGAGGTACCCTCGCCGCTCGGCGATCCATCGTCGCCGGGCGCATAGCTCAGCTGGTTAGAGCACCTCCCTTACAAGGAGGTGGCCGGGGGTTCGAGTCCCTCTGCGCCCACCCTTCTCGTTGAGATGTGTCTCCACGCCGCGAGGGCCGCGCGTGGACACATCTCGACGGTCTGCACCCGTCGTCCATGGCGGCGGGGCTAGCCTCGGCGCATGCGTCGTCGGGGGATGGCTGTCGTCGGAACGGTTCTCGTCGTCGTGCTCGCGGGCTGCTCGGGTGAGGGATCCCCGCCCGCCGCGTCCACGTCCGCGGCTACCGGTCGTGTGGGTTTCTGCGTCGGCATCGACGCGGCCCACCCCGCAGGGAGCAGGGTGACGGTCGTCTTCAAGCGCGGTTCCGAGACGTTGGGCAGCATCGACAGCCAGGCGGCCATCCTGGTGTCCATCGCCGTGACGCCGGGGAAGGTCTCGATCACCGTCGACGACGTCGAGATGTCGGTCCTCGGCGTAGGAGCCGGCGGCACGGCCTACGCCAGCAGCGGCACCGGCTGCCCGAGCCCGCCGACGTCATGAGCTGGTGATGTGTGTCCGCGCGCTGCCAGGGCCGCGCGCGGACACACGTCGACGGTCGGGCGTCAGCGGGGGCCCGCTCCGACGGGCTGGGGCTCGTCGTCGATGGCTCCGACGAACTGGGCCTGGTAGAGGTTGTAGTAGGCGCCCTGGCGGTCGAGCAGCTCGTCGTGCGTGCCCTGCTCGACGATCCGGCCGTGCTCCATGACGAGGATGAGATCGGCGTCGCGGATCGTGGAGAGGCGGTGCGCGATGACGAAGCTCGTGCGGTCCGAGCGCAGTGCGGTCATCGCCTTCTGCACCAGGACCTCGGTGCGGGTGTCGACCGAGCTGGTCGCCTCGTCGAGGATGAGCAGCGAGGGCTGCGACAGGAACGCGCGCGCGATGGTGATGAGCTGGCGCTCGCCGGTCGAGAGGTTGCTGCCCTCGTCGTCGATGATCGTGTCGTAGCCGTCGGGCAGCGCGCGCACGAAGCGGTCGACGTAGGTCGCCTTCGCCGCCTCGATGATGTCGTCCTCCGTCGCGCCGGGCCGGCCGTAGGCGATGTTGTCGCGGATCGTGCCGTTGAACAGCCAGGTGTCTTGCAGCACCATGCCGACCTCGCCGCGCAGGTCGTCGCGCGTCATCGTGGCGACGTCGGTGTGGTCGAGGGTGATGCGGCCGGAGTCGATCTCGTAGAACCGCATGATCAGGTTGACGAGCGTGGTCTTGCCCGCCCCGGTGGGGCCGACGATCGCGACCGACTGGCCAGGGGTGGCGACGAGCGAGAGGTCGTCGATCAGCGGTACGTCGGGCTCGTAGCGGAACGAGACGTCCTCGAACGCGACGCGGCCGTCGGGGTCGTCGACCCGCGCCGGCGACGCCGGGTCGGGCGACTGCTCGTCGGCGTCGAGGAGCTCGAAGACCCGCTCGGCCGACGCCACGCCGGACTGCAGCAGGTTGGACATCGAGGCGACCGTGGTGAGCGGCTGGGTGAACTGGCGCGAGTACTGGATGAACGCCTGCACGTCGCCGAGGGTCATCGAGCCGCTGGCCACCTTGAGACCGCCGATGACGGCGATGAAGACGTAGTTCAGGTTCCCGATGAACTGCACCGCGGGCATGATGATGCCGGACAGGAACTGCGCCGCCGCGCTGGCCGAGTAGAGCTTCTCGTTGCGGTCGGCGAACTGCTCCTCCGCCTCGTGCTGGTGGCCGAAGACCTTCACCAGGGCGTGCCCGGTGTAGACCTCCTCGATGTGAGCGTTGAGGTGCCCGGTCTGGGTCCACTGCTCGATGAACTTGGGCTGCGACCGCTTGGCGATCACCATCGTGACGACCATCGACAGCGGCACGGAGATCAGCGCGACAAGCGCGAGCTGCCAGGAGATCCAGACCATCATCGTGAGGACGCCGACGAGCGTGAGCAGCGAGGTGAGCAGCTGGCTCAGGGTCTGCTGCATCGTCTGCTGGATGTTGTCGATGTCGTTGGTGACGCGGCTGAGCAGCTCGCCGCGCGGCACGCTGTCGAAGTACTTGAGCGGGAGGCGGTGCAGCTTGTCCTCGACGTCGGTGCGCAGCCGCAGCACGGTGCGCTGAACGACGCCGTTGAGGATGAACGCCTGCCCCCACATCGCCAGCGACGCGATGACGTAGAGCGCCAGCACGAAGAGCAGCACGCGGGCGAGCTGGTCGAACTGGATGCCCTGGCCGGGCACGACGTTCATGCCCTCGATGAGGTTGGCCTGGCCGTCGTCGCCCTTGGCGCGCAGCGCGGCGACGACCTGATCCTTGGTGACGCCGGCCGGCAGCTGCTTGCCGATCACGCCTTCGAAGATGATGTTCGTCGCGTTGCCGAGGATCTTCGGACCGATCACGGAGAAGCCGACACCGGCGATGGTGAGCAGCACCACGGCGACGGCACCGAGCCGCTCCGGCGCGAGCTGGCCGATGAGTCGCTTGGCCGAGGGCCAGAAGTTCAGCGACTTCTCCGCCGGCATGCCGGCGGCGCCCATCATGTGGCCCGGCCCCCGCATCTGCGGGCGGTTGGGGTTGCGTGTCGGGGTGCTCATGCGACCGCCCCCGCCGGCAGCTGGCTCTCGACGATCTCGGCGTAGGTCGGGCACGTCGCCACGAGCTCGTCGTGGCTGCCGAGACCGACGATGCGTCCCTCGTCCAGGACGATGATCTGGTCGGCGTCGACGATGGTCGACACGCGCTGCGCGACCACGAGCACGGTGGACTCGCGGGTGATCGGTCTCAGCGCGGCGCGCAGCCTGGCGTCGGTGCCGAGGTCGAGCGCCGAGAACGAGTCGTCGAACAGGTAGATCGAGGGACGGCGTACGACGGCCCGCGCGATCGCCAGGCGCTGGCGCTGGCCGCCGGAGAAGTTGGTGCCGCCCTGGGCCACCGGGGCCTCGAGACCGTCGGCGAGTGCCCGGACGAAGTCGTCGGCCTGCGCGATGCGCAGCGCCTCCCACAGCTCCTCGTCGGTGGCGTCCTCCTTGCCGTAACGGAGGTTGCTCGCGATCGTGCCGCTGAACAGGTAGGCCTTCTGCGGCACCAGGCCGATGCGCGCGTGCAGCGCCTCGGGCGCGAGCTCGCGCACGTCGACGCGGTCGACGAGCACCGCCCCCTCGGTCGCGTCGAACAGGCGCGGCACCAGCGAGAGCAGCGTGGTCTTGCCCGAGCCGGTGCTGCCGATGATCGCGGTGGTGCGACCGGGCTCGGCGGTGAACGAGACGTCGTGCAGGACGGGGTCCTCGGCACCGGGGTAGCGGAACGACGCGTGCGCGAGCTCGACCCGGCCGGTGACGGGTACGTCGTCGACCGGGTTCAGCGGCGGCACGACCGTGGAGTCGGTGTCGAGGACCTCGGTGAGGCGTTCGGCGCAGACGGCGGCGCGCGGGACGAGCACAAGCATGAACGTCGCCATCATGATCGACATGAGGATCTGCACGAGGTAGCTGAGGAACGCCGTCAGTGAGCCGATCTGCATCTCGCCGGCGTCGATGCGCAGGGAGCCGAACCAGAGGACCGCCACGCTCGAGACGTTCATGACGAGCATGACGGTCGGGAACATCAGCGCCATGAGGCGGCCGACGCGCAGCGCGGTGTCGGTGAGCTCGGCGTTGGCCGCACCGAAGCGCTCGCGCTCGACGGGCTCGCGGACGAACGCGCGCACGACGCGGATGCCGGTGATCTGCTCGCGCAGCACGAGGTTCACGGCGTCGATGCGCTTCTGCATCCGACGGAACTGCGGGATCATCCGGCTCACGATGAGCCCGATCGCGACGACCAGGACCGTGACGCTCAGCGCGATCAGCCACGCGAGCCCGACGTCCTGCTTGAGCGCCATCACGATGCCGCCGACGCACATGATGGGCGCGGCCACCATGAGAGTGCAGGTGAGCAGCACGAGCATCTGCACCTGCTGCACGTCGTTCGTCGTGCGCGTGATGAGCGAGGGCGCCCCGAAGTGGGTCACCTCGCGCGCCGAGAAGCTGCCGACCCGGTGGAACACCGAGGCCCGGACGTCGCGGCCGAAGCCCATCGCGCTGCGGGCTCCGAACCACACCGCCGTGATCGTGCAGGCGACCTGGACGACGGTGATCGCGAGCATGACGACGCCGACCTGGAGGATGTAGGTGGTGTCGCCCTTGGCGACGCCGTTGTCGATGATGTCGGCGTTGAGCGTGGGCAGGTACAGCGCGGCGATGGTCCCGAGGAACTGCAGGACGACGACCGCGAGGAGCGCGGCCTTGTAGGGCTGGAGATACCGGCGCAGGAGCGCGATCAGCACAGGGGCTCTCCTCGGGGCGACGACAGGACGGCGACCATCATCCGTCCTCCGGACGGCTGCGTCGCCCTCGTTCCGCTCAGCGCGGACAGCCCGCGCCGGAGGGGTCAGGCGGAGGAGCTGCCCTGCTGGGCCGCGATCTGGGCCTTCACGTCCTCCATGTCGACCTCGCGGACGGCCTGGATCAGCTGGTCGAGCTGCGGCGCCGGGAGCGCTCCGGGCTGGGCGTAGAGCAGGACGCCCTCGCGGAAGGCCATCAGGGTCGGGATCGAGGTGATGTTCGCCGCGGCAGCGAGCTCCTGCTCGGCCTCGGTGTCGACCTTGGCGAACACGATGTCGGAGTTGGTCTCCGAGGCGGCCTCGAAGACCGGCGCGAACGCGCGGCACGGGCCGCACCAGGAGGCCCAGAAGTCCACCAGCACGATGTCGTTGCCGGCCACGGTCTCGTCGAAAGCCGTGGCGGTGAGCTCGATCGTGGACATGGGGACTTCCTCTCCGGTTCGCGGTGGGCCGGCGCGGCCCTCACCCGTGCTCAACCGCCCGTTCCCGGCACCGTATTCCGGGAGCGCGCCCGTAGGCTCGGCGGGTGACTTCGATCCCCAGCCTCGCCGACGTCGTCGCCGTGGTCCACCGACGCTACGACCCGTCCACCGCCGAGGACTGGGACGCGGTCGGCCTGGTGTGCGGCGACCCTGCGGCCGAGGTACGCCGGATCCTCGTGGCCGTCGACCCGGTCGCGGCCACGGTCGACGAGGCGATCGGGCTCGGAGCCGACCTCCTCCTCACCCACCACCCGCTGCTCCTGCGCCCGGTCTCCTCCGTCGCGGCCACCACGCCCGCGGGCAGGGTCGTGCACCGCCTGGTCTCCGGCGGGTGCGCGCTGCTGGCCGCACACACCAACGCCGACATCGCCCGTGAGGGCGTCAGCGACGACCTCGCCGCCGCGCTCGGGCTGACGGTCGTGGGCCCCCTGCTGCCCGACGGCGACGGCACCACCGGCCTCGGCCGCATCGGCACGATCGAGTCGACCACTCTCGGCGACTTCGCAGGCCACGTGGCGGCGTCACTGCCCGCCACGGCGCACGGTGTCCGCGTGCAGGGCGACCCCGCTCGCCCGGTACGCCGGGTCGCGGTGATCGGCGGGTCCGGGGGAGACGCCCTCGCGACCGCTGCTGCCGCCGGCGTCGACGTCGTCGTCACGTCCGACCTCAAGCACCACGTCGCGCTCGACCACCGCGAGGCCGGCGGCCCGGCCCTCGTGGACGTCGCGCACTTCGCGTCGGAGTGGCCCTGGGTCCCGGCGTACGCCTCGCTGCTGCATCGCGACCTGCTCGCCGCCGGCTACGACGTCGACGTGCAGTACTCCTCCGTGGTCACCGACCCGTGGACCTTCCGCGGCTGAGGACCGCTCGGCACGCCAAGGGCTCCTCCGTGGTGACCGACCCGTGGACCTTCCGCGGCTGAGGGCCGCTCGGCACGCCAAGGGCTCCTCCCTGGTGACCGATCCCTGGACCTTCCGCGGCTGAGGGCGGCACACCCGGGACCCTCAGCG
>DASSQW010000241.1:0-8388 GCA_035702165.1 Candidatus Nanopelagicales bacterium
ACAGCGGTCGACGTCCCGGCGTTCTCGATGCCCATGACGCCGACCTCGTCGCCGACCTTCACCGACGCGATGCCGTCGCGCTGGGCGTTCACGATCGTGTCCGCCGTGACGTCGTAGGTGGCGCTGAAGCCGTCCTCGCTCTTGACCGTGATGGAGTCCTTCGAGACGGCGGTGACCTTCCCGCGCTGCATGTCGACGGTCTGGTAGCCGCCGCCTGGCTTCGGCGTCACGAACGAGCCGTGGATGCCCATGCCCATGCCGAAACCCATGCCCCCGTGGCCGCGATCTCCGTCGCCGCGCATGCCGCCCTGCGGGGCGCCCGAGGGAGCGGTGCCGCTGCCCGGCATCATCCCGGGGCCCGGCATGCCGTTGCCGGGAGACTCGTTGCCGTAGCTGCCGCTCGGTGCGCTGGGGCTCGGGGAGTTCGACGCGTTGGCGGCGTACGCCGTGCCTGCGATGCCCAGGGCGCCGATGGCGATGGCCGCGACGGCGACGCCGGTGCCGATGCGCGAGCGCCTCGGGGACGACGCGACCGTCTCGGTCGGGGACAGCGCGACGGGGTCCTGCGCCTGCGGCGGGTTCCCACCCGGTCGGTCCTGCTGCTCCATGGGCGTCCTTCCGTCTCGTACCTGGCCCGGCCATCGTCTCCCTCTTCCTTATGGGCGCGCTGAGAACCGGCGCTCGGAAGGCTGAGACGTCGGGCCCGGCGGCGGCCTACCGTGCCCTCACCGGATCCCTCGAGGAGGACGCCATGGTGGCGCTCGATGACGCGCTCGACTACGCCCGCGCCCAGCGCCGCTGCGTGCTGGTGACGCTCAAGGCCGACGGCCGCCCCCAGACGTCGAACGTGTTCCAGTGGACCGATGCCGACGGGGTCGTGCGCGTCTCGCTCACCGACGACCGCGCCAAGACCGCGAACCTGCGCCGTGACCCCCGGGTCTCGCTGCACCTGACGTCGGAGGACTTCTGGTCCTACGTCGTGCTCGAGGGCGAGGGGGAGCTGTCACCGGTCGCGGCCTCGCCCGACGACGCGACCTGCGACGAGCTCGTGGCCTACTTCCGCGCGATGCAGGGCGAGCACCCCGACTGGGACGAGTACCGCGCCGCCATGGTCGCCGACCGCCGGCTGGTGCTCCGCGTGCGGCCGACGTACGCCTACGGCATGCCGTCGCGCTGACCGGTCGGACCGCACCTGCGGCGGCTCTGCACGGGCACCGCCGCAGTGATACCGGTTTCACGCAGGACCCGACGATCCGTTGCGCCGCACGTGCTTGCCGCCGTTCGACGGCGCCCCGTACAGTCCGGAACTGAACGGCTGTTCAGGACGAGGGCGGAGGCCCGCGTCCGAGCCGAGACTGGAGCGCCAGCCATGGAGCGCCGAACCCTGCCGGGGTCCGACTACCACGACGTGGCCGTGTACGAGCTCGAGCGCGAGCAGGTCTTCTTCCGCTCGTGGTTCATCGCGGGGCGCGCGGACCAGGCCGCGGAGGCCGGGTCGTGGTTCACGGTCGACGTCGTCGGCGAGTCGATCCTCGTCATGCGCGGCAACGACGGCGAGCTGCGCGGGTTCTACAACGTCTGCCGTCATCGTGGCGCGGTCCTGCGCGAGGAGGAGCGCGGCCAGGAGCGCGGTGCGCTCGCCTGCACCTACCACGCGTGGTGCTACTCCTTCAGCGGCGAGCTCGTCGCGACCCCGCGCGTCGGCAAGGACGAGGTCGACCGCTCCCGCCACGGTCTGCGCACGGTTCACCTCGACGTCTGGCAGGGCATCGTCTTCGTCAACCTCGACGCCGACCCCGAGCCGCTGCTCACCTGGCTGGACCGCACCGCGCCCGACCTGCTCGCCTTCGACCGCTACGAGATCGACACGCTCGTCACCTACGACGTCACGGAGTTCGTCGTCGAGGCGAACTGGAAGGTACTCATCGAGAACTACCTCGAGTGCCTGCACTGCCCCACGGTGCACCCCGAGCTCGTCGATGTGATCCCGGCGTACAAGAAGGGCTGGGTCTACGAGGAGGGCCGCACCGATGGCGGCGTGACGGCGCTGTCACGCAACTACGGTCCGGCCGGCCCGTCGATCGCGCTGCTGCCCTCGGTGACCGAGGAGGACGCGACCTCGATCTACGGCAGCCTGATCTACCCCAACGGATTCCTCGACATCGGCGGATCGGGGATGGTCCTCAGCCAGCTGCTGCCGCTCGGTCCCTCGCAGACCCGGCTGCGCTCGATCTACCTGTTCTCGCGCGCCGCCGTCGAGGCGCCCGGCTTCGACCCTCGCGAGATCGTCGAGTTCAGCAATCTCGTCACGTCGCAGGACAACACGGTGTCCGAGCGCGTGCAGCGCGGTACGGCGTCGCGCTCGTTCGACGACGGCGGGGTCTACCCGGACAAGGACGTCTACGTCTGGGACTTCAACGAGATGTACCGGGCGCAGCGGGCCGGCGGCCAGGCCGCCTGGCCCGACGAGCGCCCCGACGCGGGCCGCCCCGCGTTCGCCCCGGCCAGCGACTGAACCGCGAGCGAGGCGAGGCGCCGGTCAGGCCGCCGAGGCGCGCGAGAGCAGCCTCAGCAGGCCCTCGGCACCGAGCTGCTCGAGGTAGCGCCGGGCGTCCCGCACCTCGGCGTCGAAGGCCTCCGGGACGTCGATGATGCGGGCGACGCACAGCGTCGCGAGCGCCAGGTCGAGGGGCAGCTCGAGGCCCGCCCACACCTGCAGCGACTCCCGGCACGCCCGCACGGTCGCTTCCGGGTCCGCTGCTGGAGCCACGCCGAGGAGCACCGCCGCAGCGGTGCTGCGCACGGCGGAGATCCACTGTCCCCGTAGAGCATCGGTCGCCGCCAGGAGGTCGCGCAGCGGGTCGGCGGCGCGCAGGTCTGCCGCCGCCTGGACACCGAGCCAGAGGACCACCGGCGTGTTCGCCCCGGCCGGCTCGAGCTCGATGGCCTCGCGCACGACGGCCAGCGCCTCTGCGGAGCGTCCCGCCACGTGCAGCGTCAGAGCGTGGATCCGCTTGTGCCAGGTCCGGAACTGAAGAGTCGTGAGCCAGAGGTCGCCGTGGTCGTCCCGCATCTCGGTGACGGTTCTCTCCGCGGACTCCGGATCGCCCCGGTACGCCGTGAGCATGCACCGGGTGAGGGCGAGGGCGTCGCGCTCGATCTGGTCCCCGGCGCCGATCGCCTCCGCCTCGTCGATCGCCCGCTCGGCCGTCGTCCAGTCGCCGAGGTCGACCGCCGCCTCCGCGGAGTTGCCGAGCGCCTGCACCTGCAGGGCGCGGGCACCCGCAAGGCCCGCCTGGTCGGCCGTCTCCAGGCCGAGCGACAGCGCCGACCGCGGGTCCTCCTCGGAGACCGAGATGCTCAGCGCGAGCGCGGCGCGCGCCACGACGACGGGGCTGCCGGTGGCGCGCGCACGGCGCAGCACCTCCTCGCCGAGCAGGCGCGACTCGAAGTGGCGCCCGGCGTTGGACAGCGCCCAGGAGCGGGCTGCGGCGGCAAGGGTGAGCGCCGCGTCGTCGTGCGACGCCTGCGCCTCGATGAGCGCCGGCTCGGAGAGCTCCAGGCTGTCGGCGAAGCGCCCCTCGCCCGACGCCGCGTCCGCGAGGGTGGCGAGCACCGTGGCGCGAGCGGCGCGCTCGGAACGGGGCAACCGCTGCTCGACGTCGGTGAGCCACGCCCGGATCCGCCCGCGGCGCTCGAGCTCGAACCGGCCGAGCACGTGGGGATGGGTGAGCATGCGTGCGAGGGAGACCAGGTCGTCGGCCGCGAGGTAGTCGGCGGTGGCCGCCTCCAGGTGCGTCCAGCTCTCCTCCATGTCGCCGATGTAGGCGGCCGCCACCGCAGCCCGGTGATGGAAGGGCGCGCGGTCGGCCGGCGCGTCGGCAAGGGTGAGCGCCACCAGCGCGGTGGCTAGCGCCGGGTCGGTCGACCCGAGCGCCAGAGCACGGTCGGAGGCCCGGCCGAGCCAGGTGCGCGCGCTCTGCGCGACGGTGTCCGCCTCGGGCGCGGACGGCTCCGCGCGGAAGGCCTCGAGGTAGTGCGTCGCCACGACCCCGGTGAGCTCCTCGTCGCCCTGCGACTCGAAGTACTGCGCGCAGGCGAGGTGCTTGGCCCGTCGTGCCGGCTTGGTCAGCGTCGCGTACGCGACCTCCTTGATGACCGACTGGACGAACCGGTACTGACCGCGCTCGGGCGAACGCGGGTCCAGGTCCTGGTCGAGCACCTCCTTGCGCACGAGCGCGCGGAGGTCGGAGTCGAGCTCCCCAGGCTGGACGCCCGACACGGCCCCCACGGCCTCGCGGGTGAAGCTGTGCCCGGTGACGGATGCGTCCTGGACCAGCGCCCGCTCCGTGTCGGGAAGTCCGTCGAGCCGCGCGGCGACGAGGGCGTGGAGCGTCTCCGGGATGTCGAGCTCGCGGCCGAGTTCTCCCACGACGACGTAGGACTCGTCGCGCTGCTCGAGGACGCCGCGGTCGGCGAGCATGCGGACCGTCTCGACGGCGTACATGGGGACGCCCTCGGCCCGTTCGGTGAGCCGCTGCAGGCCGTCGTCGGGGAGCCCGTGGACATAGCCGGACACCAGGGCGCGGATCTCGTCGTCGTCGAGCCGGTCGAGGTGCACGACCGCGGAGCTGCGCACGCCGTGCCCCCACGACGGCCGCCGGTCCATGAGCTCCGGGCGCGCCAGGGTGAGGACCAGGATCGGCGACGTGCGCGACGCTTCGAGCAGCGCGTCGAGGAAGTCCATCAGCCCGGCGTCCGCCCAGTGCAGGTCCTCGACCACCAGAGCGACCGTCCCGCGCTCGGCCACGCGCTCGAAGAAGCGTCGCCACGCCGCGAACAGCTCGTCGCGGTCGCCCGCCGGCGCCCCTTCGAGACCGAGCAGATGACCCAGCCTTGGTTCCACCCACGCGCGTTCGTCCTCGTCGGGCACCAGGTCGGCAAGGCACTCGTGCAGCAGGATGCGGCTCGACCCCGCGTCGTCGGTCTCCGCGATCCCGGCTCGGGCGCGCACCATCTCCGCCAGCGCCCAGAACGTCACGCCCTCGCCGTACGACGGGCAACGCCCCGCGTGCCAGTAGACGTCCTCGGTGAGTCCGTCGAGGTACTTCTGCAGCTCCCACACGAGGCGGCTCTTGCCGATGCCCGCGACCCCGGACACGTGCAGCAGGCGCGGACGTCCCTCGCGCCCGGTCGCGTGCAGCAGCTCCTTGGTCAGACGCAGCTGCTCGTCGCGCCCGACGAACGGCGGCTCGGGTGCGGCCTGCCTGTTGGCGCCGCCGAGCTCGCTGATCACGCGCAGCGCGCGGTAGCCCGTGACTGGATCCGCCTTGCCCTTCATGGTCATCGGCGGGATCGGCTCGTACGCGATGGACTGGTTGGTGGCGCGCTGCGTGCTGTCGCCGACGATCACGCACCCCGGTGCGGCAGCGCTCTGCAGCCGTGCCGCGGTGTTGACCAGGTCGCCGGTGACCAGACCCTGGTCTGTCGCGTCGAGCGTCGCCACCGCCTCCCCGGTCAGGACGCCGCCGCGCGCCTGCAGGGGCAGCCCGAGCTCGCGGCCGAGGCCGTCCACCCGGTCGACGATCTCCAACGCGCTGCGCACGGCCCGCTCGGCGTCGTCCTCGTGCGCGACCGGCGTACCCCAGACCGCCATGATCGCGTCACCGATGAACTTCTCGACGCGACCGCCATGCCGGGCGACGGCGTCCCCGGCGTCGGAGAAGTAGCGGTCGAGGACGGCGCGGACCTCCTCGGCGTCGCGGCTCTCGGCGAACGCCGTCGAATCGACCAGGTCGACGAACATGACCGACACGAGCCGCCGCTCGGTCGCGGGCTCGCGGCGTGCGGCGGACGTCGCGGCGGGAGCCGGGTCTGCAGTCGTCAGCGGGCTGCCGCAGGTCCCGCAGAACTTGTCCCCGGGATCGTTCGCCGAACCGCACGACGCGCAGAGAAGGGTCAGCCGCTGACCGCACTCACGGCAGAACGCACGGCCCTCGGCGTTGTCGGCCCCGCAACGGGCGCACGCGGTCACGGGCTGCTCCGATCGGTCGCGGATGCCGGTGAGGGCATGATGCCCCCTCCCCGCGGGCAGCGCTGCCGGGTCCGGGCATTCTCGGCCACGTGCAGACGGCCGGAGGTGGCGCAGCGTGAGCGCTCAGTGGTGCGTGCGCATCCCGTCGAGGAGGACGCCGACGAGCTTCGACGCGCGCTCCGGGTGCTCGGGGTCGTCGGCCGACATGCAGATCGAGCTCATCGCCCGGACCAGGTCGTCGGCGTCGAGCACGGGACGGACGCCGCCCGACTCGACCGCGGCGTCGAGCACGCGTCCGGCCGCGGTCCGGATGTTGGCCCGCGTCTCGGTGAACAGGTCCGGCTCGGCGTCCATCATCTCGCGCAGAGTGGCGGACAGGCCGCGCTTGGTCGCGACGTAGACCACGAAGTTGTGCATCCACGCGTCGAGGGCGTCGACGGGCTCGAGCGTGGCGAGCAGGCCGTCGACGGACTCGCAGAGGGCCGCCACCTCGCGCCGGTAGACGGCCTCGACGAGGGCGTTGCGGGTCGGGAAGTGGCGGTAGAGCGTGCCGATCCCGACCCCGGCGTCGCGGGCGACGTCCTCGAGCGGGTAGTCGACACCGTGCTCGGCGAACAGCTTCGCCGCCGCGTCCAGGAGCAGGTCGCGGTTGCGCTGGGCGTCCTTGCGCAACGGCTTGACCGCCGGCGACTCCGCACCCGACACGACCGCTCCCGACATTCTCCGACCTGGACGCTTGACTAAACGGAGGAACCCTCCGTATTGTTTCCGGAGGCGCCTTCCGTTTCTGCCGCTACGCTACCCCCCGGAGCATCTCCGTGTCGATCCACACTCCTGCACGTCCCGCAGCACCCGCCCGGTCCGGGCTCCTGCTCGCGGTCATCCTCGTGGCTCAGCTCATGCTCGTGCTCGATGCCACCATCGTGAACGTCGCCCTGCCCGCCATCCAAGCCGCGCTCGGCTTCTCCACCGCGGGCCTGTCGTGGGTCATCAGCGGCTACGCGCTGGCCTTCGGCGGCCTGCTCCTGCTCGGCGCGCGCGCCGGGGACCTGCTCGGTCGTCGGCGTACCTTCCTCGGTGGCATCGCCCTGTTCACCGCCGCCTCCGCCGCGGGCGGGTTCGCCACCTCGGCGGCGACCCTGCTCGCGGCGCGCGCCGCGCAGGGCGTGGGCGCGGCGTTCGCCGCACCTGCCGCACTGGCGCTGCTCTCGACCCTGTTCCCCGAGGGAATTGAGCGGATGCGTGCCATCGGCTACTACACCGCCGTCTCCATCGGCGGCAGCGCGGTCGGCCTCGTGGCCGGGGGCCTCCTCACCGAGTGGGCCTCGTGGCGCTGGGTCATGTTCGTCAACGTCCCGATCGGCCTGGCGCTGATCGTCGTCGCGGCGCTCGTCCTGCCGACGTCGTCGCGCACCCGTGGGCACCTCGACCTGGCGGGCGCCATCACGTCGACCCTGGGCATGGGTGCGGTGGTGTACGGGCTCATCGAGGCCGGCACGTCCGGCTGGACGGCGCGCATCACGGTGATCGCTCTCGTGTCCGGCGCGGCGCTCCTCGTGGCCTTCGTCCTCGTCGAGCGGCGTGCCGCGTCGCCCATCACGCCGCTGCGCCTGTTCCGGGACCGCAACCGGGTCATCTCCTACGTCGCGCGGCTGCTCATGGTGGCGGCCATGTTCGGGCTCTTCTTCTTCCTCACCCAGTTCCTGCAGGAGGAGCTCGGCTTCGGCCCGCTGAGCGCGGGTCTGGCGTTCCTGCCGCTCACCGCCTGCCTGTTCCTCTCGTCGCAGGCGAGCGCGCGGCTGAGCGCACGGGTCGCGCCGCGGGCCCTGCTCGTCACGGGGTTCGCGCTGTCGACCGCGGGCCTGCTCTGGATCAGCCACCTGTCGTTGGGCAGCGGCTATCTGTCGGTGCTCGGGCCGCTCGTCCTGGTGGGTCTGGGCAACGGGCTGGCCTTCGTCCCGCTGACGGCGCTCGCCCTCTCGGGCGTGGACCCGGCCGACGCCGGCGCGGCCTCGGGCCTGGTCAACGTCACCCAGCAGATCGGTGCGGCCCTCGGGCTCGCCGTGCTGGTCACGGTCTTCGACTCCGTGGCGTCCGGCCCTGGAGCACCGAGCGCCGAGGTGTTCGTCGCCGGCATCGACCGCGCGTTCGCGGTCGCCGCCGTGCTGCTGCTGGCGACGATGGCCATCGCGGCGATCGGACTGCGTCCGGCCCGTCGCGTCGCGGGAGCCGCCGCGGACGACCTCGACCTCGAGCTCGAGCTGGAGCTCGCGGCCGCCGTCGAGACCGGCGCCTGACCGCAGCGACGACCTCGTCCCACGACGAAGGCCCGTCAGCCAGGTCACCCCGGCTGA
>DASSQW010000242.1:0-3216 GCA_035702165.1 Candidatus Nanopelagicales bacterium
CCAGACCACCGGCAACAGCGTCGTGAGCACGGCGTACGCCGCGACCGGGGCGAAGCTGCTCATCACCTACGTGTCGACGACGGACTCCGGCGCCTACCGGTCGACGGCGGTCCAGAACTCCACGATCGGCTACACGCACGACTCGTGGCTGATCTACGGCGGCGACTACAACATGCTGTCGAAGGCGTCGATCCAGCTCGAGTACGACTGGCTCGCCACCGCGTCCGAGACCGACCGCTACAACCTGCTCTTCCACGAGTTCGGCCACGCTCTGGGCCTCAGCCACGTCTCGGACACCAGCCAGGTGATGAACCCCTTCATCTCCTCGCAGGACCTGTTCCGCCTCGGCGACCGCACAGGTCTCTGGCAGCTGGCGCAGCAGCCCTGCCACTGATCCGCTGGATCGCGCGCTACGCCTACGCGATCGATGCGATGGTGGCCGACGACTCCGCGCTGCTCGAGCACCTCCTGGCGCACGACGAGGCCGCCGCCGTGCGCGCCTGGTCGACGACGATGGACGACGCCCTCGCCTCCATGCTCGCCCAGCTCCCACCCCGTGACGGCATCCGCTGTGGAGGTCTGAGGGTGCGTTATCGCGCACTCTGAGACCTCCAAAGCGCTGATGTGCCGCACCCTTGTTTGCCAGCATGTGCGCATGGATGAGGTTGCTTCCTTCTACGCCGGTCCTGGCGGCCTCGTGAACGCCATCGGCGCGGCGCTCGACGCGGCGGGGTTCGACCGCGCAGCGCTGCGACCCGCCGACCTCGCGCCGGTCGACGAGTTCCACATCCGCGGCCGCGCGGCGACGACGGAGATCCACGACGCGCTCGAGATCGACTCCGGGTCGCACGTGCTCGACCTCGGCAGCGGTCTCGGCGGCCCCGCGCGCACGCTCGTCGAGCTCGCCGGATGCACCGTCACCGGCGTCGACCTCACGCCTGAGTTCTGCGAGGCGGCGACCGCGATGTCGCAGTGGACCGGTCTCGCGGACCGCACCAGCTTCCAGGTCGGGGATGCGACGGCGACCGGCCTGCCGGACGCGAGCGTCGACGCAGCGATGACGGTCCACGTCGCGATGAACATCCCCGACAAGCCCGCGCTCTACGCCGAGGCGTTCCGGGTGCTGCGGCCGGGCGGCCGGTTCGTCGTCTACGACGTCCTGCAGGGCGAGGGCGGCGACGTGCGCTACCCGGTGCCCTGGGCCAACGACGCATCGACGAGCTTCCTCGCCACCCCGTCGCAGATGCGCGCGATGCTCCCCGAGGCGGGCTTCGACGTCCTCGCTGAGGTCGACTCGTCGGACGAGAGCCTGGTCTGGTTCCAGCAGGTGCGGGCCCGCATCGAGCGCGACGGGCCGCCGCCGGTGACCTTCGCGGCGTTCCTCGGCGAGTCGTTCGGCCAGATGGCGACCAACCAGGTCGCCAACCTCTCCGAGCGCCGCATCCGCACGGTCATGCACACCTGCCGCAAGCCGGAGTGACCACGGAGCGCTGACCCGTGCCGGTCAGCTCAGCAGGAACGCCGCGGCCAGCAGGACGGGGACGGACGCGACCGTGGTGAGCAGGATCGCGTCGCGGACCATGACCTCGGCGACGCCGTACCGCTGCGCGAAGGTGAACGTGTTCTGCGCTGCCGGCAGCGCGGCGAGCGCCACGACCACGAACAGCGCGTGGCCACCCAGCCCGAGCACCTCGGCGCCGAGGAGCCACGCGACCAGTGGCATGACGACGGCCTTCAGCGAGGTCGCGAGCACGACATCCTTGCGCTCGGGACCGGGCCGCAGCACGCGCGCGCCGTGCAGCGAGGCGCCGAAGTTCATGAGCATCAACGGGACCGCCGCGGCGCCGACGATGCGCAGCGGCTCGAACACCACATCCGGCACCGTCACGTGCGAGACGCTCGCCAGCACGCCGAGGAGCGAGGCCACGACGAGCGGGTTGCGCACCGGGGTCCCCAGGACGTGGCGCAGGGAGACGCGTCCCGAGGTGCTCGCATCGAGCAGGGTGAGCGCCACCGGTGTCATGACGACCAGCTGCACGAGGAGCACCGGTGCGACGTACGCCGCGCTCCCGAGCATGTACACCGAGACCGGGAGCCCGATGTTGTTGGAGTTGACGTAACCGGCCGTCAGCGCACCGAGCGTGGTGGCCGCGACCGACCGGTGCCAGAGGGCTCGCGCGACGACGGCGTACACGCCGAACACCGTGACGGCCGAGACGAGCGCGACCCCCAGCGACCCCGAGAAGACCTGCGCGACGTCGGTGCGCGCGAGGATCGTGAACAGCAGACAGGGTGCCAGGACGAAGAACACCAGCTTCGCGATCGCCGGCGCGACCTGCGGGGTGATGAACCCCAGGCGGCCGGCCAGGTAGCCGATGCCGATGACGACGGCGATGATGCCGAACCCGTTCAGCACTCCCGCCACTCACGCAGTCTCGCGCACCCGGTGAGCGACGACCCTCTCAGGCTCGACCCGGGGGCCCGTCCAGCACGGTGGGCACGTACTCGAGCAGCTGCAGGCCGCCGTCGAAGGTCTGGTGCTCGACCAGCTCGAGGGCGATGTCGGGGTAGCCGTCGAAGATGCGGTCCGTGCCCGTCGCACCGGTGATCACCGGGAAGAGGACCACGCGGAACCGGTCGACGACTCCGGAACGGAGCAGCGACCCGCACAGCGCGATGCTGCCGAGCGTGCGCATCGGCGTGCCGGCCGCCTGCTTCTCCTTCCTGACCCATGCCGCCGCATCGCCGTCCACGAGCTGCGAACCGGCCCAGGGCAGCGGGTCGCGCAGCGTCGAGGAGAACACCACCTTGGGGATCGCGCTGAGCTGCTCGGTTCCGGGCTCGCCCTGCTCGACGAAGGAGTGCATCAGCCGGAAGGTGGTCGCGCCCATGAGGATCCGGTGCTCCTCGGCGCCCTCGCGGCCCAGCCAGTCCAGGTACGCCGGCGACTCCAGGCCCCACCACCCCGGCCAGCCCTCGGCGGCGCCGTAGCCGTCGAGCGAGCAGATGAAGTCGACGGTCAGGCTGGGCATCCTGCCTCCAGGTGCGTCGCGGTCATCGCACGACGCTAGGCGCGGTCACGGTGCCTCGCCAGGGGTCGACCTGCAGCGCGTGAGCGTCGCCGGCGCGTCGAGCGAGGCCGACTCAGGCCTGGGCCATGTCGACGAAGCGGGAGTAGTGGCCCTGGAACGCGACCGTGACGTTGGCGGTCGGGCC
>DASSQW010000243.1:0-4662 GCA_035702165.1 Candidatus Nanopelagicales bacterium
CGACTCCTCGCACGCTAAGCGGGCTCGGCGGGGGCGGTCAACGGCACAGCTCCGAGCCCGCGCGCGCCGTCACGGTTGCGCACGGGTTATCGCCGCGGTGGCAGACCGAGGCGGAGGCGCGCGGCGCGCTCCGCGGGAGAGGTCGCCGACAGCGCCCAGAGCAGGACGTGCAGCAGGACCTTGGCGCGGCCTACGGCGTGGGGGTCCTGGCGCAGCCCGAGCAGCGCGGCGTCGCGCTCGTCGAGGGTGGCTGCGGCCGCGGAGGCCAGCACCCGGTAGGGCAGGCGGAACGCGACCGGCAGCGCGGGGGAGCGCAGGAAGCGCGCCACCTCCCGCGTCGCCGGCGCCCGGCCGTAGCCCGGCAGCGCGCGGAACGCGTCGAGCTGGGCAGTGAGCTCGGCGCGTGACGCCGGCAGGCCGGTCGCGCCGAGGAGGACCGCGCTGCGGGCCCACTCCGCGACGTACGCATCGGGACCGCCAGGGATCGCGGGGCCGCCGAGCGCGAGGTGCGCGCTGAGGAAGGAGTCGGTGAACGCGTCGTGCACCCAGCGCAGCAGGTCGGGGTCCGACGCCGAGTACGCCGCGCTCGCCCCCGGCTCACCGCCGACGAGGCCGGCGTCGAGCGATCCCGTCACCCGCTCGTGCATCCGGCGTACGCCCGAGGCTGCGCGCTCGGCCGTCGCGACGTCGCCGAACGTGGTGACGATCAGCCAGCGCGTCGTGCGGCGCAGCCGTCCGACCGTGTCGTCCTCGAAGGCCGAGTGCTCGGCCACGCCGCTGACCGCCGCCGGGTGCAGCGACTGGAGCATCAGCGCCCGCACGCCACCGACCAGCGTCGTCAGCGACCCGTGCACCGCCCAGGACGGGCCGTCGGGGACGACGAGGCAGTCGCGGTCCCCGGTGGCGATCGCCTCGACCCAGGAGGGCGTGCCCTGCGGGTCGCCCGACAGCAGTGTCCGGAACGCCCGCGCCACCGGTCCCACCCGCGGCGTCGGCGGTGCGACCGTGATCGGCTCGTCCCCGCCCGGCGTCGTCATGCTGCCCACCCCACCACGGTGCCCGCTGGTGCGCCTCGGCGCACCTCCGGCACGTGCCTGATGCGCCGGAGCCGCCCGAGGTGGCGGCGTCGACGGCGCGCGAGCCTTGGTGGCACCCCTGACAGGTGTCACGCGGGTCCGGGGACGTCGGGCACTGGGCGCGCACGCCCGCGTCGGCGAGGCTGGGACCGTGACCCACGCTTCCGCCCCCACGACCACCGACGCCATCACGTTGAACGAGGTGCGCCGCTCCTACGGCGCCGTGGTCGCTGTCGACGGCATCGACCTGCGCATCCGGCCGGGCGAGGTCGTCGCGCTGCTCGGCCCGAACGGCGCCGGCAAGTCCACGACCATCGACATGGTCCTCGGTCTGGCAGCGCCGGACTCCGGGACGGTCCTCGTCGGAGGGACGAGCCCGGCGCAGGCGGTCGCCCGCGGCGACGTCGGCGCGATGCTCCAGACCGGAGGGCTGATCCCCGACGTCTCGGTCCGCGAGCTCGTGACGATGCTCGCCTCGCTCTACCCGGACCCGCTCGACGTCGACGACGTGCTGCGTCGGACCGGTCTGGTCGAGGTCGCGGACCGCCGAGCCGCGAAGCTCTCCGGCGGCCAGACGCAGCGGGTCAGGTTCGCGCTCGCTCTCGTGAGCAACCCCGCGCTCCTGGTCCTCGACGAGCCGACGGTGGCGCTCGACGTGGAGGGGCGGCACGAGTTCTGGACGTCGATGCGCGAGCTGACGCAGGACGGTCGGACCGTGCTGTTCGCCACCCACTACCTCGAGGAGGCCGACACCTTCGCCGACCGCATCGTCCTCATGGCCGCGGGGCGGATCGTCGCCGACGGCCCGGCCACGGAGATCAAGGCGGTCGTCGGGCTCCGCACGATCCGCGCGACGCTGCCCGACGTCGCCCTCGACGAGCTCGAGGCGATCGACGGCGTGCGCTCGGCGGCGCGCACCGGATCCGCCGTGACGCTCCAGTGCGACGACGCCGACCTCGCCCTGCGCGCGCTGCTCCCGAGGTACCCGCAGGCACGCGATCTCGAGGTCACCGGAGCCGGGCTCGAGCAGGCGTTCCGCATCCTCACCGCGGACCAGGACGGGGTGGCCCGATGAGCTCCGCCGTCTACGTCAGGGCGGAGATACGCCGGACGCTCCGCAACCGCCGGTTCCTCGTGTTCTCGCTGGGTTTCCCGCTGCTGCTGTTCCTGATCGTCGCGGGTGCGAACCGCGAGGTGAAGGACTTCGCGGGCAGCGGGATCTCCTTCGCGCTGTATTACATGGTCGGCATGGTCTCCTGGGGCTCGATGGCGGCCGTCATCGCCGGCGGCGCCCGCATCGCGACCGAGCGCCAGATCGGCTGGACGCGGCAGCTGCGCCTCACGCCACTGTCCGCGCGCACGTACTTCGCCACCAAGGTCGCGAGCGGCTACGTCCTGGCGCTGGCGAGCATCGTCGTCCTCTACCTCGCGGGGGCGCTGTACGGCGTCCGCCTGCCGGCCGAGGCGTGGATCCGTATGACGCTGCTCATCCTCGTCGGGCTGGTGCCCTTCGCCGTCCTGGGCATCCTGTTCGGCCACCTGCTGAGCACCGACTCCCTGGGGCCGGCCGTCGGTGGTGTCACGGCGCTGTTCGCGCTGCTGGGCGGAGCCTGGGGCCCGATCGCGGGCGGTTCCGAGCTGCTGTCTCAGCTGGCGCAGCTGCTCCCGTCGTACTGGCTGACCCAGGCGGCGCACTCGGCCTTCACCGGCGAGGTCTGGCCCGCCAAGGCCTGGATCGTGCTCGTCGTCTGGACGGTCGTGCTCGCGCGGCTGGCGCGCGCCGCCTATCTCCGGGACACCGCGCGCTGAGCGCCATGAGCGAGGATGTGGACCTCGGTGCGCGATGCCGTGAGGAGGCTGGGATGGATCGGCGCAGGCGCTACGCCCTGCCCTTCGCGGCGGTGTGGCTCGTCGTCCTGCTCGGCCCGGCGGGCGACATCCTGGACCGCACCTCGGGACTCGGATCGGTCGTCGGTGTGGCGCTGCTGGTCCTGTTCGGCGCGCTGTACCTCGTCGTGGTGGCCACCTCCTTCGAGCGGCGCCGAGCCTGGCGGATCCAGCTCCTCGTGGCCGCGATGCTCGCCGTCGCCTGCGCGGTGCTGCCGTTCAGCGGGCAGTCGGGACTGACGACCTTCGTGTTCGTGGCGGTCGCGCTGCAGCTGGTGCTGACGTGGCGCCCCGCGATCGCTGCCACCGCCGCGGTCGTCGCGCTGCTGCTGGTGATCGAGCGGGCTGCGGGCTGGACGGATGCCTGGAGCTACGCGTTCTCGGTCGTCGCGGCGGCTATGGCGATGTTCGGCGTCGTGCGGATGTCGGAGCGCACCCGGGCCGAGCTCGAGGCGGAGACCGAGCGGGCGTCGTACGCCGTCGTCGCGGAGCGGGAACGCATGGCGAGCGACCTGCACGACGTCCTCGGGCACAGCCTGACCGTGATAGCCGTGAAGTCCGAGCTCGCCGGACGGCTGCTCGACGTCGACCCCGAACGTGCTCGCGCCGAGGTCGCCGACATCGAGCGCCTCGCGCGCGAGGCCCTCGCCGACGCGCGGGCCACGGTCGGGAACTACCGCGATGTCTCCCTTGCCGCCGAGCTGGTCGCAGCCCGCCGTGCCTTGGACGCCGCGGGGATCGAGCCCGACCTGCCGAACGCGGTCGACGAGGTGCCGGGTCGCCTCCGGCAGGTGTTCGGGCACGTCGTCCGCGAGGGCGTGACCAACGTGGTGCGCCACAGCGGGGCGGGCCGCTGCACCGTCCGGCTCGCGCCGGATCGCGTCGAGGTCCTCGACGACGGGCGAGGCGCTGCTGCGGCAGCCGATGCCACCGCCTCCGGGCTCGAGGGCCTGCGTCGTCGGGCCGAGCTCGCCGGGTGCGTCCTCGAGGCGGGTGCCCGCACCGGCGGCGGCTACCGGCTCGCGGTCGTGGTCGCTCCATGATCCGGGTGCTGCTCGCCGACGACCAGAACCTGGTCCGAGGGGCGCTGTCGGCGCTGCTGTCGTTCGAGTCCAGCCTCGAGGTCGTGGCCGAGGTGGGCAGGGGCGACGAGGTGCTCGACGCCGTGCTCGCCCATGACGTCGACGTCGCGCTGCTCGACGTGGAGATGCCGGGTCTCGACGGGATCGAGGCCACCCGCCTGGTGAGGGCCGCCGCGCCGGACTGCCGCGTGCTGGTCCTCACGACGTTCGGTCGTCCTGGCTATCTCCGTCGGGCCATGGAGGCCGGGGCATCGGGCTTCCTCGTCAAGGACGCGCCGGCGGCGCAGCTCGCCGACGCCGTGCGACGCGTGGCCGCGGGCGAGCGGGTCGTCGACCCGGCGCTCGCTGCTGAGAGCCTGGCAATGGGGGACAGCCCGTTGACCGAACGCGAGCGCGAGGTGCTGGTGGCCGCGCGTGGCGGCGGGACCGCGGCCGACGTCGCAGCTGCGCTGCACCTGTCGGAGGGCACCGTGCGCAACTACCTCTCCTCCGCGATCACGAAGACCGCGGCACGCACGCGCGCGGAGGCGGTGCGGGTCGCCGACGAGCGCGGCTGGCTCTGACCGTCGACGCGTGATGAGCGGACGCCAGACCGTCCCCTGGTCACGCATCGACGG
>DASSQW010000244.1:0-5983 GCA_035702165.1 Candidatus Nanopelagicales bacterium
ATGACCCGGCTCGTCGGCTCGGCGATGAACCGCGCCACCCAGGCGCTGCTCGACGCCGACCTGCAGCTCGCCGAGTCGGTCATCGCCGGCGACGACGCGATCGACGCGGTCGCCTCGAAGGTGGAGGCCGACTGCTTCCAGGTGTCCGCGCTGCAGCAGCCGGTGGCGACCGACCTGCGCGTGATCGTCGCGGCGCTGCGGATCTCCGCCTCGCTCGAGCGGATGGGCGATCTCGCGGCCCACATCGCGAAGTCGGCTCGCCTGCGCTACCCCGCGACCGCCGTACCGGTGCAGCTGCGGCCGACGTTCCAGGCGATGGGCGCCGTGGCCCAGAACGTCGTGGCCAAGACCGGCTCGGTGATCGCGACCAAGGACATCACGATGGCGGCCGACGTCGCGCGCACCGACGAGGAGATGGACCGCCTGCACCGCGAGCTGTTCCAGACGGTGCTCGCGCCGTCGTGGGAGCACGGGGTCGAGGCGGCGGTCGACGTCACGCTCCTCTCGCGCTTCTACGAGCGTTTCGCCGACCATGCCGTGACCATCGCCAAGCGGGTCGTCTACGTCGCCACCGGCGAGCCCTACGCGACCGTCGACCCCGAAGCCCTCATCGACCCCACCGCGCTGCCCGACCCCCGCTGACCGGTCCGGACGCCTGCGGAGCGCTCACGGCGGCTGCACGCGGGGTCGCCGCCCCGACCAGGGTCGCGGGCTCCACGTCGCCGGACTCCGCGGAATGCGCCAGACTCGGGGGTCGTTGTCCTGAGTCGGCCCGCCGTGGGTCGCGCGACGTCCGAGCGGAGGTGCTGCCCGTGGCTGTGCTGCCGCTGGAGGCCGAGCCGGTACGCCGCCCCACGCACAGCCCGCGCCGCGTGGCCGTGCTGTCGGTGCACACGTCGCCGCTGGACCAGCCCGGCACGGGCGACGCGGGCGGCATGAACGTCTACGTCACCGAGGTGGCCCGGCGGCTGGCCGCCCGCGGCGTCGAGGTCGACATCTTCACGCGTGCCACCTCCGGCGACGTGGACCCGGTGGTCGAGATGCACGACGGCGTCCTCGTCCGCCACATCACGGCCGGCCCGTTCCAGGGTCTCGCCAAGGAGGATCTCCCCGGCCAGCTCTGCGCCGTCACCTCAGGTGTGCTGCGCGTCGAGGCGACCCGGACCGAGGGCTGGTACGACCTCGTGCACTCGCACTACTGGCTCTCCGGCCAGGTCGGGTGGCTGGCTGCCGAGCGCTGGAACGTCCCGCTGGTGCACGCGATGCACACGATGGCCAAGGTCAAGAACCTCACCCTCGCCTCGGGCGACGTGCCGGAGCCCGACGGCCGCGTGATCGGCGAGCAGCAGGTCGTCGACGCCGCTGACCGGCTGGTCGCCAACACCTCCATCGAGGCCGACCAGCTCATCGACCTGTACGGCGCCGACCCGCGCCGCGTCGCCGTCGTGCACCCCGGCGTCGACCTCGACTCGTTCACGCCGGGCGACCGCGCCGCGGCCCGCGCGCGCGTCGGCGTACCGCTCGACAAGCAGGTGCTGCTGTTCGTCGGTCGCATCCAGCCGCTCAAGGCGCCCGACGTCCTCGTGCGCGCCGTGGCCGCGATGGTCGCGGCGACGCCGTCGCTGCGCGAGCGGCTGCAGGTCGTGGTGTGCGGCGGGCCCTCGGGCACGGGCCTCGCGCACCCGCACGCGCTCGAGGACCTCGCCGTCGAGCTCGGCGTGCGCGACCTCGTGCGCTTCGTGCCGCCGGTCGACCGCCACCGCCTCGCCGACTGGTACCGCGCCGCGGACCTCGCCGTCGTGCCGTCGTACTCCGAGTCCTTCGGGCTGGTCGCCGTCGAGGCGCAGGCCTGCGGCACGCCCGTGGTCGCCGCGCGCGTCGGCGGCCTGCCCACGGCCGTGTGCGACGGGCGCAGCGGCCGCCTCGTCGACGGGCACGACCCGCGTGCCTGGGCCGACGCCCTCGCGTCCGCGCTCGGCGACCCCGACACCCTCGCCCGCTGGTCGGTCGGCGCGGTCGAGCACGCGGCCCACTTCGGCTGGGACGCGACCGCCGACGCCACGCTCGAGGTCTACCGCGCCGCCCTGGCCGAGCGCGCCGGCGGCCGCCCGCTCGCCGCCGTCCGCGCGTGAGCTCGCCTGCCGACGTCCTGCGCGCCGCGCTCGCGGCGCACGAGCTCGACGTCGAGGAGACCGCACCCGGACGCTTCGTCGTCGTCCTGCCGGGCGAGCGAAAGCAGAAGACGACGGTGTCGATGGTCGTCGGCGAGCACGCGCTGACGGTGCAGGCCTTCGTCGCCCGCCACGTCGACGAGAACGCCGAGGCCGTCTACCGCTGGCTTCTCGAGCGCAACCTGCGGATGTACGGCGTCTCCTTCGCCGTCGACCACCTCGGCGACATCTACCTGTCCGGCCGGCTGCCCCTCGCGTCGGTGACCCCGGACGAGGTCGACCGCCTCCTCGGCTCGGTCCTCGAGTACGCCGACGGCTCGTTCAACACCATCCTCGAGCTCGGCTTCGGCTCCTCCATCCGCAAGGAGTGGGAGTGGCGCCTCTCCCGAGGCGAGCCCACGACGAACCTCACGGCCTTCGAGCACCTCCGCCCCGACCACGACTGACCCGCTCTGGAGGTCTGAGAGGGCGCTATACGTGCCTCTGAGACCTCCAAAGCGGGGGCTGGGTGGTCTTGGTGCACTCCTGTTCGGTTGGATTGGGGCATGAGCGATGCGCCGTACACCTTGGTCCTGCTCCGTCATGGCGAGAGCACGTGGAACGCCCTGAACCAGTTCACCGGCTGGGTCGACGTCGACCTGTCGGAGAAGGGCCTGGCCGAGGCGGTGCGCGGCGGAGAGATGCTCGCCGAGGCCGGCGTGCTGCCCGACGTGGTGCACACCTCGCTGCTGCGCCGCGCGATCAAGACCTCGCAGATCGCGCTCGACGCGTGCGACCGCCACTGGATCCCCGTGGTGCGCAACTGGCGGCTCAACGAGCGGCACTACGGAGCGCTGCAGGGCAAGAACAAGGCGCAGACCCTCGAGGCGTACGGCGAGGAGCAGTTCATGCTCTGGCGGCGCAGCTACGACACCCCGCCGCCGGCGATCGACCCCGACGACGAGTTCTCGCAGACCCACGACCCCCGCTACGCGTGGCTGCCGCCCGAGGCCAACCCGTTGACCGAGTGCCTCAAGGACGTCGTGCACCGCCTGCTGCCCTACTGGGAGGACGTCATCGTCCCCGACCTGCGGGCGGGCAAGGTCGTCCTCGTCGCGGCGCACGGCAACTCGCTGCGCGCGCTGGTGAAGCACCTCGACGGCATCAGCGACGACGACATCGCCGCGCTCAACATCCCGACCGGCATCCCCCTCGTCTACCGCCTCGACGCCGACCTCCGGCCGACGGTGCGAGGCGGCGAGTACCTCGACCCCGAGGCCGCCGTCGCGGCCGCGGCGGCAGTCGCCGCTCAGGGCAAGAAGTAGCCGCGATGACGGACCGCCTCGAGCTGAGCGACGCGACGCTGCGCGAGTGGGACGCCGTCGTCCTCGAGAGCGACCGCGAGACCGGGATCGTGCTGGACCGCAGCGCGTTCTACCCGGGCGGCGGCGGCCAGCCGCCGGACCACGGCGTGCTGCTGTGGGGCGGCGTGCAGACCCGCATCGTCGGGGCGCTCAAGTCCGACGACGTACGCCTCGTCGCGCACGACGACGACCCGCTGCCGCCCGTCGGCACCGCCGTCCGAGGTGCGATCGAGGACGGTCGGCGTACGGCGCTCATGCGCACGCACTCCGGCCTGCACCTGCTCTCGGGCGTGGTGTTCCGCGACTACGGCGCGCTCGTCACCGGGTCGAACATGGAGCCGCTCGAGGGCCGGCTGGACTTCAACCTCGACGCCGTGCCCGAGGGTTTCAAGGAGGCGGTCGAGGCCGCGTGCAACGTCGAGGTCGAGACCGACCGCGCGATCTCGGCGTACGAGCTGCCGCGCGACGAGGCGTTCGCGATCCCCGACCTCATCCGCACGGCGACGAACCTGCTGCCGCCGACGATCGAGATCGTGCGCATCGTCGACATCGACGGGCTCGACGTGCAGGCCGACGGCGGCACTCACGTCGCCTCGACCCGCCAGGTCGGGCGGATGCGCGTCGTGAAGGTCGAGAACAAGGGCAAGGGCTTCCGGCGCATCCGGGTCGCGCTCGAGGCCTAGCCGAGCGTTCGCCCGTGCCCGGCACAAGTCGGCACCCCGGAGCATGAGGCCGGCGGTGCGCAGGCCGTGCCGGGCACGAGCGTCAGATCGTGGATCGGCATGCGCTGCAACGATTCTGGAGAACGGTGCTCCGCGCGGGTGACGGCGATCCGGTCAGAGCTCGAGCACGTGGTCGACGAACGTCGTGCCGTACCACTCGTCGGTGGGCCCGAGCCGGGTCATCCCCAGCCGGTCGCAGACGGCCATCGACCGCTCGTTGCCCTCGTAGACCACGGCGTGCAGCTGCTGCACCCCATGCTCGCGGGCGAGATGGACGAGGCTCAGCGCAGCCTCGGTCGCGATCCCGCGGCCCCACGCGTGCGGGTGCAGGTGCCAGCCGATCTCGAGGACGTCGCTCGGCGCGCCGTCGCTGCGCGGCAGGGGTACGACGAGCACCGTCCCGCACGGCTGCGGCGAGATCCCGTCGACCTCGGGCGTCTCGACCGCCCACAGCCCGACGGCGCCGTCGGCGAACGACGACCCCTTCTCGCACGTGCGTCGCGCAGCCTCGACGTCGGGGCAGGGCTTGGGGTCGGCGCCGAGCCACGGCCACACGTCCGGGTGCGAGAGGACGGCATAGCAGGCCTCGGCATCGGCGTCCGACGTCGTCCAGGGACGCAGCAGCAGGCGGTCGGTGCGCAGCTCGGGGACGGGCACGCCGTCGACGCTAGCGCGGGCTCGCGAGCGCGACGAGGAACTTGGCGAGCACCCTCGGCTCGATGAGCACGAACCGCACGGCGTCGAACGCACCGGGCAGCGAGGCGACCGTCTCCTGGACAGCGCGCACCGCGATCGGCGCGGCCTCCTCGACGGGATAGCCGTAGACGCCGCACGAGATCGCGGGAAGGGCGAGCGTGCGCGCGCCGACCTCGTGCGCGGCGAGCAGCGCGTTGCGGTGGCAGGACGCGAGCAGCTCGGCGTCGCGACCGGCGTTGGCGCCGTAGACCGGGCCGACCGTGTGCACGACCCACCGCGCCGGCATCCGCCCCGCCGTGGTCACGACCGCCTCGCCGGTGGGCAGCCCGTCGGGCAGCACGGTGCGCCGAAGCTCGCGGCACGCCTCGAGGATCTCCGGGCCGCCGGCCCGATGGATCGCACCGTCGACCCCGCCGCCGCCGAGCAGGGTGGAGTTCGCGGCGTTCACGACCGCGTCGACCTCCTCGACGGTCAGGTCGCCGGGCACCGCCTCGATGATCGTCACGAGGTCATCATCGACCCGATCCGGTCCGCGATGTGTCGCCTGACGGGGTGACGGCCGTCCAGGCGACGGTCACCTCCCCCAGCCGCCACCGGCTCGGTCCGTCGAGCACGGGGACGCCGGCATCCCGGACGGCGGCGACGGTCGCCATCCAGCGCTGCCGAGCGCCGAACGCCGCGTGCGGCGCCGCGGCCGCCCACGCGCGGTCCAGGGCGCGGAGGGAGTCGTGCACCGGCTCGCCAGGGACGTTGCGGTGGATGAGCGCCTTGGGCCGCCGCTCCGCGAGGTCGCCGGGGGCCGCGAGGCCGCCGAGCCGGGTCGAGAGGGTCAGCGAGCGGGGTACGTCGGCGCCGGCCTCGAGGGCGACCCACCAGGCGTGGCGGCCGAGCTCGTCGCACGTGCCCTCGACCAGCAGTCCGCCCGGCGCGAGCCGCGACGACATCGCGACCCAGGCGGCGCGGACCTGCTCCTCGTCGTACTGGCGGAGGACGTTGAACGCCCGGATCACGACCGGCTCCCGGCCGTCGAGGGGGACCTCGAACCCGCCTC
>DASSQW010000245.1:0-2320 GCA_035702165.1 Candidatus Nanopelagicales bacterium
CCTCTGGCTGCGCCGCCGCCTCGCCCTCCGCGATCTGCCCACCTAGTGGTTGCTTCCCGCCGCGTGTCGGGCTCGAGAAGCCACCACGAGGTGGGCAGATCCTGGCGGGTCAGACCGCGGCGGCGAAGGCGCGGATCAGCGGATGGAGGGGCTCGCCGGCACTAGCGCCGACGTGGGGCTGGAACATGCTCGTCACGTAGAAGTCGTGGCCGTCGAGCTCGAGGACCTCCGCGCCCGCGTCCGGAGCGGTTGCGGTCACCCGAACCCCGACCGGCTCCAGTGCGGCGATCGCGGCCGGTGTCGCGGCGTACCCGCAGAAGTGCATGCCCGCGAACGGCTCGGGGCACCAGGTCGCGAAGCGCGAGCCCGGCACCGCGGTCACGACGCGCTCCTCGCCCTGCAGCGAGCAGGCGAGCGCGCTCACCACGTTGTCGACGGCCTCGCCGTCGGACTCCGCGTGCGTCGCGGGGCGGCCGAGCAGGTTGCGGGTCATCTCGAGCACGGCGTACTGCATGCCGCCGCAGGTGCCGAGGAAGGGCATCCCGCTGACGCGGACGGCGCGCAGCGACTCGAGCACCGCCGCGTCGTCGGCGTACGGGCTCCCGGGAACGAGCCAGACCCCGTCGTACGCCGTGACGTCGGCGTAGCTGCCGGTCGCGATCCACTCGGCCTCGACGCCGAGCTCGTCGTGCAGCCGCGGGATCAGCGCGTCGAGCTCCCGGTGGCTGCGGTGCGTGCTGCGGTCCCCCAGCAGCGCGATGCGGCTCACGTCGTACGCCGTTCGGCGAAGAACTCCGTCAGCAGCGCCGCGCACTCGTCGGCGAGCACGCCGGCGACCACCTCGGGGCGGTGGTTGAGCCGGCCGTCGCGCAGCACGTCCCAGAGCGATCCGGCAGCGCCGTACTCGTCGTTCCACGCGCCGAACACGACGCGGTCGACCCGCGACAACCACGCGGCGCCGGCGCACATCGGGCACGGCTCCAGCGTGACCGCGAGCGTCGCACCGTCGAGACGCCAGGTGCCCAGATGCGCTGCGGCAGAACGGATGGCGACGACCTCAGCGTGCGCGGTGGGGTCGTGCGTGGCCTCGCGCTCGTTGCGCCCGACGCCGATCAGCTCGCCGTCGGCCGCCACGACGACCGCTCCGATCGGCACCTCGCCGACGAGCGCCGCGGCACGCGCCTCGTCGAGGGCACGGCGTACGGCGTCGACGTCGGACGGGCGCGGCTGCACCGACCGATCATCCCGCATCCGACCCGGCGATCCCCTTCAGCGCAGGGTCAGCGGGCGTCGAGGGACTCGAGGAGGGAGTCGAAGTGCTCGCCGAAGCCGAGGCGGGCGGCGATGCCGGCGAGCTGCTCGTCGGGGTAGAGCTCGGGGTCGTCGAGGAGCAGCTCGAGCTCCTCGACGCCGAGGCCGAGGTCCTCGACGATGCGCAGGTCGCCGCCGGGCTCGGGGTCGTCGGAGTCGTCGTCGTCGGGCATCGGCGTCCCGAGGCGCTCGAGCGCGGCGAGGCCGATCGGCCACTCCTCCGCGGCGTAGACGTCGGAGACGAGCACGCGCACGTCCTCGCCGAGCACGCGCACCAGGACGAAGAACTCCTCCTCGACCGAGACCATCCCGAGCACGCCCCCCTCGCCGGGCTGCGCACGGCAGGCGCTCACGAGGGTGTCGAGCTGCTCGCCGATGCGATCGGGGAGCCGCTCGAGGCGCCAGAGGCCCTCCTCGCGCCAGGCGGCGAACGCGAAGTCGACGTCGGTGTCGGGCACGTCGACCTCCTCGTGGCGGGCACGCAGCGCCTTCGCCGCCCGCTCAGCGTGTCAGAACGGCGCGGGGGCCGCCCACCCTTTGGCGCCTCCGGACGGGGAGGCGGCGTGAGACGCACCACGGTCGCGCTCCCGCGGTCGGGTCGTGCAGGAGCACGCGGACGGCCTACCCTGCGGCCATGCCCGAGAGCCTGCGCATCCACGTCGCCGACCACCCGCTCGTCGCCCACAAGCTCACGCGCCTGCGCGACGCGGAGACCGACTCGCCGACGTTCCGCCGCCTCGCCGACGAGCTCGTGACGCTGCTCGCCTACGAGGCCACGCGCGACATCCGCGTCGAGCGGGTCGCCGTCACGACACCGGTCGCCCCGGCCATCGGCGTGCGCCTGGCGATCCCGCGACCGCTCGTGGTGCCGATCCTGCGCGCCGGCCTCGGCATGCTCGACGGCATGATGCGGCTGCTCCCGACCGCGGAGGTCGGGTTCCTCGGCATGATCCGCGACGAGGAGACGCTCATCGTGTCGACGTACGCCGACCGCGTCCCTGCGGACCTC
>DASSQW010000246.1:0-2849 GCA_035702165.1 Candidatus Nanopelagicales bacterium
GGCCGCGAGCGCGTCGAGAAGATCCTGCAGGAGCAGAAGGCGTACACCGTCGCCCTGCTCGACGAGAACCGGCACCTCGTCGAGGCGCTGCGTGACGCGCTCATCGAGCGCCACGAGCTGATCGGCCGCCAGATCACCGACATCCTCGAGGAGGCGTCGGGTCGGGCGATCGACCTGCGCGACCGGTCGTCGGTCGGCGGTACGGCGACGCTCGTCGCTCCGAGCACCCCGCTGCCCGAGGACCCGGGCGCCTAGAGCTGTGCGCTGCGCGGCGGCGGCCCTGGGAGGACGTCGCCGCCGCGCAGGCACGTAGGCTCCACGCGTGCCCGACGATCAGGACCTCCCCACCGAGACGGTCGACGCCGTCGATGCGGTGTCCGACGGTCCAGCCGAGCACGACGCGGACGGACGGCCCGCCGTCGAGGACGCAGGCCGCTCCCCGTGGGAGACCCCGCCGTCGCTGTCGTACGGGCTGCTCTTCGTCGTCGGCCTGATCTGCGCCATGTTCGGCGTCGCGATCGCGCCGCTGCGCATCCTCGTGGGCGGTACCGCCGTACCGGTCGGGCTGCTCGTCGTGGTCGCCATCCCGGTCATCGCCCGGGCCGCCGCATGGATCACCGGCACCCGTCTCGGCGCGGGCTGCGTGGCGCTGGGCTGGGCGATCCCCACGGTCGCGTTCGCGATCTTCGGTCCGGGGGGCGACATCCTGCTGCCCGACGTCGCCCGTACCTGGGTCTACCTCGTGGGCACCGCCCTCCTGCTGCTGCTGGCGGTCGCCGTCCCGATGCCCCGGGGCGCGCGCGAGCTCGCGCAGGCCCGGCGCACCGGGCGGCCCGATCCCTCGGTCTGAGCCCTGCACCGCTCCGGCTTCAGGGACGCTCCGGACCGGTCGATGAGGCCGGAGTGACCATCGCCATGCCCACGTGGTTCGACGACGAGACCGTCGAGGCACCGAGCATCGGGACGGGGCACCTCGTCGTGCGCCTGTCGGGCGGCCGGTACGCCGTGCGCGCCACCGACGTCGCCGAGGTGCTGCCCGTGCCCGCGCGCACGCGCGTGCCGGGGACTCCCGGCTGGGTGTCCGGCGTGGCGAACTGGCGCGGGCACGTGCTGCCCGTGGTCGACCTGCGCCCGCTCCTCGGGCTGCCGGCCTCGCCGCTGCCGACCAGTGCACGCGTGGTCGTCGTCGCCGTCGACGACATCGAGCTGGGCGTGATCGCCGAGGCGGTCTCCGGGCTGCTCGACGTCACCGACGAGCCGGGACCCGCACCGGGGGCCCTGCCTCCGGGCGGGGACGAGCTGGTCGCGGGCGTCGTCCAGGCAGGCTCCGGAGGTCCGGTCGCCGTCCTCTCGACCGCCGGGCTGCTCGGGCTCCGGACGCGCGTCGCCGCCCGTCGCTGAGCACGGAACTTCGACCCGGTTCACCCCTTCAGGGGAACGGCCGTCCTCCCGAAACAGGAGAAGGGGGAGCCGTGGGGGCTCCTTCGCACTGGGGTGGGAGCGACCGTGGAGTTCAGCAAGCGCATCGCCGTGATCGCGGGCGTCGCCACGTGGGGCTGCGTCGCCGTGGGTCTGCTGGCGGCGTACCTCACGGCGCACTTCGTGCCCGAGGCGCCGGTCGACATGTACCGCATGTGGGCGTGGACCGCGTTCGGCGCGCTCGTCGCCACCATCACCACGTCGCTGGCCTTCGCCGCGCACCGCAACCAGGTGCCGCTGGCCCAGACCCTGCTCGTCGGCCGCATCATCCTGGTGGCCAACGTCGTCTACGTGACCGGCCTGGCCTGCGCCAGCGGCGGCCTGCTCGGGTGCGCCTCGGTCCTGCTCGCGGTCAACGTCCTCTTCGCATCGCTGGTGTTCACCCGCTGGTCGTTGATCGGGTTCGCCGCGCTGCTCTCGGTGAGCGTCGCGTTCACCGGCACGGTCACCCAGACCTGGACGGGCACCGCGATCCCGCTCGGCATCGTCGCCATCCTGTGCCTGCCCGCGATGACCCTCATCGACGGCCAGCTCGCCGCCGCGGTGCTCGCCTTCGAGAGCAAGTCCACCCGCGAGCGTCGCGAGCTCTCGGCCCGTGTCGACGCGCTCACCGAGCAGCTCGAGCGCGCCGCCGCCGGCGACCTGTCGGCCACCATCGACATCGCGACGATGGTGACCGACGAGCAGGACGCCGAGTCCGACACCGTGGTCGTGCTGTCCATGTCGGTGAACCAGGCGCTGGAGAGCCTGCGCGACCTCGTCGAGCAGGTGCGCTCGGGCGGCGAGCAGATCTCCGCCTCCGCGGTCGAGCTCCTCGCGACCGCCGAGGAGCACGCGGCCAGCGCGTCGCAGCAGTCGTCCGCCGTCGCGGAGACGACGTCGACCATCGAGGAGCTCGCCGCCACCGCCGCGCAGATCGCCGACACCGCCGAGGCTGTCGCGCGGTACGCCGCCGAGACGCTGCGCCACGCGGAGGAGGGCCGGATGGCGGTGTCCGCCTCGGTGCACTCGATGGACCAGATCGCCGACCGCGTGGACCAGATCGCCGCCCGAGCCCTCTCGCTCGGCGAGAAGAGCCAGGAGATCGGCCGCATCCTCGAGGTCATCGACGACCTCGCCGACCAGACCAACCTGCTCGCGCTCAACGCCGCCATCGAGGCGGCGCGCGCGGGGGAGCACGGCCGCGGGTTCGCCGTCGTCGCCGCCGAGGTGCGCAAGCTCGCCGAGCGCTCGCAGGAGTCCGCCGGCCAGATCCAGGCGCTGGTCGCCCAGATCCAGACCGAGACCAACGCGACCATCCTCGCCACCGAGGAGGGGTCCAAGGAGGTCCACGCCGGCGCGGACCTCGCCCGCGAGGTCGTCGACGCGCT
>DASSQW010000247.1:0-7107 GCA_035702165.1 Candidatus Nanopelagicales bacterium
ACGCCACCATCGACGTCGTGCTCGG
This sequence comes from Candidatus Nanopelagicales bacterium, assembly GCA_035702165.1. GTDB lineage: Bacteria > Actinomycetota > Actinomycetes > S36-B12 > CAIYMF01 > Longivirga. The sequence goes on from DASSQW010000247.1 coordinate 26, forward strand.
TCAGAAGTTCAAGGCCGTCACGCCGCAGGTCAAGGTCGACGCCGCGCTCAAGAAGCCGACCGCGGTCGCCACCGGCGCCGGCTGCACGTCGCCGACGGCCGCGTCGACCAAGCCGACGACCGCAGCGAGCGCCAGCCCCTCCGCCTGACCCGTGGGCCCGGTCCTCTGACCGCACACGTCCGACGTCGTTCCCCACACATGATCATGTTCGGGGAACCACGGACGCGGGTCGCTCAGGACACCGGGATCCAGACGAGGCGGAAGTCGCGGACGACGACGTCGGACTTCTCGAGCGGGATGCTCGTCGTGGTGACGTTCTCAGCCTTGGCGTTCCAACGGGCGTCCACCTCGAGCAGCTCGGTCTGCAGCTCGGCCTCGAGGTCGGCCACCGCCCGCTGCAGCGCCGTCGCCTTGGTCTCTGCCGCACCGACCTTCGCGTTGGCGCTCGACTGCCTCTTGGCCTGGCTGGCCATCGAGCTGCGGCTGCGGCGCCCGCCGAGCAGGCCGCCGAGGACCGAGATGCTCGTGGCCGCGAGCCCGTAGTCGGCGTCGTACTGCTGCTGCAGGACCTGGGCGTTGATCTGCGCGTCGCTGAGCTTCACGCGCGCGCTCGTCAGCTTGGTCTCGTACTTCGACCGCAGCGACGTGAGCTCCTTGTCGGCCGCGGCGTCGACGAGCGTGTGGCAGCGCGCCACGAACTGCTCGCGCGTCTCGCCCGGCCGTGCCATCGCCTTGAGGTCGGCGTTCACCATGACCTCGGTCGTGCGCGAGCGGACCAGCTCGTCGACGAGCGACTTCTGCATCGCGTTCCAGTACGTCTTCGCCTTGGCCTCCGAGGGCACGAGGCCGTAGACCGCGCCGGCAGGCGCCGTCGTCACCAGGTCGCGGTCGTCGTAGTCGACGGCGACGAACTGCCGCGGGTCGGGCACCTGCGCGAGCGGCATGAGGACGGCTTCGAACTCCTCGGAGGCGACGACATCCGTGCCCTCGTCGAACGTCAGGTCGACGCGCGCCACGGCGGCGGCGCGCAGGTGCTTGCCTCCGCTCACGCCCCCGACAGCTGGGAGCCACGGCGCGGCAGGATCGACGTAGGCCACAGGCACGCCGGCAGCGATGCTCGGCATGACCGGCGACTCGTCCGCGCCAGCGGTGGCCGGCGGGACGCTCAGAGGCACGGGTGCCACGGGCGCAGCCTCGGCGGCCGGCGCCGGCAACGGCGCTGGTGTGGCCCCGGCCGATGCCGGAGCAGGGACGGTCGCCGCCGACGGAGCCGAGGACGGCGACGACAGGGCGAGGGCCTCGCCGATCTGGTCGCGCGTGAGCGGCCCGCGCAGGTAGCTCATCGCCCAGCGCGTCGTCATCACCTCGGGCACGTCCTTGCCCGCCTTGCGCAGCAGGAACTGCCGCTTGCCGAGGTTGCCGATCGTGTCGGCCACGGCCTTGACGTCGACCCCGCCGGCCGCGCTCGACAGCCCGTCGACCAGGCGCGCCTTGTCCTGCTCGGTCTGCAGCCGGCCGATGAGCCAGGTGCCGGAGTTGGACAGCGCCTTGTAGTCGACGTCGACCGGGTTCTGCGTCGCGAGCACGACGCCGAGGCCGAACGCGCGAGCCTGCTTGAGCAGCAGCATGATCGGCTTCTTCGTCGGCGGGTTCGCCGTCGGCGGGAGGTAGCCCGCGACCTCGTCCATGTAGAGCAGAGCCCGCAGGTCGCTCGTGCCGCTCTGCCGGCGCATCCACGTCACGAGCTTCGCGAGCACCAGCGACGTGACGGACTGGCGCTGCTCGTCGTCGAGGTGCGCGGTCGTGACGACGGCGCAGCGAGGCCTGCCGTCGGGCGTGCGCAGCATCGCGTCGATGTCGATGGGGTCGCCGGTGAGCCACGTCGCGAACGACGGCGAGGCCAGCAGCCCGTTGAGCTTCATCGCGAAGGCCATGCGGTCGTTCGGCGGGAAGAACGCGTCGAGCTCGAGCACACCGAGCTTGCGGATCGGAGGCGACTGCACCTGGCCGATGAGCGTCGCGATGTCGAGGTCCTGCCCCTGCGCCCACGCGTTCTGGATCAGGTTCGCGAGCAGGATGTGCTCGCGCGAGGAGAGCGGGTCGCCGCTGATGCCCACCATGCCGAGCAGGCTCGTGGCGTAGGAGTCGATCTCGTCGGCGACGACCTCGGTGTCGGTGCCTGCCTTCGGCGCAGCGAGCGACCCCACGATGTTGAGCGGCCGGCCCGACGACGAGCCCGGCGTGTAGATGGTGAAGTCGACCTTGGCGCGCAGCTCGGCCAGACGCTCCGGGGCGATCTCCCAGCCGGCGAGGCCGTCGCGCCACGACGTCGCCTGCTGCTCCGCGAAGGCGTCCATGTCGACGCCCGCCTTCTGCGCGTCGCCCTCGTTGACCCACGGCCGGAAGTCGGTGCCGCGCAGCTCGGGGAAGATGAGCAGCAGGTTGGTGAGGTCCCCCTTCGGATCGATGAGGATCGTCGGTACGCCGGCCGCGAGGCACTCCTCGATGAGCACGACACCGAGACCGGTCTTGCCCGAGCCGGTCATGCCGACGATCACGCCGTGCGTCGTCAGGTCGGCGGACGCGACGGTCGTGCGGTCGGGCGTGCGGTCACCGGTGGCGGGGTCGATGCGACCCCCGAGGAGCAGGTCAGCCATCCTCCGACCCTAGGCCGCCTCGCCGACCGCGGCAGGCGGTCGCCGCGAGCGGGCCGCACCGTCGACCTGCATGCGCACCACCCGCAGATGCGGGCCGTGGCGGTGGCGGTGGGATCCCTCACTTGTGGGGGCGTACCGCTCGGGGATTGGCGCGGCGCCTTCGGCGCGTGCGCGATGACGGGAGCGAGCGGCCCGCGGGGTTCCTCCCTGCATGCGCGCGCCACCGCCTCATGCGGAAGGGGCACCTCCCTGTGGGAGGTGCCCCTTCGTCGGCTGGCGGTGGCGGTGGGATTTGAACCCACGGAGGGCGTCAACCCTCACACGCTTTCGAGGCGTGCTCCTTCGGCCGCTCGGACACGCCACCGTCGAGGAGGGTACAAGGTTCGGGGGCCCGGTCAGAAATCGGCGCTGTCCCACTGGACGTCAGGTCAGGACGTTGGCGAGCTCCGCGAGCCGCCCGGGCACCACGGCGTACCACGACCAGATCCCGCGCTTCTCGCGCGTCAGCAGGCCGGCATCGACCAGCACCTTGAGGTGGTGGCTCACGGTCGGCTGGCTGAGCCCGAGCGGAGCGGTGAGGTCGCAGACGCAGGACTCGCCGCTCTCGGTCGCGCGGATCAGCGCGAGCAGCTGCAGGCGCGCCGGGTCGGCGATCGCCTTGAACAGCGAGGCGAGGTCGGCCGCGGCGTCGCGCGAGAGCGGGGCGTCGAGCCCGCCCGGGCAGCACGCCGGACCGGTCTGCTCGACCACGGGCAGCGTCCTGGTCGCCATGCTGCACCTCCATCCATTGACAATCATCGATGAGTTGGCGACGATGGTCAAGCCATAGACGTTCATCGATGCGTGGAGGTTCTCATGTCCCGGGTGCAGCTGGCCCTCAACGTCTCCGACCTCGAGGGGTCGGTCGCGTTCTACTCCGCGGTCTTCGGTACGACGCCCCACAAGCGCCGCCCCGGCTACGCGAACTTCGCGATCGCCGAGCCGCCTCTCAAGCTCGTCCTCATCGAGGTGCCCGCCGACGAGAGGGGCACCGGGGTCCAGGGCGCCCTCAACCACCTCGGCGTCGAGGTGGAGGACGCCGCGCAGGTCGAGGCTTCCGCGGCCCGCCTGTCCGACGCCGGTCTCGCGACCTTCGACGAGAAGGACACTACCTGCTGCTTCGCCCTGCAGGACAAGGTCTGGGTGCACGACCCCGCCGGCGTCCCGTGGGAGGTCTACACCGTCAAGGACGACGACCCGGCGGGCGCACGCGACGCGTTCGACAGGCCGGTGCTCGCCACGATCGGCGGCGACGGTGCCTGCTGCACGCCGGCCGCGACGGTCACCGCATCCGACCAGCCGGCCGCCGAGTGCTGCTGAACATGTCGACACGACCGAGGCGAACCCCATGAGCACGACAGCCCCCGATCCCACCACCTCGTCCGACGAGCAGATCCGCGACGCCGTCCGCGATCGCTACGCCGCCAGCGCCCGCAGCATCCTCGCCGACCTCGGTACCGCTTCCTGCTGCCGCCCGATCGACACGGACGCGATCACCCGCGACCTGTACGACGACGCCCAGTCGGCCGAGGTACCCGACGCTGCCCTCGCCGCGTCGCTCGGTTGCGGCAACCCCACCGCGCTCGCGCTGCTCGAGCCCGGCCAGGTCGTCCTCGACCTAGGCTCGGGCGGCGGCATCGACGTCCTGCTCTCGGCTCGCCGCGTCGGTCCCACCGGCGTGGCGTACGGCCTGGACATGACCCCTGAGATGCTCGAGCTAGCCCGGCGCAACCAGGCCGAGGCGGGCGTCACGAACGCCGAGTTCCTGCTCGGCACCATCGAGGACGTGCCCCTCGACGACGCCAGCGTGGACGTCATCATCTCCAACTGCGTCATCAACCTCGCCGCCGACAAGGATCCCGTGCTGCGCGAGGCGCACCGGGTCCTCCGCAGCGGAGGCAGGTTCGCCGTCTCCGACATGGTGCTGCTGCGACCGCTGCCCGACCTCGCGATGCGCGCGATGGCGCTGTGGACCGGATGCATCTCCGGTGCGCTGCTCGACACCGACTACCGGAACAGGCTGGGCGCTGCCGGCTTCGTCGACGTCGAACTCCAGGTGACGCGCACGCTCGATGCCGCCGAGCTCACCGACCTCGCCGCGCAGCTGCCCGCGGATGCGCTCCCCTCCGACGCCGACGTACCGGCGCTGATCGCCCTGATGGACGGTGCCATCGCCAGCGCCTTCATCCGTGCTACCAAGCCCTGACGACCTCGACCACCGGAGGACCCTGAGATGACAACCCGAGCGTCGGTGCTGTTCGTCTGCGTCCACAACGCCGGACGCAGCCAGATGGCGGCCGCCTACCTGTCGCACCTCGCCGGCGACCGGGTCGAGGTGCGTTCAGCGGGCTCGGCACCCGCCGACTCGGTGAACCCGGCGGTCGTCGCCGCGATGGCGGAGGAGGGCATCGACATCTCCGGGGAGACGCCGAAGATCCTCACGCCCGACGCCGTCGAGTCCTCCGACTACGTGATCACGATGGGATGCGGCGACGTCTGCCCGTACTTCCCGGGCACGACGTACCTCGACTGGGTCCTCGACGATCCCGCGGGTCAGGGCGTCGACGCCGTCCGTCCCATCCGCGACGAGATCCGCGCGCGGGTGGAGGCCCTCGTGGCCGAGATCGACGCCGCGCGCACCTGACGGGGAGACTGGTACGCCGTGAGCACCGCCGACGTAGCACCCGAGGACGAGGCCGTCCTCGCCCGCCTGTCCACGCTCGACCGGTTCCTGCCGGTCTGGATCCTGCTGGCGATGGCAGGCGGGCTGCTCCTCGGGCGGCTCGTCCCGAGCGTGCAGAACGGGCTCGACACCGTGAAGGTCGGGCAGACCTCGCTGCCGATCGCGCTCGGCCTGCTGCTCATGATGTATCCGGTGCTGGCGAAGGTGCGCTACGAGGACATGAGCCACGTCACCGGCGACCGCCGGATGCTCTGGCTCTCGCTGCTCCTCAACTGGGTCGTCGGCCCGCTCCTGATGTTCACCCTCGCCTGGGTGTTCCTCTACGACCAGCCGGAGTACCGCACCGGTCTCATCGTCATCGGGCTGGCCCGATGCATCGCGATGGTGCTGATCTGGAACGACCTCGCCTGCGGCGACCGCGAGGCCGCTGCGCTCCTGGTCGCCATCAACTCGGTCTTCCAGATCGTCGCCTACGCGCTGCTCGGCACCTTCTACCTGAAGATCCTTCCGGGCTGGCTCGGGCTCCCGACGCAGGACGTGCAGTTCTCCACGTGGGACATCACCAAGGCCGTGCTCTTCTTCCTCGGCATCCCGCTCGCCGCCGGATTCCTCACCCGCCGTTGGGGTCTGCGCGTCAAGGGTCGCGCCTGGTACGACGAGCGCTTCATCCCCTTCATCAGCCCCTTCGCCCTGTACGGCCTGCTCTTCACGATCGTGGTGATGTTCGCGCTTCAGGGACAGGCGATCACGAGCGACCCCGGCGCGGTCGTCAGCATCGCGATCCCGTTGCTCTGCTACTTCGCCGTCATGTGGTCGCTCGCGTTCTTCGCCGGAGCGCGAGGACGGCTCGGCTATCCGAAGACCGCCACCCTGGCGTTCACCGCCGCCGGCAACAACTTCGAGCTCGCCATCGCCGTGTGCATCGGCGTCTGGGGCGTCACCAGCGGCCAGGCGCTCGCCGGCGTCATCGGTCCGCTGATCGAGGTGCCCGCGCTGGTCGCCCTCGTCTACGTCAGCCTCTGGCTGCGCCGCCGCCTCGCCCTCCGCGATCTGCCCACCTAGTGGTTGCTTCCCGCCGCGTGTCGGGCTCGGGAACCCACCACGAGGTGGGCAGATCCTGGCGGGTCAGACCGCGGCGGCGGCGAAGGCGCGGATCAGCGGATGGAGGGGCTCGCCGGCGCTAGCACCGACGTGGGGCTGGAACATGCTCGTGACGTAGAAGTCGTGGCCGTCGAGCTCCAGGACCTCCGCGCCCGCGTCCGGAGCGGTCGCGGTCACCTGAACCCCGACCGGCTCCAGTGCGGCGATCGCGGCCGGTGTCGCGGCGTATCCGCAGAAGTGCATGCCCACGAACGGCTCGGGGCACCAGGTCGCGAAGCGCGAGCCCGGCACCGAGGTCACGACCCGCTCCTCCCCCTGCAGCGAGCAGGCGAGGGCGCTCACCACGTTGTCGACGGCCTCGCCGTCGGACTCCGCGTGCGTCGCAGGGCGGCCGAGCAGGTTGCGGGTCATCTCGAGCACGGCGTACTGCATGCCGCCGCAGGTGCCGAGGCAGGGCATCCCGCTGACGCGGACAGCGCGCAGCGACTCGAGCACCGCCGCGTCGTCGGCGTACGGGCTCCCGGGAACGAGCCAGACCCCGTCGTACGCCGTGACGTCGGCGTAGCTGCCGGTCGCGATCCACTCGGCCTCGACGCCGAGCT
>DASSQW010000248.1:0-6981 GCA_035702165.1 Candidatus Nanopelagicales bacterium
GGCTGTCGAGGACGACCACCTCCCAGCCGTGGTCGAGCAGGTCGCGCACGACGGCGCGGCCGAGCTTGCCGCTCCCTCCGGTCACCACCACCCGCGCCACGTCAGACCTCGCACGTCAGGACGTCGCTGATTCGCCGGCTCATGCCCCCATTCTGACGACGAGGGCCCGACCGCGCCGCCCTGCAGGGCCGTCGCCTTCGGTGCGCGAGCCAACCCTCTTCGCGGGCTGTGATATCGAAGGTAGAGTCTGCTCATCACCTACGAAAGCATGGTTATGGATCCCATCGACCTTCGGATCATCGAGCTCCTGACGCAGAATGCTCGCGCCTCGTACGCCGAGCTCGCCCAGGACGTCGGCCTCTCCGCGCCTTCCACGGCCGAGCGGGTGCGCCGGCTCGAGGAGCGCGGTGTCGTGCGCGGGTACGCCGCGCTCGTCGACCCGTCGGCGCTCGGGCGCGACCTCACGGCCTTCGTCGCCGTGAGCGTCGGCGACCGCACGCGGACCCGCGCCTTCCTCGCGGCGCTCGACCAGCTCCCCGAGGTCGTCGAGTGCCATCACGTCGCGGGCGACGACGACTACCTGCTCAAGGTGCACGTCCCCGGCACCCGCGGGCTCGAGGAGCTCGTGACGGACAGGCTCAAGGCGATCAAGGGCGTCACCCGCACGCGCACGACCGTCGTCCTGTCCACCGCGATCGACCGGCCTGTCGGTCCCCGCGAGCGCGAGTGATGGGCGCCGAGGTCGCGCTCTTCGCGCGGATGATCCTGCTCGGCGTCGCCGTCGCCGCACCGGTCGGTGCGATGGCGATGCTGCTGGTGCAGCGCACCCTCGTGCACGGCTGGCGTGCGGGTGCGGCGACCGGTGCCGGCATCGCTACCGCCGACGGCGCGTACGCGGCGCTCGCCGCCTTCGGCGTCACGGCCGTGTCGCAGTGGCTGGTCACCTACCAGAGCCTGCTCCGGCTCGTCGGCGGCCTCGCGCTGATCTGGCTCGGCTGGCGGGCGCTGCGGACACCGCCGACGCACCGCGCCGCCGATGCTCACGACTCGACGCGGCTGGCGGCGCTGTACTCCAGCGCGGTCGGCCTCACGCTCACGAATCCTCTGACCATCATGGCGTTCGCCGCGGTGTTCGCGGGTGCAGGGCTCGTGGCGCAGGCCGGTGCGGGGAGCGCGCTGGTGGTGACCCTCGGCGTCGCCTGCGGTTCGCTGCTGTGGTGGTTCGCGCTGACGACCGGCGTCTGGGCCGTACGCCATGCGGTGAGCGATCGCGCCATGGTGCTGGTGAACCGCGTCTCGGGCGGGGCGCTCATCGCCTTCGGCGTGCTCGCGATCGTCGCAGGCGCGCGCGGCCTCGTCGCCTGACGACCTCGCCTCGTGGCGCCCGTCCTCAGGTGCGCAGCACCGCCACGCCGTCGCCGGCCAGACCGCTCGCGACGGTCTGCGAGATGGCGGCCCCGGGTCGGACCGCGACCCGCATCAGCGCGCCCGGCACGACGTCGAGGGAGTCGAAGCCGACGAGGCTGACCGAGTACCCGTAGGACAGGAGCAGGCGCGACCCGTCGGCGCTGTAGGCGAGAGCCTCCGGGCCGTCCCCGGCCTGGCCGGGTCGCTGCGAGGCGGGGACGTCGAGGTGCCAGGAGCCGCGACCGCCCGAGGCGGGGATGAACGCCAGCGGCTGGAGCACGCGTCCCGGCGCCGTCGGACGCCTCGCGGCGAGCGCGAGGTAGGTGCCTGAGGGCGACAGGTCGATGCCGGCCGTTGTCACCCCGGCGAGCCAGGCGATCGTGCGGACCGCACCGGTGCTCACGGTCACGCGGAGCACCGAGGTCCCGGTCGCGCTCGGCAGCGCGACGTAGGCGTAGCGGCCGTCCCGTGACAGCACGACGGAGGCCGTCAGACCTCGGTCCAGCGTCCAGCCTCGCACCGTGCGGATCGTGGTGGACGAGAGCGAGCCCCGGACCAGCGCCACCGTCGCTGCTTGGCCGCGGATGAGCGCGACCATCGTCCCGGCCGAGGAGTAGTCGGCGTCGAGGAAGGCGTAGCGCGACACCCACGTCTGTCGCACGGTCGCGCTCGAGGTGCCCGTGCGGATCAGCCGTCCGTCTCTGACGGAGAGAACGCCTGCGGCGTGCGCCGCGGTGGGGAACACGGCGGTGCCGCGCGGCGCCGCGACCAGCCGGCCGGCCACGGCACCGGTTGCGGTGAGGCTGAGGCGCTCGGTGCGGGTGGAGATGTCGATCGCCAGGTCCGGGCTGAGGTACGGACCTGCCGCGACGGCGTCGGTGTAGACCACGTCGCGGACCGTGGCACCGGCGGCAGGCAGGGCTGCGGTCGACAGAGCGAGACCGAGGACGAGCGAGGCGACGAAGGAACGTGAGCGCGTCATGCCGGGACGCTACTGATCACGGGCGCTCCGTCGCTGCTCGAGCCGGAGCCCGCAGCACCTTCTCCATTGGCCGTCCGTGGGCGAGCTCGTCGACGAGCTTGTCGAGGTAGCGGATCTGGCGCATGAGCGGGTCCTCGACCTCCTGCACCTTCACCCCGCACACCGACCCGGTGATCAAGGCGGCGTTGGGGTTGAGGTGCGCCCCGGCGAAGAACTCCGCGAACGTGGCGCCGTCGTCGAGGCGCTCCTGCAGCTGGGCGGAGTCGTAGCCGGTCAGCCAGCTGATCGTCTCGTCGAGCTCGGCCTTCGTGCGGCCCTTCTTCTCGACCTTCGCGACGTAGTGCGGGTAGACCGACGCGACGCTCGTGGTGAAGATCCGGTGCTCCATGCACGCAGGCTAACGAGGTGCGACCCGCGCACCTGACGCTGCTCCGCGTGGCGGGACAGCCCCCGGCGGGGGAGGGTGGTGACGACGGCCGAACCCGAGGAGGACCCGTATGCGCTACCTGGACGGCGTACCGAGCGCCAAGCCGCTGTCGCGGATCGGTCTGGGCACCTGGCAGTTCGGCTCCCGCGAGTGGGGCTACGGCGAGGACTTCGCGGCCGAGGCGGGGCGCATCGTCGCGCGGGCCGTCGACCTCGGCATCACGCTCGTCGACACCGCTGAGGCGTACGGCTTCGGCGCCAGCGAGCGCATCGTGGGCGGCGCGCTGCGCGAGCACGGGCTGCGCGACAAGGTCTACGTCGCCACCAAGATCTTCCCGTTCTTCCCGATCGCTCCGGTCGTGGTCAACCGCGGGCGGGCCAGCGCCGGGCGGCTCGGGGTGGACACGATCGACCTGTACCAGGTGCACCAGCCCAACCCGGTGGTCAGGGACAGCCAGACGATGCCGGGCATGCGCCAGCTGCAGGACGCCGGCGTGGTCATCGACGTCGGCGTCAGCAACTACTCGCTCGCCCGCTGGAAGGACGCCGAGCGGCAGCTCGGCAGCCCGGTGCTCTCCAACCAGGTCGAGTTCTCGCTCGCCGCCATGGACGCCCTCGACGACCTCGTGCCCTACGCCGCGTCCGTCGGTCGCGTCGTGATCGCGTGGAGCCCGCTCGGCCAGGGCTTCCTGTCCGGGCGCTACGACGCCGATCACCGCCCGGCGAACGGCGTACGGAACATGAACCCGCTGTTCCTGCCGGAGAGCTTCGAGAGCGCCCGCGGCCTGCTCGGCACGCTGCGCGAGGTCGCGGGGAACCATGGTGTCTCGATGTCGCAGGCGGCTCTGGCGTGGGTCGTCGCGCAGCCCCACGTGGTCGCGATCCCGGGAGCCTCGAGCGTCGAGCAGCTCGAGAAGAACGCGGCGGCGGCCGAGATCGACCTCGCGGCCGACGAGGTCGCCGAGCTCACCGCGCAGGCCCGCGCGTTCCACCGGCCCGCACGGTCCGAGGCGGTGAAGGCGTCGCTCGCGCGCCGCCTGCATCGCAGCTGAGTCGTCGGCCGCCAGCAGGCACCGCGTCGCTCGCGCGCCGGCTTCACCGCAGCGGACCAGCGGCGTCGCCTCGCGAGGCGCGACGGTTCGCCCTGCTTCGCGAAGTTCTGCCGACGAGGATGGACGCGTGCCCCCGCGGGGGGCGGAGAGTCGAGGCCGTCGTCATGCAGATCGCCGACAGGGTGTTCGTCGTCACCGGTGGTGGGAACGGGATCGGGCGCGAGGTGTGCCTCGAGCTGCTGCGGCGCGGTGCTCGCGTGGCGGCCGTCGACCTCTCCGAGGAGGGCCTCGCGGAGACGGTGCGGCTGTCCGGAGTCCGCGACTCGCGGATCACGACCCACGTCCTGAGCGTGGCCGACCGCGCTGCCGTCGAGGCGCTCCCCGACCAGGTCGTGGCTGTGCACGGCCAGGTCGACGGGGTGATGAACATCGCCGGGATCATCCAGCGCTTCGTGCACGTCGAGGAGCTCTCGATCGAGGAGATCGAGCGGATCATGGGCGTGAACTTCTGGGGCACGCTCTACATGGACCGCGCGTTCCTCCCGCTGCTCAAGGCCCGCCCGGCCTCGGCCTTGCTCAACGTCTCGAGCATGGGCGGGCTCGTCCCGGTGCCCGGTCAGGGCGCGTACGGCGCGAGCAAGGGAGCCGTGAAGCTGCTCACCGAGACGCTGTACGCCGAGCTGCGGGGCACGAGCGTCGCGGTCACCGTCGTGTTCCCTGGCGGGGTGGGCACCAACATCACCGGCAACTCCGGCGTCGAGGTTCCGGGCATGGAGAAGGTGATGGCCTCGGGCAAGGTGCCCAAGACCACGGCGCCCGACGACGCCGCACGTCAGATCGTCGAGGCGGTCGCCAAGGGTCAGTTCCGCCTCCTCATCGGCAACGACGCGAAGATGCTCGACCGGATGTCGCGCGTGACGCCGACGCGGGCGATCACCACCGTCGCCGACCAGATGAAGAAGATGCTCGGCATCTAAAGCGATGGACCGGCAGGGGCGGCGTGCTCTTGGTCGGGGTGCCAGGATCGGGGCATGAACGACCCGCGTGCCGGGCAGCCGGCGACCCCGTCCGACCTCGTCGACGTCGCTGCGCTGGTGACGGCGTACTTCACGGTGCACCCCGATCCCGACGACCCGGCGCAGCGCGTCGCCTTCGGCACGAGCGGGCACCGCGGCTCGGCGTTCCACGCGGCGTTCAACGAGGACCACATCCTCGCGACGAGCCAGGCGATCGCGGAGTACCGCGCGGGCCAGGGGATCGACGGTCCGCTGTTCCTCGGGGCCGACACCCACGCGCTGTCGGAGCCCGCGACGGTGAGCGCGCTCGAGGTGCTGCTCGCCAACGGCGTCGACGTCCTCGTCGACTCGCGCGGCGGCTTCACGCCCACGCCGAGCGTGTCGCGCGCGATCCTCGCGGCGAACGCCGGTGGCGCGAACGCCGACGGCATCTGCGTGACGCCCTCGCACAACCCGCCCGCCGACGGCGGCTTCAAGTACAACCCGCCGGACGGCGGACCGGCGGGCACCGACATCACCGGCTGGATCCAGGACCGCGCCAACCAGCTGCTGCGCGAGGGGCTCGCCGGCGTGAAGCGGGTCTCGCTCGCGTCCTCGGCGCCGGGCACCTACGACTTCCTGGACGCCTACGTCGCCGCCCTCGGGAACGTGGTCGACCTCGAGGCCGTGCGCGGCGCCGGAGTGCGCATCGGTGCGGACCCGCTCGGCGGTGCGAGCGTCGCCTACTGGGGAGCGATCGGCGAGCGTTACGGCCTCGACCTCACCGTCGTGAACCCGGAGGTCGACCGCACCTTCCGCTTCATGACGCTCGACTGGGACGGCAAGATCCGGATGGACTGCTCGTCGCCGTCGGCGATGGCCAGCCTCATCGCCAAGCAGTCGCAGTTCGACGTCGCGACCGGCAACGACACCGACGCGGACCGGCACGGCATCGTCACTCCCGACGCGGGCCTGATGAACCCCAACCACTTCCTGGCCGCGGCGATCGCCTATCTCTACGCGAACCGCGAGGGCTGGCCGGCCGGTGCGGCCGTGGGGAAGACGCTCGTGAGCTCGTCGATGATCGACCGCGTCGTCGCCGGCCTGGGACGTCGCCTGCTCGAGGTGCCGGTCGGCTTCAAGTGGTTCGTGCCCGGTCTGCTCGACGGCTCGGTGGCGTTCGGCGGCGAGGAGAGCGCCGGCGCCAGCTTCCTGCAGCGCGACGGCTCGGTCTGGACCACCGACAAGGACGGCATCATCCTGTGCCTGCTCGCCTCGGAGATCACGGCTGTCACGGGAGCGTCGCCGTCGGCGCTCTACCGCGGCTTGACCGAGCGGTACGGCGAACCGGCGTATGCCCGCATCGACTCGCCCGCCTCGCGCGAGCAGAAGGCGATCCTCGGCCGGCTCTCGCCCGAGGCGGTGTCTGCCACGACCCTCGCCGGCGAGCCGATCACCGCGACGCTGACGACGGCCCCCGGAAACGGTGCGCCGCTCGGCGGGCTCAAGGTGCAGACGGAGAACGCGTGGTTCGCGGCCCGCCCGTCGGGCACCGAGGACGTCTACAAGCTCTACGCCGAGTCCTTCCGCGGTCCCGAGCACCTCGCCAGCGTGCAGGAGGAGGCGCGCGCGGTCGTGGCCGCCGCGCTCGCCGGCTGACAGCCCGAGCCGCTCAGCGCACGTAGCGGTCGACGAATGCGTTGGCAAACGCGCGCCGTGGGTCGAGGCGGTCGCGCAGCGCCTCGAGCTCCGGGAGCCGCGGGTAGAGCGACCGGACGAGGTCGGGCTCGATCGTGAACACCTTGCCCCAGTGCGGTCGCGCGCCGAACGGAGCGAGCGCCGCCTCGACCGCGCGCAGAACCGGTGCCACGGTCTCGGCGTCGTCGACCCAGGTGAAGTGCAGGCACACGGTGTCGCGACCCTCGCAGGGGCTGAGCCACAAGGGATCCGCGGCGACGCTCCGCACCTCGCCGATCTGCAGCACCGGCGCGACGACGTGCGCGACTCGGCGTACCGCCTCCAGCGCCTCCGCGGCGCGGTTCCTCGGCACCATGAACTCGCTCTGCAGCTCCTCGCCGCTGCTCGGCGTGAACTCCAGCCGGAAGTGCGGGAGCCGCTC
>DASSQW010000249.1:0-7481 GCA_035702165.1 Candidatus Nanopelagicales bacterium
CCAGCAGAAGACCGCCGGCCTGGTCGACATCGAGGACTCCGCCGCCGACGGCTCCGCCACCTGGACCACCGGCTGGGGACAGCGCATCACCATCGCGCCGAGACCCTTCCTCCACGACCCCGCCGACCGACCACCACCCGACGCGCTACCACCACGCCCACCGGCGGAGCCACCACCCGGCGACCGAGCCGAGGTGCAACCGCCCTGGCGCGACCCCGGCATGCCCCCGTTCTGACGCAGATCACGACCACGGCGCCGCGCGGACGAGCGACGAGAGTCGGCCACGACGTCGTGTCGCGCGTGAGTCATCTCGGGACCGGTCGCGCAGAGCAGGGCTCGCGTCGGCCCTGACGTCAGGGGGCGACGAAGGCGGCGGCGAGCGCCGCGCCCCACTCCGCCGCGCGGTCGAGCTCGTGCGGGAGCAGGTGGCTGTCCTTGCCCACGAGGAAGCTCTCCGGGTCGGCGACGAGATGGCAGCCGTGCTTCCGCAGCCGGTCGGCGATGCCCTTGGACGCGCGACCGGAGAGCAGCGCCGAGATGTCGGCGCGGGTGTCGAAGGCAGCGCCGGCGCACGGGGTGTCGGGCAGCTCCTTGAACCAGTCGCGCAGGCCCATGCCGTCCCAGCCGGGCTCGAGGGTCAGGTCGCCGTGCGACTTCTCGACGTAGTCCGGTGCGCCCTTGCGCGACTGCGCCGACGACATCCCGTGGGCGTGGGTCGGGCCGCCGACGACGACGAGATCCGCCCCCGCGAGCGCCTCGTGCGTCGCCTGCTCGACGGGGACGATGGCGACCTCTCCGGTACGCCGCAGCCCCGTCGCGATGGCTTCGGCGACCGCGTGGGTGCTGCCGAACATGGACTCGTAGACGACGACGCTGCGCATGGGCTCTCCCGCGGTCCTGGCTGCTGGACTTCCTGCCAGGCTAGGCACGCCGTGCGCAGGGCACGACCCGACGAGAGGCGATGTGGCGCACGAGACATCCGGCGTGGGAGCGCCGGAGCTCCCTCCACGGGCCCCTCGTCAGGACAGCGCGGTCGTCGCGACGGTGAGCTGCGCGAGGACCTCGGGGATCGGCGTACGACCGAGACCCGGCGCGGTCGGCACCTCGAGCCTGCCGTCGTCCATCACGAACGGCTCGGTCACGTCCTGCAGGTAGAAGCGGGACGACGCGCTCGTGTCGCCGGGGAGGGTGAAGCCCGGAAGCGACGCGATCGCGACGTTCGCCGCGCGGCCCAGACCCGTCTCCTCCATGCCGCCGCACCACACCGGGATCCCGCGGCCGAGCGCCATGTCGTGGATCTTCTTGGCCTCCATGTAGCCGCCGACGCGGCCGGCCTTGATGTTCACGATCTCGCAGGCGCCGTAGTCGATGAGGCTCTCCGCGTTGTCGGCCGAGAGCACCGACTCGTCGAGGCAGACCGGCGTCTCCATCCGTTCGGCGAGGAGCTTGTGGCCGAGGTAGTCCTCTTCGTGGATGGGCTGCTCGATGAGGAGGAGGTCGAACGCGTCGAGCGCGCAGAGGTGCTCGATCGCGTCGCGCGAGTACGCCTGGTTCGCGTCGACCTGCAGCCGCATGTCCGGACCGACGAGCTCGCGGATCACACGCGTGGGCTCGACGTCCCAGCCCGGCTGGATCTTGAGCTTGATCCGCCGGTAGCCGGCGTCGAGGTAGCCCTGCACCTCGTTCACGAGGGTGTCGATGCTGTCGTCGACCGGGATGCCGACGCTGACGCCGCAGTCGACCCACGCGCGGTCGGAACCGAAGTAGCTCCCCCACGACACGCCCTCGTGCTTGAGCTGCGCGTCGAGCGCGCCCATCTCCAGGGCGCCGCGCGCCATCGGGTGGCCGCGCACCGGCTTGATCAGACCCGGCACGTCCTCAGCGGTGAGGTCGCGGCCGAGCACGCGCGGCACGAGGTGGTAGCGCAGCACCAGCAGCGCTGCCTCGTTGAACTCGTGGCTGTAGAGCGGGTTCTCCGACGCCACGCACTCGCCCCACCCCACGCCGAGGTCCGTGGTCACCTCGAGCAGCAGCACGTGCCGCTCGCGCTCCACGCCGAACGACGTACGGAACGGACGGACGAGGGGCATAGCCACCTCGTGCGCGACGACGCTCTCGATCCTCACGACCCGACCTCCACCACGTAGGAACCCTCAGCGGTCAACGACACGATCCGGCCACCGCCGGACAGCAGCGGCTCGACGACGTCGCGCACCGCGAGCCGCCACCGCCGGGCGAGCTCCGGGTCCGAGCTGCGCAGGGCCACGATGTCCTCCGGCAGCGCCACCAGGCGGACCGGCGACGTCGACGGCAGGACAGCCGGGCCGTCGGGCTGCTCGAGCACGACGTCCTCGGCACCGAGCGCGACCCACTCGTCGCGGGAGCGGGCGACGGTCGTGCCCGCGAGCGCCTCGCCCACGCGCGGCGAGAGCAGGTCCCACTCGAGCATGATCCGGTCGCTGGGCTCGCCCTGGTTGAGCGCGTCGTCCATCTGCCCGTAGAAGTCGACGAGGTACTCCACCCCCACGCCGCCGAGCTTGATGAGGTTGAGCCGTGCGTTACGGCGTACCAGCGGGTCGAACGTCCACACGATCCGGTCGATGCCCTCGTCGAGCGACCACGCGCGCTGGTGCAGCTTGAGCGCGGCACCGATGCCGCGGTCGGCGGCGCCCGGCACGACGGCGGCCATGTGCGAGTGCAGGTGCAGGTGCAGGTCGTGGCGGGGACCGGAGCGGCCGAGGAATCCGAGGCAGGAGCCGACCATCGTGCCGCCGTCGTAGGCGCCCCCGACGTACCCGCCCGCGTGCTCGATGGCGCGCAGGTGGTTGGAGGTGACCTCGGTACCGCCGGCGGGGTTCGGCCAGGCGTCGTCCCACACCTTGCGCGCGGCCGCGAGCTCGTCGTGCGTGTGCAGGCTCCGGACCTCCACGCGGGAGCGCAGCTGCGCCACCTCCGCGTCGCGCCAGGCGGCGGCGAGGAGCGCCTCGTCGATGAGAGCCACGCCCGCACCCTAGGGCCTCGAGCCGCCCCGGTGGTCGGCGGCTCGGGGCGGCGCACCGCCACCAGCGGATTCGTGCCCGGCAGCGCCGGATGGGAGGATGGTCGGATGACCGACGGCCCCCTGATCGTGCAGAGCGACAAGACCCTGCTCCTCGAGGTCGACCACCCGCTCGCCGCCGAGTGCCGTCACGCCATCGCCCCCTTCGCCGAGCTGGAGCGCGCGCCCGAGCACATCCACACCTACCGCCTCACCCCGCTCGGCCTCTGGAACGCTCGCGCCGCCGGGCACGACGCCGAGGGCGTCGTCGACGTCCTGCTCCGCTACTCGCGCTACGCCGTCCCCCACGCGCTGCTCGTCGACGTCACCGACACGATGGGCCGGTACGGGCGGCTGCAGCTGCAGATGCACCCGGCGCACGGCCTGGTGCTGCACGCGTTCGACCGCGCGGTCCTCGAGGAGGTGCTGCGCAGCAAGAAGATCGAGCCGCTCGTCGGCGCGCGGATCGACGCCGACACCGTCGTCGTGCACCCGTCCGAGCGCGGCCACCTCAAGCAGGTGCTGCTCAAGCTCGGGTGGCCGGCCGAGGACTACGCCGGCTACGTCGACGGCGAGGCGCACCCGATCGCGCTGCGCGAGGAGGGCTGGTCGCTGCGCGGCTACCAGCGCGAGGCGGCCGAGGGCTTCTGGCACGGCGGCAGCGGCGTCGTGGTGCGGCCCTGCGGCGCGGGCAAGACGATCGTCGGGGCGGCCGCCATGGCGATGGCCCAGGCGACCACCCTGATCCTCGTCACGAACACGGTGTCGGCCCGGCAGTGGCGCGCTGAGCTGCTCAAGCGCACCACGCTCACCGAGGCCGAGATCGGCGAGTACTCCGGCACGATCAAGGACATCCGCCCGGTCACGATCGCGACGTACCAGGTGATGACGACCAAGCGGAAGGGCGTCTACTCCCACCTCGAGCTGTTCGACAGCCGCGACTGGGGCCTCATCCTCTACGACGAGGTCCACCTGCTCCCGGCGCCGATCTTCCGGTTCACGGCCGACATCCAGTCACGGCGTCGCCTCGGGCTCACCGCCACGCTCGTCCGCGAGGACGGCCGTGAGGGCGACGTGTTCTCGCTCATCGGCCCCAAGCGCTACGACGCGCCCTGGAAGGACATCGAGGCGCAGGGCTACATCGCGCCGGCCGACTGCGTCGAGGTGCGCGTCACGCTCGACGAGCGCGAGCGCCTCGTCTACGCGACCGCGGAGCCCGACGAGCGCTACCGTCTCGCGGCGTCGTCGGACCGCAAGTACCGCGTCGTCGAGGCCCTCATCAACCGCCATGCCGACGAGCACGTGCTCGTGATCGGGCAGTACCTCGACCAGCTGCACGAGCTCGGCGAACGGCTCGACGCACCGGTGATCACCGGCGAGACCCCCGTGAAGGAGCGCGAGCGGCTCTTCCAGGAGTTCCGCGACGGCACCGTGCGCGTGCTCGTCGTGTCGAAGGTCGCGAACTTCTCCATCGACCTGCCCGAGGCCGGCGTCGCGATCCAGGTGTCGGGCTCCTTCGGGTCGCGGCAGGAGGAGGCGCAGCGCCTCGGGCGCGTGCTGCGTCCGAAGGGCGACGGCCGCACCGCGCGGTTCTACGCCGTCGTCGCGCGCGACACCGTCGACGCCGACTTCGCAGCGCACCGCCAGAGGTTCCTCGCCGAGCAGGGCTACGCCTACCGCATCGTCGACGCCGACGACGTCCTGCACGGCAGCATCGACCCGACCGACTAGCTCGACAGTCCGACCGACCCCCTCGCCGCAGCCGCCGGAACCGCGCCCGTCACCCGTCCGGACCACCGCCGCGAGCGGGGCGAGAGGCTGCCGAGCCGCAGGTCGGGGGCCGTCAGGGATCGCCCCGGTCTCACGTGGTTCTCGGTCTCCTCACGCCGCAGCGCAGCGCTGCGGATCGCTTGCGGCGTACGCCGAAGCAGAGTCCATGAACGCACTCGCCGCCACCGCCCGCGCCGGAGCCCTCCTCACCCAGCTCACCGCCCTCGCGGTGGTGGGCGCGTCGCTCGCCGTGCCCGCCGCGAGCGTGCTCGGCCAGCACCTCGGACGCTGACGTGGTGTGCCGGTCCTCGCGCCCCCGTGGCACGTCGGCGCGCGCCCGGGTCAGCTGCCCTGCCCCATGCTCCACAGGGTCCAGATCGCGGTGCGCAGCGTGCGCGGCTGCCGCAGCGTGTGCACGACCGCCGCGGCGACGTCCTCGGCGGTGAGCCAGTTGGCGAAACGCGGGTCGTCCTCCACGCGGCCCGCGCCGACGGCGAACTCCGTCGCCGTCCCCGCCGGGCAGATGAGCGTCACGCGGACACCCTTCTCGCGCAGCTCGCGGTCCAGCGACCCGGCGAAGCCCACCTGCGCGTGCTTCGTCCCGGTGTAGACCGCCTCGTCCTCGCCGCCGCGGAAGCCGGCGACGCTCGACACGATGACGACGTCGCCGCCGTCGCCGGTGCGCAGCAGCTCGGGCACCGCCGCACGCACGGTCCATACGGTGCCGGCGTAGTTCGTGTCCATCATCTCGGCGAGCTGCTCGTCGGTGTGCTCCATGACGCCGCCGTACCTCCCGATACCCGCGTTCGGCACCACCGAGTCCAGGCGGCCCCATCGCTCGACGGCGGCCGCGACGAGCCGGGCGTTGTCCCCGGGGCTGCGCACATCCATGACGACGCCGACCGCGTTGTCGGCACCGAGCTCCGCCACGAGCGCGTCGAGCCGCTCCTGACGTCGGCCGCCGAGGGCGACCTTCGCGCCGGCCGCCACGAGCTGGCGGGCGGTCTCGCGGCCGATGCCCGCGGTCGCGCCGGTGATGGCGACGACGGAGCCGGTGAGGTCTCGGACGGCGGGCATGCGGGGCTCCTCGTGGACGTGGTGCGGCGACCCGACGAACCTAGGACCACCGCCGCGCGCTGTCGAACCGATCCGCATCCGTCGCAGACCCACGGGGCGTCGTTGCGATGGTGAAGTCCGGCAACCCCAACAGCACCAGGGAGATCCAGGAGTCGCGGCGTCAGGGGGTCACGTCGAGGAGGTCGCCGGCGCGGTCGCGCCAGGCAGGGCAGACCAGGTTGTGGTCGAGCTGCCGGGAACCCTTCGCGGCGACCCACTGCACGATCGCGGTCGTCGAGCCGGCGAACTCCTCGGTGCAGGCCCGCAGCGCGGCGACCTGCGTGCCAGGACCGGTGGCGTTCCAGACGGGCAGCCCCGGCGCCCAGTCGCCGGCGATCTCCTGCCACTGCTGCGGCGAGGAGTAGATGCCCACACGCACGCCGGCCTCCTGCAGCCGCGCCGCCATGGCGGCGAGCACCGTCGCGTTCTCCTGCTGCGTCCCGCGCCAGGTGTTGGTGAGCTCGACGTCGAGCCACCAGACCCCGATGCCCGAGACGCCGGCCGCGCGCTCGCGGCGGATCGCGTCGTCGGCGAGCTTGCGGCCGTAGGCGACCGGGTCCTTCGCCCCCGAGTTCGAGGTGTTGATGTAGACGGCGTACCGACCCGTGCGCTGCGCCCAGGCGATCTGCTCGGCGAAGCAGCGGTTCGAGGTCAACGGTGCCCCACCGTTGACGCCGACGATCCCGAAGGCTGCGCCCGCCGGCAGGGTGCTGCGGCACTGCGGGTAGGAGACGTCGTACCCGGGGCCCGTCACCCGCGCCGGAGCGGCCGGCGGCGGCACGGTGATCGTCGGCGCGCCGGGCAGCAGCGGGTCGGACTCGGAGCTCGACGGCAGCGGCAGCCCGATGCCGCCCGCCCCGCCGCCCGCCTTGAGCACGAGCGCGAGACCGAGGCCCGCGAGGCCCAGGACGACCACCAGCGCGAGGAGCGTCCGCAGCAGTCGGCCACGTCGGGAGCGCCTGCGTGCCGCCGGACCGCGGGCGACCGGGACCGGTCCGGTCGGGACGTCGTCGGACCGGACCTTTGGCACCTCACGACCGTAACCGACGGGCCGCCTAGGCTCGCCACGTGATCCGTCCCGCCCGGCCCGAGGACTGCGCCGCGATGGCGGCCGTCTACGCGCCGTACGTCGAGGGCACGTGGATCTCCTTCGAGGAGGTCGCGCCCGACGCCGCCGAGCTCGCGCGACGCATGGCGGCGCAGCCGCTGCTCCCGTGGCTCCTCGCGGAGGAGGACGGCGCGGTCGTCGGCTACGCGTACGCCTCCCACCACCGGGCGCGGCCGGCGTACCGCTGGTCGGTCGACGTCTCGGTCTACCTCGCGGCGGCGGCCGTCGGTCGGGGCCTCGGCACGGGTCTCTACGGCGCCCTGCTGCCGCTGCTCCGCGACCTCGGGTACGTGAGCGCCTACGCCGGCGTCGCCGAGCCGAACCCCGCGAGCACCGCGCTGCACGCCCGGCTCGGGTTCACGCCCGTGGGAACGTTCCGTGACGTCGGCTTCAAGCTCGGCGGGTGGCGCGACGTCACCTGGCACCACCTCCGGCTCGACGAGCCGCCGG
>DASSQW010000250.1:0-3231 GCA_035702165.1 Candidatus Nanopelagicales bacterium
AGCGCCTCATGACCCTCGTCTGCCGTGATCTCGACCTCGACCCCAAGCGCTATCCGCCGCGCGCGTTCGCGGCCCAGGTCTCCAACCTCAAGAACGAGCTGATCGACCACGAGACCTACGCGGCGCAGGCGATCAACCACCAGGAGAAGACCCTCGCCGAGGTCTACGGCGAGTACCAGCGGCGCCTCAAGCGCGCGAACGCCTTCGACTTCGACGACCTGATCTCCTCGACCGTCGCGGTGCTGCAGCTGTTCCCCGACGTCGCGGAGCACTACCACCGCCGGTTCCGGCACGTGCTCGTCGACGAGTACCAGGACACCAACCACGCGCAGTACGTCCTGGTCAACGAACTCGTCGGCCGAGGGGATTCCGGCGTGCCCCCGGCAGAGCTGTGCGTCGTCGGCGACGCCGACCAGAGCATCTACGCCTTCCGCGGCGCGACGATCCGCAACATCGAGGAGTTCGAGCGCGACTACCCCGACGCCACCACCGTGCTGCTCGAGCAGAACTACCGCTCGACCCAGACCATCCTCACGGCGGCGAACTCGGTCATCACGCGCAACACCGCGCGGCGCGCCAAGCGGCTCTGGACCGACGCAGGCGACGGCGCGCGCATCGTCGGCCACGTCGCCGACAACGAGCACGACGAGGCGGCGTTCGTCGCCAACGAGATCGACCGCCTCTCCGACTCCGAGGGGGTGCCCGCGCGCGACGTCGCGGTGTTCTACCGGACCAACGCCCAGTCGCGATCGCTGGAGGAGGTCTTCATCCGCGTCGGCCTGCCCTACAAGGTCGTCGGCGGCGTGCGCTTCTACGAGCGCAAGGAGATCCGCGACGCCGTGGCCTACCTGCGCGTGCTCGCGAACCCCGACGACGACGTCTCGCTGCGCCGCATCCTCAACGTGCCCAAACGCGGCATCGGCGAGCGCGCGGAGGCCTGCGTCGAGCTGCTCGCCCAGCGCGAGCGGATCTCGTTCGGCGCGGCGCTCGCACGCGCCGACGAGGCTCCGATGATCGCGACGCGCTCCCTGGCGCAGATCCAGGAGTTCGCGCAGATGATCGACGACCTGCGCACGCTGGTGGAGGCGGGGAGCGGCCCGGCCACGATCCTCGCCGCCATCCTCGAGCAGAGCGGCTACCTCGCCGAGCTCCAGAAGAGCACCGACCCGCAGGACGAGACCCGCATCGAGAACCTCGCCGAGCTCGAGTCGGTCGCGCGGGAGTTCGAGACCGACCAGCCCGAGGG
The DNA here is from genome assembly GCA_035702165.1 of Candidatus Nanopelagicales bacterium. Lineage (GTDB taxonomy): Bacteria > Actinomycetota > Actinomycetes > S36-B12 > CAIYMF01 > Longivirga. The sequence continues at coordinate 1,247 of DASSQW010000250.1, forward strand.
CACGCTGATCGAGTTCCTCGAGCGCGTCTCGCTCGTCGCCGACTCCGACGAGATCCCCGACACCGTCGACCACGGCGGCGTCGTCACGCTCATGACGCTGCACACCGCGAAAGGCCTCGAGTTCCCCGTCGTGTTCCTCACCGGCATGGAGGACGGCGTGTTCCCGCACATGCGCTCGCTCGGAGACACGCGCGAGCTCGAGGAGGAGCGGCGGCTGGCCTACGTCGGCATCACCCGCGCCCGCGAGCGGCTCTACGTCTCGCGCGCCGTGGTCCGGTCGGCGTGGGGCGCGCCGTCGTACAACCCGCCGAGCCGCTTCCTCGAGGAGCTGCCGGTCGAGCTCGTGCACTGGAACCGGACGGAGCCGACCCGCTCGATGCCGGTGAGCTCGGGCGGCTTCGGGTCGGCGCCGTCGCTCGTCGCCGCCGCGACGCGACCGGGCACGAAGAGCCCGGGCAACCGGGTCGTGGTGTCGCTGTCGGCCGGCGACCGCGTCACCCACGACAAGTTCGGGCTCGGCACCGTGGTCTCCACCAGCGGTCAGGGTGAGAAGGCCGAGGCGACGATCGACTTCGGCGCCGAGGGCACCAAGCGGCTGCTGCTGCGCTACGCCCCGGTCGAGAAGATCTAGCGGCTCAGCGCAGCCACTGCAGGCTCGCGACCGTGGGGTTCGGAACCGCCGGGTACCAGCGGGGCACTGCTCCGGTGCGGCCCGGTCGCGTGCCGAAGAGGAACACCGCGGGGTCGGTCGGCCGGTCGTGCACGCGGACCTCGAGGTGCAGGTGCGGTCCGGTCGCGTTGCCCGACCGCCCGATGCGTCCGAGCATCTGTCCGGCGACGACGTCGCCCGGCTTCACGAGGATGCTCGAGAGGTGGCAGTACCAGACGGTCACGCCCGGTGCCACGCGCAGGATCACCATCTTCCCGTAGGCCGGGTGCCGCGCCGTCTTGATGACCGTGCCCGCCATGACGGCGTACACCGGGGTCCCCCACGCGGCCTTGAAGTCCAGGCCGGTGTGGCGCAGGTGCCAGTGCTCTCCCCGCTCGCCGAATCGCGCGGTGATCGTGTACGTGCGCACGGGCAGCGCCATCCCCGAGAGGGGCGCCAGACCGTCGTCGACGACCTGCGAGGGGATCGGCGCGGCGAGCGCCGCGGCCTCCGAGCGGACGTCGGGCGAGAACGGCCCGCTGCTGGCCACCGCGAGGCCCTGGGAGGTGCCGGTGAGGGCGATGACGCCGATGGCGGCACCCGCGACGGCCAGCGAGATCGCCAGCTCGCGCGCGCGGCGGTGCTGCGGCCCCGAGGTCATGGGGCCTGATCCTCACCGACGGGAGCGGCCTCGCGCCAGTCGGTCGACCGGATCGGGAGCCGGACGAGAGGGTGTGCGGCCGGTGCTGCTCGCGATCGAGGTGGCCCCGGCGGCCAGCGTGTGGCCCTCGGTGTCGAGGTGCGCGAGCGTGGTGCAGATCTCGTGCACCACCCGGCCGTCGACCGGGAGCGACATGTGACCGATGCCGCGGAAGAAGACGTTCCGGGCCTGCAGGTCGGGGTGCTCGATCCTGGCCGACTGCTTGGGGGAGATCAGCTGGTCGAGGTCGCTCCACACGGCGACCATCCGGGTCCGGCAGCCGGGCGCCGGCGACTCGAGCTCGCGGACGACGTCGCTGCCCGGGCGCAGCTGGCGCACGAGCGGGTGGGGCAGCGTGTACGCGAGGGCGGTGCCCCGGTGCGGCGTACCGAGGGTGACGAGGGTGTGCACGCGGGCGTCGCCGTCGAGGCGCTGGACGTAGTAGCGCGCGATGAGGCCGCCCATCGAGTGACCGACGATGTGGACCCGCTCGTAGCCGGTCTCCTCGGTGACCTGCTCGACGACGGCTGCGAGGCGGTGCGCGAGGGCGCGGATGTCACCGGTGAGGCTGGAGTAGTTCACCGTGACGATCCGGCCGAAGCCGCGACGGCGCAGGCCGCGGCGGAGCACCGAGAA
>DASSQW010000251.1:0-11818 GCA_035702165.1 Candidatus Nanopelagicales bacterium
CGCATCGACGCGAGCGCCAGGGCCGGTGAGCACGGCGGCCCGAGATGACGAGGTGGTCTCGGTGGGCGGCGACGCGGTGCGGCATCGGGCGGTGTCCCGCACACTGGGCCCATGGCCGGCCCTGTGGCGCGGTCGCTCGAGGAGCTCGGCGACCTGCTGATGCACCCGGCGGGCTTCCACCCGCCGGTGATCACGGCTGTGCGCGAGAACCTGTCGGTGCTCAAGGTCGCGGGCCGGCTGCTGCCTCACCAGCGCACGAGCACCGAGCCCGATCCGGCCAAGGTGCCGGTGCTGCTGGTGCCCGGCTTCTTCTCCGGCGACTTCGCGCTCGCGCCGATGGCCGAGGCTCTGCGCGCGCAGGGCCACTGGACCTCGCGCTCGGGCATCGCGCCCAACATCGGGTGCACCCGCGTGCTCGCCGACGCCGTCGAGCGCCGCCTCGAGGAGGCTGCCGAGCGCACCGGTCGCAAGGTCGCGCTGGTCGGCTGGAGCCGCGGCGGCACGCTCGGCAAGATCGCGACCGTCCGCCGGCCCGACCTGGTGGCGGCGCTCATCACGCTCGGTACGCCGAACACCGACCCGCTCGCCGTCAATGCCACGTTGGCGCTCCAGCTGCAGCTCATCACGCGCCTGTCGTCGATCGGCGTCCCCGGGCTGCTCGGCGAGGACTGCCTGTCGGGCGACTGCGCGCACGAGATGCGCGACCTGCTGTCCGCCGACGTGCCGGACGGGATCGCCTACACCTCGGTGTTCTCGATGGACGACGGCGTCGTCGACTGGCGGGCGTGCCTCGATCCGCAGGCCGTGCCGATCGAGGTGTCGGCGACGCACATGGCGATGGGCGCCGAGCCCGAGGTGATCGACGTCGTCGTCGACCTGCTGGCCGACCTCGAGCCCACCGCGCTCGCCGCCTGACCGGCGGCCGCAGCCCGCGGTGGTGCGGCCGGTGCCCTCGCGTCGTCGCAGGGCGCGCGCGGTGGACGGGGGACCTGGCACTGCGTCCGAGTCCGCGCGGGGCGCCGTTGCCGAACGATTGTCCACGAGTTCTGTCCACATGGGTGTGGAGGAACCGGGAGCTGAGCACGCCGGGTTGTGGACGAGGTTGTGCGTGGTGCTGTGCACGAAAACTCGTCGCGAGAACCCCTTGTGGCGCGGCGATGAACACGACTAGAACTTGCCCCACGCCGAGCACGGCGGGGCGAGGAACCGGGGCGACCCGGGGAGACGCACCGAGGTGATCGGCAGCCCGACCGGAGAACGGCGGACCATCCCGAGGGGGAGACCCCGGAGGCTGCGGGTGTCAGCGCAGCGGGACGTCAGGACCGGCAGGGCAGGCCATCCGCTCGGGCGGGACCGGTTCGCCGGAACCGAACGACGGCCGCGGTGACACCCGCGGGTCGAGCCCGCTCCCGGGTCTCCCGGGGGCGTGCCGACGGCCCTCGCGAGGCCCCTCCGACTCATACTCGGAGGGGCCTCGTCGTCGTTGCGGCGAGATCGCCCGCCATCGCAAAGCCGTTGCGCAGCACGGGAAATCGGCGCTCCCTATCTGCGCCAACCTCTCGACCTCGGCGTAGGCGGACCACTACTCTTCGTCGCTGTCCGGGCGCGGAGCCCGGGTCCCCTGTCGTCCTCGGAAGGACATCCATGGCCGTCGAGAGCCCAGCCCCGCCGCAGTCGACGTGGGACCGCTGGTTCCACGTCTCCCAGCGCGGGAGCACCAACGGACGCGAGATCCGCGGTGGTCTCGTCACGTTCTTCACGATGGCCTACATCGTGATCCTCAACCCGCTGATCATCGGCACGGCGAAGGACCACGCGGGCCAGTTCATCGGCGGCGACAACGTCGTCGCGTCGATCGCCGCGGTCAGCGCGGCCACCGCGCTCGTCGCGGGTCTCATGACGATCGCGATGGGCGTCTTCGGCCGCTTCCCCGTCGCGATGGCCGCGGGCCTCGGCATCAACGGCGTCGTGGCGTTCAGCCTGGCCCCGCAGATGAGCTGGGCCGACGCGATGGGCCTCATCGTGCTCGAGGGCGTCCTGATCCTGATCCTGGTCGTGACCGGGTTCCGGGAGGCGGTCTTCCACGCCGTACCCGAGCAGCTCAAGTACGCGATCGGCGTCGGCATCGGTCTGTTCATCACGATCATCGGCTTCGTCGACGCCGGCATCACGCGATCCGGCGTCCCGCTCATCACCTTCGGCACGAACGGCGCGCTTCGCGGCTGGCCGGCGTTCACGTTCGTGTTCGGCCTGCTGCTCACCGCGGTGCTGGTCGCCAAGAAGGTGCGCGGCGCCATCCTCATCGGCATCGTGTCGACGACCGTCCTCGCCGTCATCATCGAGGCGATCGCGAAGGTCGGCCCGCGCATCGGCGCCGACGGCAAGGTCGCGAACGAGAACGGCTGGAGCCTCAACGTCCCCAAGCTCCCGGACAGCATCGTCGGTACGCCGAGCTTCGACACCATCGGACACGTCAGCCTGTTCGGCGGATTCTCGGCGATCGGCGTCGTGGCCGCGGCGCTCGCGGTCTTCTCGCTGATGCTCAGCGACTTCTTCGACACGATGGGCACGGTGTTCGGCCTGGCCAACGAGGGCGAGATCATCGACGAGGACGGCGAGGTGCCGCACTTCGAGGGGATCCTGGTCGTCGACTCGGTCGGCGCGATCGCCGGTGGCGTCGCGGGCACCTCGAGCAACACGTCCTACATCGAGTCGGCGTCGGGCATCGGCGACGGCGCGCGCACCGGCGTCGCGTCGGTGGCCACCGGCGCGCTGTTCCTCGTCGCGATGTTCTTCACGCCGCTCGTCACGATCGTCCCGCACGAGGCTGCGACCCCGGCCCTCATCATCGTCGGCTTCCTGATGATGACCCAGATCCGGCACATCGACTTCACCGACTACGAGATCGGCATCCCGGCCTTCCTCACGATGGTCCTCATGCCGTTCACCTACTCGATCACCAACGGCATCGGCGCCGGCTTCATCACCTTCTGCGTGATCAAGGCGGTCAACGGCAAGGCGCGGGAGGTGCCGCCCCTGCTGTGGGTGGTGTCGGTGGCCTTCGTCGTCTACTTCGCCTACGACCCGATCACCCAGCTGTTCGGCATCTCCTGACGGGGTCTCCTCCCGTCGCGCGCGAGGCCCCTCCCCCGATCGGGGAGGGGTCTCGCCGGGTCCGGGCACGCTGTGCCCGGGGCTCGCCGAGCAGGCGTGGGACGGATCCCGCGGAGCGGGCAGGTGAGGTCATCCTCACCCAGGATTCGGCTCGGAACCTGCGCCCGGCCCCCACCCGGGGCTCGTTCACCGCCCCTTCACCCGTAGTTCACTCCACGCGGTGGACAGGCCCTCGCGCGTGCCTCTCAATGGCCCTGAACGGAGCGGTACGACGCCGCTCCACCGCCTGGGGAGCACCGTGGACCTGACCCTGGCCGCCGTGGTGGCCGTGATCGCTCTGGCCCTCCTGTTCGATTTCACCAACGGCTTCCACGACGCCGCGAACTCGGTCTCCACCGTGGTCGCGACCCGCGCTCTGCCGGCCAAGTGGGCCGTGTGGTTCTCGGCCTTCTTCAACTTCGCCGCCGTGTTCATCGTCGGGACGGCCGTCGCCAACACCGTCGCCAAGACGGTGAAGCCGGGGGTCACCGGGGTGGCCGTCATCTTCGCCGCGCTGTTCGCGGCCATCGTGTGGAACTACGCCACGTGGTGGGTGGGCATGCCGTCCTCGTCGAGCCACGCGCTCATCGGCGGCCTCGTCGGCGCCGGACTCGCGGCCGGCGGCATCGACGCCATCAGCTGGCCCAGCGTCCAGAAGACCGTCATCGCGATCGTCGCCTCGCCGCTCATCGCGTTCGGCATCGCCTTCCTGGCGATGTTCCTCGTCGCCGCGTTGCGCAACGTCTTCAAGCTCGACGACAACGCCAAGCAGTTCAAGTGGTTGCAGCTGGTCTCGGCCGGTGCCGTCTCCTTCGGCCACGGTGCCAACGACGCGCAGAAGACGATGGGCGTCATCGCCGCGCTGCTCGTGGGCACCGGCCACCTCGCCGTCGGCGGAGACGGCAACATCGCCGTACCCACCTGGGTGGAGTTCTCGGCGTACACCGCGATCGCGCTCGGAACGGTCTGGGGCGGCTGGAAGATCATCGAGACGATGGGCCTGAAGATCACGACGCTGCACGCGTCGTCGGGCGTCGCCGCCAACATCGGTGCGGTCACGTCGATCTTCGGCGCGACCGGCCTCGGCGTCCCGATCTCCACCACGCACGCCGCCGCGTCGTCGGTCGCGGGCGCGGGCGTCGCGTCCGGGATGGGCATCAACCTCAAGGTCGTCGGCGAGATGGTCCTGGCCTGGGTCGTGACCCTGCCGACCACCATCGTGCTGGCCTTCGGGATCTTCAAGGTCACCCAGCTTCCCGGCGCGCTGGGCTGGATCGGCGTCGGGATCATGGTCCTCATCGCCGGCAGCCTCATCATCTACGCGATGACGCACAGCATCGGCGCCGACGACGTCGAGGCCGAGATCCCCAACGAGAACGTCCTCAAGATGCCGGTGCCGGCGCAGCCGCACCTCGAGGGCCACGGCCCCGCCGCCTGACCCCGCACGTCACGAAGGCCCGCCCCTCGGGGCGGGCCTTCGTCGTGCGTGGGTGCGTCAGGAGATGCCGTTCTCGGAGCCGAGGATCCGCCGGCGCTCGTGCTCGTACTCGGCCGCCGTGATCAGGCCGGCGTCGCGCAGGCGCGCCATCCGGGCGACGACGCTCGCGGCGTCGTCGGCGATCACGACCGTCTCGGCCTCGGGCTCGCGCAGGTCGACCACCGGTTCCTTCGCGCGGCGCAGGCCGAACCAGCGGCGCTCGGGCTCGGGGGCGGCGTGCTTCACAGGGGAGTTATCCCATGATCGTCGCCGCCGCGCACGGCACCTGACCCGATCTGTGGCCCCGCGTCGTGCCAGCACGTGGGAAGGCCCCCTGCAGAGGGGGTGCAGGGGGCCTTCCGGGTGGGGTGGTGCTGGGGGAGGGGGTCAGTCGTCGGAGCCGCTGCCGCCGTGACCGGAGCCGCCGTCGTCGGAGCCGTGGCCGCCCGAACCGCCGGAGCCGCTCTGGCCGCCGTTGTCGTCGTTGGCGTCGTGCGAGGCGCCGTCGTCGGACCCGCTGGTGCTGCCGCCCTTGTCGTCGTTCGCGTCCTCGGTGGCGTCGTCCGCGTCGTCGTCGGAGCGCGAGGCGGAGGGGGTGGGGGCGGGTGCCGGGGCCGACGTCGACGCGACCGGGGTGGCGCTCTCGGAGGCGTCGTCGGACGCCTCCTCCGACACGTCGTCGGACGGAGTGGCGGTCGGGGTGCCCGGGTCCGCGGTCGCGCTCGAGGAGGTGCTGGAGGCGCTCGGCAGCGTGAACGGGTCGTCGCTCGAGGTGGACGACGCGAGGCTGACCGAGGCGAAGGCGGCGGTGGCGCCCATGAACAGACCGGCGGCGGCCAGCGGGACGACGAGGGTGAGCTTCATGAGGGGTTCTCCAGGACTGCGGTGGGCCGCCGTGCTGGCGGCCTCGTGTACCGATCAAACGGCGGGCCGCGCCGGGTCCTGTCCCACGGTCGTCCAAGAAATGGTCAAGGAGATCGAGGGTCCGTCCTAGCCGTCCGACCGTGCTGCGCCGACGGTGAGCGGCCGTCGGGGGTGCTGGTCCGTACGGGCCATCGCGGTCACGCGCCGTACCTCTCGACGTGTGCGGTGGGTCGGTGGGTGCTCAGCGCGGCCCCGAGGCCGCGCTCAGCACCCCGCGACGGTCCCGGCCGTACGGCGGCGGCGCTCACCGCGAGAGGGCGTCGGGGTCCTCGCCCAGTGCGGCCACCAGGCGCTCGACGAGCGAGGACCGCACCCGCTGGTAGGACTCCTCGTCGGGGAGGGCGCCGCTCTCGTGCGCGAGGTCGAGCATCGCCAGCTCGTCGGCCAGCACGTCGGGCCCGTCGGCGGGGCGCGCCGCGGTCGCAGCGACCGCGGCGGTCGGCGCAGCGGCAGCCTCCGGAGCCGTCGCCCTCGTCGCCTCCCCCGGCGGAGCGGCCGCGCGCGCGGCAGCCTTCGTACCACCCTCGGCACCGGACGTCGGTGCGGACCTGCCGGCCTGCGTCGTGCCAGCCTTCGCGCGGCCGGCCTGCGTCGCGCCAGCCTTCGCGCTGCCGGCCTGCGTGGCGCCGGCCTTCGCGGCACCGTTCTTCGCGCTGCTGGCCTTCGCGCCGGCCTTCGCAGCGCCCGCCTTCGCGGCACCCGGCTTCGCGCCAGCGGCCTTCGCCGACCCCGTCGTGGGCGGCGTCACGACCGTCGGCGTACGCCGACGGCGCAGCAGCCACCAGGCCACCGCCGCGACCGCGAGGAGCAGCACCACGCCGCCGGCCACGAGCGGCAGGCTGCTGCTGCTCGAGCCGCCGGCCGCGTCGGCGCCGAGGGTGACCGTGATCGTCGTACCGGCCGTGAACGGGCCGCCCTTGAGGACCTGGTAGGTGGTGCCGCGGTCGGTCTGCGTGCCCGACGCCGCGAGCCGGTCCGACGACACCTGCGTGCCGCTCGGCACGAGCAGCGTGAAGGCCTGGGTCTGCGTGGTCACCGGGAAGGTGAGCGTCGAGGTCGACGGAGCCTCGTAGCGCAGGGTGCCGGTCGACGTGCCGGGCGGCACCGGCCGCGTGTGCTCCCACGTGGTGCCGCTGATCGCGTCGCAGCAGACCTCGAAGGCCCCGAGGTAGGACAGCGACGTCGCTCCTGTCGCGACCGGCAGCGTCACGGCGGCCTTGCCGCCGTCCGGGGCGTCGGGCACCGGCGTCGTCCCGGTGTAGGCGGTCGAGCCGCTGTTGACGATGGCGAGGTCCTGCTGCACCGCGAGGCTGGAGCCTTCGACGTCGAGCCACACCAGCCACTCCGAGCGGCTCACCGCGGCGGGGTCGGTCGTGACGTCGTACGTCGCGAGCGTGGTGGTGGCCGTCTCGCCGGCCTTGACCGCCAGAGCGTCGGTCGAGAACTGCGTGCTGCCGCGGTCGGTCGTGACCGTGTAGCTCCAGGCGTCGCCGCCGGCGAGGCCGCCGAACACGAAGCGGCCCTTGGCGTCCGTGGTCGCGTTCAGGGTCAGCGGGTCGGCACCGGTCGCGGCACCGTGCAGCGTGACCTTCGCCCCGGCGACCGGGGTGCCCGGCGTACCGAGCAGGAGGACGCCGCGCACGGTCGAGGTCCCCGACGGCGAGGCCGAGGCGGCCGGGACCAGAGGCGCCGCGCTGCTCGCGGTCGCGGTGCCGAGCCCGAGCACGACGGCACCGGCGAGCGCCAGCAGGGTCCTGGCGGCGGGGCCGGTGCCGGGTGCTCGCACGATCGATCCCTTCAGACGCGCGTCCCGCACGCGCGGCAGAACGCGTCGTCCGGGTCGATGGATGCTCCGCACCCGTCGCAGGAGTGTCGCACCATGGCCGCCTTCCGCGCGGCGATCGCCGCCTCGACCCGCGCGTGCAGGTCGTCGTCGGCGGGGACCGTCGTCGTGGTCCCGGCGGGTGCTGCCGGCATCGCCGCGGCGACTGCCGGGGCGGGGGAGGTGCGCGCGACCGAGCGCGGTGGCGTCACGACGGGCGGCCGGGCGGCGGCACGAGTGGCGGTCGCGGGCACGAGGAACGGCGCGAGGACGAACCACGCCATCACTACGAGGAGCAGCAGCGCCGCACCGAGGTAGACGAACATGTCAGGCCTCCACGGTCTCGAGGTGCTGATCGAGCGCACCGTCGGTGGGCAGCGGCGGAGCGGTACGCCGTCGAGGCAGGGCGAACAGGACGCCGCCGAGCGCGAGGAGCAGTCCGCCGAGCCAGATCCAGACGACGGTGGGGTTGTTGAAGATCGTGAGCGTCGCGACGTTCTTCGACAGGTCGGCCTCGTCGAGCACCACGTACACGTCCTGGCGCCAGCCGGTGAGGATGCCGACGTTCGCGTGCGTCTGCCCGTCCTGGAAGGAGTCCATCCGAGTCTGCATCTGCTCGATCGTGCGACCGCCGCCGTCGAGGACGTCGACCGTCGCGATGAAGGAGTTGCGGTCGGCCTGCTGGTCGACGTTCAGCCCCACGAGCCGGATGTTCTGGCCGGAGCTCGCGCTCGCCTGGCCGACGTTCACCGTGACGCGGTTCTCCTGCTGGAGGCTGGCGTTGAGGGTGACCGCGGCGAGCAGCACGATCAGGCCGACGTGGCCCACGTAGGGTCCGCTGGCGCGCAGCGCGGCGAGCAGGCGTCCGTCGGTGGTCTCGGTCCACGCCGCGTGCACGCGGATCCAGAGCTTGCGCACCACCGTGACCATCGCGAGGACGGCGGTGGCCATGACGAGCGCGACGCCCCAGGCCTCCCAGCCGGTCATCGCCCAGACGGCGACGAACAGCGCGACGAAGGCGACACCGCGGATCGCGAGCGTCGTGCGGCGGTCGCCGACCGTCTGGTCGGGCAGCAGCGGCGACACCGCGAAGATCGCGAGGACCGCGATGCCGAGCGGCGTGCACACCAGGCGGAAGAACCCCGGTGTCACCGAGATCTCCTGGTCCTGCAGCACGCGCAGGAACAGCGGGAACATCGTGCCCCAGAGCACCGCGACCGTGATCGCGACGAGCAGCACCGCGAGGGCGCGCTGACCGACCCAGCCGTGGGCGCGGCCGTCGGCGCGCGGCGCGCGCAGCATCGGCAGGCGCCAGATGATCAGGCCGCCGCTCACGAGCAGGATCGCGAAGATCGCGCCGCCCATGATCGGGCCGAGGCCGGACTCGCCGAACGCGTGCACCGAGGAGATGACGCCGGACCGGGTCAGGAAGGTGCCGAACAGGCAGAGCAGGAAAGTCGTCACGACCATGACGAATCCGAGCAGGCGCAGCCGACCGGTCCTCCAGTGGGTCAGCCCGGTGTGGAGCAGCGCGGTGCCGGTGAGCCAGGGCAGCAGCGAGGCGTTCTCGACCGGGTCCCAGCCCCAGTAGCCGCCCCATCCGAGCTCGACGTAGGCCCAGCGCGCGCCGAGCACGATGCCGGCCGTGAGGGCGATCCACGAGTACGCGTTCCACCGGGTGGCGACCTTGAGCCACGGGCCCTTGTCGGGGCCCGCGACGAGCGCGGAGATGGTGAGCGCGAAGGGCACCGTGTAGAGGATGTAGCCGCCGTAGAGCGAGAGCGGGTGGATGATCTGCAGCGGGTTCTGCAGCAGCGGGTTGAGGCCCTGTCCGTCGGCGACCGGCGCCGGCAGCGTGGTGAACGGGCTCTCGACCAGGGTGACGAGCGCGGCGAACAGGCCGGTGACGACGCTGAACGTCGTGACGGCGAACGGTGCGATCCCCCAGCCCTTGCGCCGGTTCTGGACCACGATGATCACGGCGAGGATCGCGGAGATCCACGTCCAGAGCAGGAGCGAGCCGCCCTGGCCGGCCCACATCGCGGCCATCTTGTACGGCAGGTCGAGCGCCTTGCTCGTGTACTCGGCGACGTACTCCATCGAGAAGTCCGACGTCACGAGCGCCGCGAGGAGCGAGACCGCGGCGACGGTGGTCGCCAGTGCGGTCGCGAAGACGGCGCCCTCCGCGCTGCGGACGAAGTCGTCGCGGTGGCGGTAGGCCCCCACCAGCGAGGCGACGACGCCCCACAGAGCGGACGCCAGCGCCAGTGCGATGGCGAACGTGCCGAGCTGTGCCATGACCGATCACGCAGCCTTGTGGTCCGTGTGCTCGGCGAGCGCGGCGGCGAGCGCCTTGCGGCGGAGCAGCAGGTGGACGGTCAGTCCGCCGTAGAGGACGACGGCGAGCCCGTAGCCGATGACGAGGTTGATGCTGTTGTCGATCATGACTCGATCTCCTCGAGCTCCGACGCCATCGCGGTCACCTGCAGGCGCAGGCGGACGAGGTAGGCGTAGACCATCGTGAACGTGGCGAGGCCGACCATGAGCGCGAGGACCATGGCAGCCGGCATGTGCGGACCGTCGCCGGTGATGATGACCTGCTGCGGGTGCAGCGTCCGCCACCAGTTGACCGACAGATAGATGATCGGGACGTCGACGAAGGCGACGATGCCGATGACCGCGGAGAAGCGGGCGCGGCGCGACGGGTCGGGCACGTACGCGCGGACCGCGTTGTAGGCCAGGTAGAGCAGCCACAGCACGAGGAACGACGTGAGGCGCGGCTCCCAGGTCCAGTACACGCCCCAGATCGCGTGGCCCCACATCATCCCGGTGACCAGGACGACGGTGGTGAAGAGCGTGCCGATCTGGGCGGACGCGGCGGCCAGCGCGTCGGCCCGCATGTCGCGGCGGGCCAGGTAGTAGATGCTCGACGCGAACGTCACGCCGAAGGCGAGGAAGCAGATCCAGGCGGACGGGACGTGGATGTAGAAGATGCGCTGCATCGCGCCCTGCATCTGGTCCTCGGGCGCGTAGATGAACGCGCCGTAGGCGAAGACGAACAGCATGCCGAGGGTGGCGATGGCGAGCTTGCTGGGGCGCTGCCCCGGCCGGTAGCCCGTGCCCGAGACGGTCGAGACCGCGACGTCCCGTCCAGCCGTGGTGAGCTTGCTGGTGATGCTCATTGGTCCTCCACTACGAACGAGAACGTGGCGATCGCCGCGAGTCCCACGACGGCGTCGAAGCCGGCGAGGAGGGCGAACCACTGGAACATGTCCACGCTGCCGCCGGCGTCGCCGCCGAGCGCCCTGCGCGTGGTCTCGACCGCCGCGATCATCAGGGGGATCGCGACCGGCATCACGATGAGCGGCAGCAGCGACTCGCCGAGGCGGCTGCCGACCGCGATGCCGGAGAACAAGGTGGCGATCACGACGAGCCCGAGCGTCGCCAGCAGGACGACGGCCACGAGGGCGGGCAGGTCGAGGGTGCTCTCCGTGGCCTCGCTGGTGGCGAGGACCAGGAACATGGGGACGACGAAGACCTCGATCGCGGCCATCATCGCCAGGCCCGACACGAGCTTGCCGATGAAGATCGACTCGCGCGGCGCGGGCGAGAGGAGCAGCCCCTCCATCGCGCGGTCGTTGGACTCGCGCGTCATCGAGCGCCCCACCCCGAGCAGCACGGCGAACAGGATGCTGATCCACAGGATGCCGGTGGAGATCGCCTGGCCGTTGGAGCCCGGGATGGCCGTGAAGCTGGCGGTGATGAGCACCGTGACGGCGAACAGCGCGGCCGAGGTGAGCGCGTCGCGGCTGCGCATCTCCACGCGCAGGTCCTTGAGCGCGATCAGCCAGGCGGCGCGCATCCGCGCGGGAGGCGTCACGAGCGCGGGCCGGGGCAGGAGCGGGATGGCGGGATCGGCCTCGACCGGCGCGGCGGGGAGGTACGCCGGGGCGCCGCCGCGGGTGCTGGCGCCCGCGCCCACGAGTGCGTGCTCGACGGCCGCGACGGTGGCGGACTCGGAGCTGGTCTCGATCGGCTCGTCGACCGCGATGCCGCCCTCGCCGATCACCACCAGGCGGGTGGCGCCCTCGGCTGCGCGCGCGGCCTCGTGCACCGTCATCACGATGGTGCAGCCGTCGGCGTGCAGCCGGCGCAGCAGCGCGACCAGGCGGGCCGAGGAGGCCTCGTCCAGCCCGGTGAACGGCTCGTCGAGGAAGAGCACCTCGGGACCGTGCATGAGGGCGCGGGCCAGGGTGAGGCGCTGCTTGTTGCCGCGGGACAGGACCGATGCCGGGCGGTCGAGGACCTTGTGCAGGTCGAGGGCGTCGGCGAGCTCCTCGATGCGTGCCTCGGGGTCGGTCACGCCGAACAGGCGGCCGTGGAAGAGCAGGTTCTGCCGACCGGTGAGGTCGCCGTAGAGGAGACCGTCGTGGGAGACGAAG
>DASSQW010000252.1:0-4832 GCA_035702165.1 Candidatus Nanopelagicales bacterium
GGTGCCGGCGCCGGTCTCGTCGACCGACGTCGTCAGCGTGCACGGGGGGCTCATCCAGTTCAGCGGCTTGTAGGAGCCGCCGTCGGAGTGGACGAGCACCGAGCCGTCGGCCTTGACCAGCAGCAGCCGGGTGGCGCTGGGCAGGTGGGCGGTCAGGCGGCCGTCGTAGTCGACGGAGCACGTGGCGATGACGCGACGCACCCGGCGACCGTAGCGCGGCTGCTCCCCGGCGCCGCCCGGCGGCCCCCGTCCGGCTGCCCGGACCCGCCGTAACCGGTTGCGCCCCGGTCGGTCCGGTGAGACGGACGGCACCGGGGGCGTGGTCCGGAGCACGCGCGCGGGGTGGGAGGATGGGAGCCGTCCCCGACGCCCCGAGCTCGGCGTCGGCAGCAGCCACGAGGAGCGTCCCATGTCGCGCGAGATCACCCGGATCGGCGTCGTCGGCCTCGGCACCATGGGTGCCGGCATCGTCGAGGTCTTCGCCCGCAGCGGCTACGACGTCGTCGGGCTCGACGCCGACGAGGCGGCGGTCGAGAGGGGCCGCGGCCACGTCGAGAAGTCCACGATGCGCGCGGTCACGCGCGGCAAGGCGACCGAGGAGGACCGCCAGGCGATCCTCGACCGGATCCGCCTGACCGTGAGCTTCGACGACCTCGCCGACCGCGACCTGGTCATCGAGGCGGTGCCCGAGCGGCTCGACCTCAAGCGCATCATCTTCGAGCAGCTCGACAAGACGGTCGGCCCCGACACCATCCTCGCGACGAACACGTCGTCCCTGTCCGTCACCGACATCGCGGTGGCGACGCAGCGCCCGTCGCAGGTCGTCGGCATGCACTTCTTCAACCCGGCCCCGGTGCTGAAGTTCGTCGAGGTCGTGAAGACGGTCGTGACGGCCGACGACGTCGTCGCCGACGTGGAGACGGTCGCGCGTTCGCTCGACAAGCTGCCCGTCGTGGTGGGCGACAAGGCCGGCTTCATCGCCAACGCGCTGCTCTTCGGCTACCTCAACCACGCGGCCAACATGTTCGAGACGAAGTACGCCACCCGCGAGGACATCGACGCCGCGATGAAGCTCGGCTGCGGCCTGCCGATGGGTCCGCTGGCGCTGCTCGACCTCATCGGTCTCGACACGGCGTACGAGATCCTCGACACGATGTACAAGCAGGGCCGCGACCGCCTGCACGCGCCGTCGCCGGTGCTCAAGCAGATGGTCACCGCCGGGCTGCGCGGCCGTAAGTCGGGGCGCGGCTTCTACACCTACGAGGCGCCGAACTCCCCGGTCGTCGTCGACGACGCGCTCACCCCGTCCGTCGACGGCACGTCGGGTCCCACCCGGCCGGTCGACAAGGTCGGCGTCGTCGGCTCGGGCACCATGGCCACCGGCATCGTCGAGGTCTTCGCGAAGGCAGGCATCGAGACGGTCTACGTCGCCCGCAGCGAGGACAAGGTCGCGAAGGTGCGGGCCAACCTCGAGCGGTCGCTCGACAAGGCGGTCGCGCGCGGCAAGCTCGAGCAGTCCGCCCGCGACGCAGCGCTGGCCTGCGTGTCGGGCACGACCAGGCTCGACGACCTCGCCGACGTCGACCTCGTGGTCGAGGCGGTCGTCGAGGACCTCGCCGTGAAGACCGTCCTGTTCGAGGCGCTCGACGAGATCTGCAAGCCCGGCGCGATCCTCGCGACCACCACGTCGAGCCTGCCGGTCGTCGATCTCGCGGCTGCCACGAGGTTCCCGCAGGACGTCGTCGGCCTGCACTTCTTCAACCCGGCGCAGATCATGAAGCTCGTCGAGGTCGTGTCGACCGTGGCCACCGCGGACGACGTCGTCACCACGGCGGTCGAGCTCTGCACGCGCCTGGGCAAGCACCCGGTCACCTGCGGCGACCGCGCCGGCTTCATCGTGAACGCGTTGCTCTTCCCCTACCTCAACGACGCCGTGAAGATGCTCGAGGCCAACTACGCGACGGCCGACGACATCGACACCGCGATGAAGACCGGCTGCGGCTACCCGATGGGCCCCTTCGAGCTGCTCGACGTCGTCGGGCTCGATGTGTCGCTCGCCATCCAGCGCACGCTCTACCTCGAGTTCCGCGAGCCCGGATTCGCGCCGGCCCCTCGCCTCGAGCACCTCGTCACCGCCGGCTATCTCGGCACGAAGGTCGGGCGCGGCTTCCGCGCGTACGACGCCTGACCGTGGCGCGTCGTAACCGGCGCGCGCAGGATCCCGAGCCGCGCCAGCCCGGGGGCGCGCACCAGGACGTCGAGGAGCACGCCGACGGCGACTGGGTCGTCCGCCGGCTCCCGGGTGCGAGCGCGACGAAGACCTACCGCTGCCCGGGGTGCGACCAGGAGATCCGTCCCGGCACTCCGCACGTCGTGGCGTGGCCCGCCGACCGGAGCGCGGGCGAGGACGACCGCAGGCACTGGCACACGCCGTGCTGGAACGCGCGCGGCCGCCGTGGCCCGGCCGCGCAGCGGGGCCGGTCCCCGCGGCATTGACGCCGTCGGCCAGACTGGACGCCTGTCAGGAGAGGGGCGCCGCGTGGCCGAGATCGTCGCGAACTCCGTGCTGCCCGCGCGGCGCGACCCGATCACGATCCGCACCGACGACGGCCTGCGCCTCGTGGGCGAGCTCGCGACGCCGCTCGACCGCGCACCGGTCGCCACGATGATCTGCCTGCACCCGCTGCCGACCCACGGCGGCATGATGGACAGCCACCTCTACCGCAAGGCCGCGTGGCGCCTGCCCGCGCTGGCCGGCATCGCGGTGCTGCGCTTCAACACCCGCGGTACGTCGAGCGCCGCCGGCACGAGCGAGGGCGCGTTCGACGCCGGCGAGGGCGAGGGCTTCGACCTCCGCGCCGCGGTCGCCGACGCCGACGAGCTCGGCCTCCCGCACCCGTGGCTGGTGGGGTGGTCCTTCGGTACCGACGTCGTGCTCAAGCACGGCGCGATCGACCCGGTCGAGGGCGCGGTGCTCATCTCGCCGCCGCTGCGCTTCTCGACCGACGCCGACCTCGACCGCTGGGCGGCGTGGGGCCGGCCGCTGACCTGCCTGGTGCCCGAGCTCGACGACTACCTGCGACCCGACGAGGCGCGCGAGCGGTTCGCGCGCGTGCCGCAGGCCGAGGTCGTCGGCATCGAGGGCGCCAAGCACCTGTGGGTGGGGGAGAAGTACGTCAGGATCGTCCTCGGCGCGATCAGCGAGCGGCTCGGAGCGGGGCCGCTGCCCGACGAGTACGACGGACCGATGGAGAGGTGGAACGACCTGTGAGCAGCTTCGGTCTGGAGGGTCGCACGGCCCTGGTCACCGGTGCCTCCCGCGGCATCGGGCGCGGCATCGCGCTGGCGTACGCCGACGCCGGCGCCGACATCGCGCTGCTCTCCCGCGATGCCGCGACCCTCGCCGAGGTCGCCGCAGAGGTGGAGGCCAGGGGCCGGCGCGCTGTCGTCCTGCCGGCCGACGTCACCGACATCGAGGCCGTGCAGGCTGCGGTCGCGCGCGCGGTGCACGAGCTCGGGCACGTCGACGTCCTCGTGAACAACGCCGGCGGCAACACCTTCTCGCGCCCGCTCGCCGGCATGCGCTTCTCCGGCTGGGAGAAGACGATGGCGCTCAACCTCGACTCCACCGTGCACGTCACGCAGGCACTGCTGCCGCACCTGCTCGAGCGCAAGAGCGGGGTCGTCATCAACGTCGCGTCGGTGGCCGGTCTGCGCGGCGCGCCGATGATGAGCCACTACGCCGCGGCCAAGGCGGCCGTCATCTCGCTGACGCAGTCGCTCGCGCTGGAGACGGCGTGGGCCGGCATCCGCGTGAACGCGCTCGTGCCCGGCTGGATCGAGACCGACCTGACCGAGTTCCTGCGCGAGGGCGAGGACACCGACAAGGCGCTCATCTCGCGGGTCGCCATGCAGCGCTGGGGCCGCGTCGAGGAGATCGCCGAACCCGCCGTCTTCCTCGCGTCCGACGCGTCGTCGTTCATGACCGGCCAGGTGCTCGTCGTCGACGGCGGCCTCTCCGCGATGCCGTAGCACTGACCCGCCTCGGCGTCATCCCTTCTTCCCCAGGAGATCTCGTGGCCCCCACCGTCGTGCTGCTGCACGCGTTCCCGTTCGACCGGCATGTGTGGGACGGCGTCGTCGACGCGCTTGCCGACGCCGAGTGGGACGTCGTCGTCCCTGATCTGCGCGGCTTCGGCGAGTCGGCGTACGGCGAGGACGGACCTGACGACGAGCCGTCGCTGTCGTGGATGGCGCGCGACGTGCTGTCGATCCTCGACCGGCTCGGCGTGAGCTCCGCCGTGTTCGCCGGCATCTCGATGGGCGGCTACGTCGCGATGGAGATCGTGCGCCAGGACCCGTCGCGCGTCGCCGGCGTCGCGCTCGTCGACACCAAGGCGACCGCCGACTCCGAGGAGGCGCGCGCCAACCGGCTCAAGGTCGCCGACCAGGTGCTCGCCGCTGACTCGACCGAGGCGCTCGCGCGAGCGATGGTGCCGACGCTGCTCGGCACGACGTCGCAGGAGGAGCGGCCCGAGGTCGTCGCGCAGGTGAAGGCATGGATCGAGGCCGCCGACCCCGCAGCGGTGGCATGGGCGCAGCGTGCGATGGCGGCGCGCCCGGACTCCCT
The DNA here is from genome assembly GCA_035702165.1 of Candidatus Nanopelagicales bacterium. Taxonomy (GTDB): domain Bacteria; phylum Actinomycetota; class Actinomycetes; order S36-B12; family CAIYMF01; genus Longivirga. Next base: position 4,631 of record DASSQW010000252.1, read on the forward strand.
CGCCGACCTCGCGTCGCTCGCCGTCCCCGGACTCGTCGTCTGGGGTGTCGAGGACGGCATGAGCCCGTGCGCGGAGCAGGACCTCATGGTCGACGCGATGCGCGACGCGCGCCTCGTCGTCATCACCGAGTCCGGCCACCTCTTGACCGTCGAGGCGCCCGACCAGGTGGCCGACGCCCTCGTCACCTTCCTCGCCGACGTC
>DASSQW010000253.1:0-8231 GCA_035702165.1 Candidatus Nanopelagicales bacterium
GCGAAGTCGCCGTCCCGTGACGGCCAGAGCCGGGAGAAGTGCTCCCAGGTCCGTCGGCCGTAGAGCTGGACGCCCTCGTCGAGGATGTCGCCGAGACGGAACTTGTCGTCGCCCACCGGGCCCTGGCCGAACCGGAAGGCCCAGCCTCCGTGGTCGGTGCCCCCGCGCCCGTCCGGATCCGAGGCGACGCCGTCCAGCGTCACGAAATGGGTGGCGATGACGTTGCCCATACATCCTCCTGGTGTCCACGGGCACGCGCCCGTGACTGCATCTACTCGCCGACCGTCCCGGACTCATCGGCAGCGGGCCGGTGATCTTGCGACGTCGGCGGCCTAGGCTCGACGTGTGCTGGAGGCGGACGGGACGGCGGTAGCGCGCGATCCGGACCTGCACGTCGAGCACGAGGCGTTCCGAGCAGACCTGCTCGCCCACTGCTACCGGATGCTCGGCTCCTTCGAGGAGGCCGAGGACCTGGTGCAGGAGACCCTGCTGCGCGCGTGGAGAGCAGCTGACCGCTACGACGCGCAGCGGTCGTCCCTGCGCACCTGGTTGCACGCCATCGCGACCAACGCCTGCCTCACGCATCTGCGCGGTCGCGGCAGGCGCCCCCTGCCCACCGGGCTCGGGCCGGCCGGCGACGATCCCTACGCCGCACTGACGCCGAGCCTCGACGTGCCCTGGCTGCAACCCTTCCCCGACCAGCGGCTCGGTGACCCGGAGGCGATCGCCGTCCATGCGGCGACGCTCCGCCTGGCGCTGGTGGCGGCGCTGCAGCTGCTGCCCGCACGGCAGCGGGCCGCCCTGCTGCTGCGCGAGGTCGTGCAGCTCTCGGCCGCCGAGACCGCGGAGGCCCTGAACACGACGGTGGCGTCGGTGAACAGCAGCCTGCAACGGGCCCGCGAGACGTTGCGCGGTGCGGGTGCCGACCCCGACCGCCTGCGAGACCCGTCCGACCCGGGCGAACGCGCGGCCGTCGATCGCTACGTGTCGGCCTTCGAGGCGGCCGACGTCGCGTCCCTCGTCCGGCTCCTCGCGGACGACGTCATCCTGGAGATGCCACCGGTGAACCTCTGGCTGAGAGGCCGGGAGGACTACGCCGCCTTCATGCGCAGAGTGTTCGACGCGCGAGGGGGAGGCTGGCAGGTGGCACGCGTGCGTGCCAACGGCGCGGACGCCATCGCCAGCTACGCACCGGACCCCGAGCGGGGTCCGGACGCCGTGACGGCCCACTCCGTGCAGCTGTTCCTCGTCGAGCGCGGTCGCGTACGACGCACGGTGGCCTTCGTCGACCCCGCGTTCTTCGCCTGGTTCGGTCTCCCCCTCCGGGCCCGGGTCTCCATGGAGGGCGCGCTGCTGGCGGACCCTGCGACGGGCCCGGCACCGTCGCGCTGATCACGATCGACGGCCGGCGCGGGGGGCTGGGCGAGGTGCTACGGATGCCCTCGCCGCTCAGGCGGGAGACGGGTTCCGGGCATCGACGGCTGCCATCCAGCCCGTGGCGGCCATGTCCTCGTAGGTCGAGCGGGCCGCCGCGAGCAGCGGAGCCGCATCGTCCGTGCGCCCCTGGTGCAGCAGCCACTCGGCGAGCTCGTGCTGCGTGCGAGCCCGATAGCCGGGCGCACCGAACTCCTCCAGCGCCGCGATGCCGGCCCGGAAGCTCCGCTCGACGTCGTCGGGCGCATCCCCTCGGGCCGCCCCGACGAGCGCCCGCAACCGGTGGCTCATCGCCGCCACCCCCGCGGACACCCGGCCCGGAAGCGATTCGTCGACGGGTTGGAGGAGCCGTTCGGCCAAGGTCACGTCCCCGGCCGCCAGTGCCGCCTGCACAAGCCAGGGCCAGAGCACCAGGAAGTCGTCCTCGATCCCCATGTCGGCGATCATGTGGTCGATCGTCGACTCGGCCAGCTGCGCGGCAGCAGCGGCGTCACCGGCATCGAGATCGCGCACGACACGGACGATGTTGCGCCAGGACCGGGTCTGGGCCTCGTCGGTCGGCGACGAGTCGGGCTCGTCCGCCACCTCGTCCAGCGGCTCCCCCATCGCCTCGGCCACCCACACGCCCATGGCCACCTGCAACGTCAGCATCCCCGGCGTCGAGGTGCTCTCGAACGCCTCCGCGAGACGGCCGCGAAGACCGTCGAGCCGGTGCCCGGCGATCCACGAGCCGATGATCAGGTTGCCCGTGGCCAGGTCGAGCTGGGTTCGCAGCCCGGCCCGGCGGGCGACCTCCGTCGCCTCCGTGCTCCGCGTCAGCGCGACGCCCACCTCGCGCGAGTTCAGCATCCCGCCGAGCGTCGCGAGGGCGCGGGCGAGCGCCGTCGGTACGCCGTGCTGGCGCGCGATCTCGACGGCGGTCTCGTACGACGCCCGCGCGGTCGCCGGCGCGCCGATGGACGCGTAGGCGATCCCCATCTCGATCTGCGCGGTCGCCAGAGCCTCCGGGTCACCGAGCGCCTCGGCGAGCAGCAGCAGCTCGCGCGTGTAGCGATCGCGCGCGTCGCGATCGCCCTGGCGGTTGGCCGCGCGCGACAACGACTCGGCGAGGGTGAGCAGCACGGGCTCGGCATCGGCGATCCCCTGCAGCCCCTCCCACCGCGGTGAGGCGACCTCGATGGCACCGGCGTTGTCGCCGAGGTAGGACAGCGCCCGAGCATGCTCGGCGGCGGCGCGCCCCGCAGGCAGCGCCTGCCCGAGCGCGTCGTACGCCTCGGTCGCGGTCGTCGCGTGTGCTGCACCTGCGGCGTAGTCGCCCGCCGTGATCGCGACCGTGGCCGACGCGAGATGCAGCCCGGCTCGCGACTCAGGCTCGTGGGTGTGCTCCAGCGCTGTCGTGTAGAGCCGCAGCGCCTCGCCCGGGGCTCCCACCTCGGTCGCACGCGCCGCCGCCAGCTCGAGGTGGTGCCGGGCGCGGGCGGAGAGGTCCTCCCGCTCCGCGGAGTCCGGCGGCGTCGCATCCAGCGCGGCGAGGAGGTGCTGGGCGATGACCACGGCGAGGTCGTCGGCGCCGTCCGTCTGCTGCGCGAGGTGATCGGCGGCGGCGAGGTGGCGCGTCTTGCGGTCGCGTCGGGACTGCGTGCTGTATGCGACCTGCCGCACCACCGACTGCACGAACCGGTACTGGCCCCGCTCGGCCGTGAACTGGTCGGTCTGGAGCGTGAGGATCTCGCGGCGACGCAGGGAGTCGAGCAGCTCGTCGAGGCGCTGGGGCGGCGTACCGAGTGCGAGCAGCGCCTCGCGGGACACGGTGAGCCCGAGCACGGACGCGTCGGCGACGACCCGGCGCTCCTCGGGATCCAGCAGGTCCAGGCGCGCCGCGACCAGCGCCTGCAACGTGGCCGGCGCCCCGATCGCGTCGAGGTCGACCTCCGCGCCCGCCGGCACGTAGCGCCCCTCGCGCGGGACGACGAGGTCGCGGTCGATCAGCGCTCGCACCGTCTCCACGGCGAACAGCGGGATGCCCTCGGCGCGCTCGACGAGCGCGGAGCGCGTCGCGACAGGGAGGTCGGCCACCAGGCCGTCGACGAGCACAGCCATCGCCGCATCGTCGAGCGGCTCGAGCCGCACGATGGTCGCCTTCCGGCCGCCGAGGCTCGGTCGGCGAGCGAGCAGCTCGGGGCGCGCCAGCGCCAGCACGAAGATCGCGGCGTGGGCCGTCGCGAGCAGGTGGTCGATGAAGTCGAGAAGACCGTCGTCCGCGTGCTGGGCGTCGTCGATCACCAGGACCACGGCGGTCGCCTCGTCGCTGACCAGCCGCTCGAGGAACGTCGTCCACGCCGCGAAGAGCTCCTCGCGCGGGAACCCACCGCCTCCGTCGACGCCGAGCAGCAGGGCCAGCCGCGGTCGTAGCCACTCGCGCTCGGCCGCGTCGGCGACGTAGAGCAGCAGCCCGTCGTCCAGGCCGCGGTTGACGGCGTCGCCGGTGTCGGCCTCCACGAGACCGAGGCGGGTCCGCATGATCTCGGCCAGCGCCCAGAACGCGACGCCGTCGCCATAGGACAGGCACCGCCCCCGGTGCCACATCGTCGTGGCCGTGAGGCCGTCGACGTACTTCTCGAACTCCCAGGCCAGCCGCGACTTGCCGACACCGGCCTCGCCGTCGAGCACCACCAGCCGCGGCCGCCCGGCCTCCTGGGTCGCGTGGAAGAGGTCCTTGAGGAGTCGTACGTCGGCGTCGCGGCCCGTGAACGGCGCCTCCAGCCCGTCGACGCGCTGCCCGCCCCCGACCGCGTCGACGACGACACCGGCGCGCCAGAGCCGCTGCGGCTCGGCCTTGCCTTTGAGCGTGTGGGAACCGACGTCCTCGAAGGAGATCGCAGCCGACGCGAGCGCCTTGGTGGCCTCGTCGACCCAGACCTGGCCCGGCTCCGCCACCGACTGCACGCGCGACGCCGTGTTCACCGAGTCGCCCGCGACCATCCCTTCGGCCGTGGCACCGACGGACACCGCCACCTCGCCGGTCACGATCCCGACCCGTTGCCGCAGTCCGCGGACTCCCGCCTCGTCACCGAGCGCCGACACCATGCCGACGAGCTCGATACCGGCACGCACCGCCCGCTCGGCATCGTCCTCGTGCGCGACGGGCACACCCCAGACCGCCATGACGGCGTCCCCGATGAACTTCTCGATCACACCGCCGTAGCGGGACACGATCACGCGGCAGCGCTGGAAGTACTCCGAGAGGAGCTCGCGGACCTCCTCGGAGTCCTTGCTCTCCGACAGCGGCGTGAAGCCGACGAGATCGCCGAACAGCACCGAGGTCACGCGACGTTCGGCCACCGGGCCGTTCGAGGCGGTCGTGGCGACGCCTGCGGCCGGCGTGCCGCAGGACGGGCAGAACCTGGCTCCGGAGGGGAGCAGATCCCCGCACCCGGAGCAGGCGCTGGGCGAGGGGACGGTCGCCGCGCCGCAGTGCATGCAGAACCGGGCGTCCGCGGGCAGGTCAGCACCGCAGGTGTCGCACGCCCGCATGCAGGACCCCCGCTCTCGTCGCCGTCGGATCCCCGCGGCAACAGCAAGTTAGCGATCTTGCTGGGAGCGGGGAAGGGGTCGGCGGCCCCGACGTGAGCGGCCCCGCCGTCGATGCGTGACGAGCGGACTCTCTAGGGTCCGGTCATCACCCGTCGACGATCAGAAGCCGTGGTAGGGGTCGGCAGCCATGCCGTGCCAGGGGAACACGGCCTCACGGGTGCGGAGCACCGCGGCGTCGACGGGGTCGGCGGGGTCGTAGCCGGACTCCCACGAGCGCACCTTCGGCACCGCGCCGTCGGTCATGAGGGCCGGCGTCGGGACGCGCAGCCGGTCGGTGACGAACGAGCGCCACGACTCCGGCAGCGGCGTCTCCGGCGGCACGGGGGTGCCGCACAGCTCGCCGACGAGGTGCGACCAGGCGCGCGGGACGACGTCGATCCAGGAGTAGCCGCCGCCACCCGTCGCGACCCACCGGCCGCCGGCGACGCGGTGGGCGAGCTCGTGCAGGGCGGCGTACGTCGCGCGCTGGCCGTCGACGGAGAGCGTGAGGTGGGCGAGGGGATCGTCGAGGTGGGTGTCGCAGCCCTGCTGGGTCACGAGGATCTCGGGAGCGAAGCTCTCGACCACCTGCGGCACCACGCCGTCGAACGCACGCAGCCATCCGTCGTCGCCGGTTCCGGGCGGGAGCGCGACGTTGACCGCGGTGCCGACCGCTGCCGGGCCGCCGATCTCCATGGGGAAGCCCGTGCCGGGGAACAGCGCGCGCCCCGACTCGTGCACCGACACGGTGAGCACGCGCGGGTCGTCCCAGAACGCGGCCTGCACGCCGTCGCCGTGGTGGACGTCGACGTCGATGTAGGCGACGCGCTGCACGCCGTGGTCGAGCAGCCACTGGATGCCGACCGCGAGGTCGTTGTAGACGCAGAAGCCCGAGGCGGAGCCGGGCATCGCGTGGTGCAGGCCGCCGGCGAGGTTGACCGCGTGCAGCGCACGGCCCTCGTGCACCGCGCGCACGGCGGCCAGCGTCGCGCCCACGACGGCGCGCGAGGCCTCGTGCATGCCACGGAACGTGGGCACGTCGTCGGTGCCCAGCCCGCGGTGGACGTCGACGTCGGACGGGTCAAGCGAGGCACGGCGTACGGCGTCGACGAAGTCGGGGTGGTGCACGGTCAGGAGCAGGTCGTCGTCGATGTCGTCGGGCGCGATGACGGTGACGTCGGGGTTGTCGAGCAGGCCGAGGTCGCGCACGAGATGCATGGCGAGCTGCACGCGGATCGGCGCGAGCGGGTGGCCCGCGCCGAAGTCGTACGCCGCGAGCGCGTCGTCCCAGACGACCGAGGCCGCTCCGCTCACGCGCGCGTCACTGTCCCGACGCCAGATCGTGGCTGCGATCGCGTGCGGCCTCCAGCGCCGAGATGAAGGCGGCGCGGACCTTGTGGTCGTCGAGCACGCGCAGCGCCGCGACGGTCGTTCCTCCGGGCGAGGTCACGTTCTCGCGCAGGACGCTCGGGTGCTCGCCGGTCTCGCGCAGCATCGTCGCCGATCCGTAGAGCGTCTGCGCGACCAGCTCGGTCACCGTCGCGCGGGGCATGCCGAGGAACACCCCCGCCTCGATCATCGCCTCGGCGACGTAGAACACGTACGCCGGACCGCTGCCGCTGACGGCCGTCACGGCGTCGAGGTGCTTCTCCTCGATGCGCAGCACACGGCCGACCGTCGCCAGCAGCTGCTCGGCCTCGACGAGGTGCTGCTCGTCGCAGTGCGCACCGCCCGACACCGCGGCCATGCCCTGGTCGACCAGCGCGGGCGTGTTCGCCATCACCCGCACGACGGGTACGCCGTCGGGCAGGCGCGACTCGAGGAACTCCGTCGTGATGCCGGCGGCGAGCGACACGACGAGGTTGTCGCGCTGCACGTGCCCGGCGATCTCGTCGCACAGCGCGCCCATGTCCTGCGGCTTGACGACGAACACGAGGGTGTCGGCGAGGTCGGCCGCCTCGAGGTTGCTCAGCACCTTGACGCCGTACCTGCCGCTGAGCTCCGCGGCCCGGTCGGGGCGGCGCTCGGTGATGACGATGTCGTCGGTCGAGCGGCCGGCGCGCAGCAGCCCGGAGAGCAACGTCTCCCCCATGACGCCGGCGCCGAAGATGGCGACGAGACCCATGTGTCAGCCCTTCGAGACGAGCGCGCGTGCGAGCAGGGACAGGTTCGCAGGCCGCTCCGCCAGCCGTCGCACGAGATAGCCGTACCACTCGTCGCCGTAGGGCACGTAGACGCGCATCTTCTCGCCCTCGGCGGCGAGCCGCTCCTGCTCGTCGGTGCGGACGCCGTACAGCATCTGGAACTCGTAGGTGCCCGGCGCACGGTCGGAGCGCACCGCGAGGGCTCCGCCGATCTCGACCAGGCGCGGGTCGTGGGTGGCCAGCATCGGGTAGCCGTCGCCCTGCATGAGGATCTTCATGCAGCGCACGTAGGCGCGGTCGACCTCGTCGCGCGCCTGGAAGGCCACGCCCTCCGGCTCGTTGTAGGCGCCCTTGCACAGGCGCACGCGCGAGCCCTCTGTGGCCAGGTCGCGGCAGTCGCCCTCGCTGCGGCGCAGGTAGGCCTGGATGACGGCACCGGTGCCCGGGAAGTCGGTGCGCAGCTCGCGCAGGATCCCGAGCGTGGAGTCGGTCGTGGTGTGGTCCTCCATGTCGAGCGTGACCGTGGTGCCCAGGGCGCCGGCCCTCTCGGCGATGGCGCGGGCGTTCTCGAGCGCGATCTTCTCGCCGTCGCCGGGCAGCGCCTGACCGACGGCCGACAGCTTCACCGAGACCTCGGCGCTGCCCGTGAGACCGGCCTCGCCGAGCGCCGTGAGCAGCTCGAGGTAGGCGTCGCGGGTGGCGTGGGCCTGCTCGAGATCGAGGGTGTCCTCGCCGAGACGGTCGATGGTCACGAGGCGGCCGGACCCGACCAGCTCGCCGGTGGCGCGCACGGCATCGGCCGCGGTCTCGCCGGCGACGAAGCGGTTGACCAGGGCTCGCGCGGGCGGGGCATCGGAGGCCACCTGCCGCAGCTTGTCGCTGCGCGACGCCGAGAGCAGGACCGAACGCAGCACGGGGTGCTCCTCACCTAGCGGGGCCGCGGGCGGCCCGACGTGGTGGTCAGGCTACCCGCGGCCCCGAGGGCATGGACGCCCGGCGCTGAGGCCGGCGCCGCGACCGGGTCTGCAACCGGCTCAGCGGCTGTCGCGCTTGGCCTGACGACGGGCACCGGCGGCCGTC
>DASSQW010000254.1:0-2924 GCA_035702165.1 Candidatus Nanopelagicales bacterium
CGCGCGCGTCGGCACGATGTTGGTGAGCCCGGGCGCGAAGCGCATCTCGCCGACGGTGGCGCGGAGCGCGCCGAAGTCGCCCGAATCCGCCATCTCGCGCAGCCGTACGACGACGAGCGATGCCGCGAGACCGGCATCGACCCGCAACTCCGTCGGCGTCGTGCCGGCGTGCGCGGCGCGGCCGTGGATCGTGACCTCCTGCCACGAGATCGCCTGCACCCCGGTGACGACGCCGACCTCGACACCCTCGGCCGCGAGCACGGGACCCTGCTCGATGTGGCACTCGACGTACGCGTGCGGAGCCGCGACCAGCTCGGGCTCGGGGCCGTCGAAGCCGTGGCGCACGAGCTCGTCGCCGAGGCGTGCACCGGCCCGGTCGCGCAGGTCGTGCGCGTCGGCGAGCGGGATGCGTCCGACGGCGACGGCGCTGCCGAGCATGTCGACGCCGAAGCGCACGCCCTCCTCCTCGGTGAAGAAGGCGACCTCGACCGGACGGGTGGTCGTGATGCCCTGGTCGTCGAAGGAGCGCAGCACCTCGAGGCCGCCGAGCACGCCGAGGCAGCCGTCGAACGCACCTGCCGTCGCGACGCTGTCGATGTGCGAGCCCATCAGCACCGGTGCGGCGTCGGCATCGGTGCCCTCGCGCCGCGCGTAGACGTTGCCCATGCGGTCGACGCGCACCGAGAGGCCGGAGTCGCGGAACCACCCGACCACCAGACGACGGCCCTCGGCCTCCTCGTCGGTCAGCGTCTGGCGGTTCACGCCGGTGAGGCCGGTGCGCTCGTCGACGTAGGCCCCGATGCGCGCGAGCTCCATGAGCGACGCCCAGAGCCGCTCGCCGTCGATGCGGACGACGTCGTCGCTCACAGCTCCTCCAGCGCGGGCACGGGGTTCGCGGCCGAGCCCTCGGTGACCACGAGAAGGACGATGCTGTCCGGCCCGACCCCGAGATGCGTACGCCGATCCTGCGCGCCGTCGCCCGTCAGCGCGAGCCTCGCGGCCGCGAGGCCGGCCGCGCCGCACGGGCCCGCCGCCACACCGAGTGCCGCCAGGTCGTGAGCCGCGACGACGTCCGCGCGCTCGGACACAGCGGCGGCCGCGTCGAGGCCGTGCTCGATGAAGGGCCAGGCGAGGGTCGACGGCGTACCGCAGTTGAGGCCGGCCATCGCGGTCGTGCCGGTCTCGACGGAGACCGGGTGGCCCGCGGCGAGGCTCGGCGCGATGCAGGCAGCGGCCTCCGGCTCCACGGCCATCACCGCGGTGCCCAGCGCGTCCGGGGATCCCCGGTAGTGCGCGAGAGCTCCCTGCAGGAGCGACCCGACGCCGACCGGCACGACGACGAGGTCCGCCCGGCCCAGCCCGAGGTCGTCGAGCTGGAGGTCGGCCTCCGCGAAGAGGGTGGCGTAGCCCTCGACGATCCAGCCGGGGATCTCCTCGTAGCCCTCCCAGGCGGTGTCCTGCACGAGCACGCCGCCGATCTCATCGGCCAGCCGCGCCGCGGCCGCGACGGCGTCGTCGTAGGAGCCCTCGACCGCCGTGACCTCGGCGCCCTCACCGACGATCGCCTCGACAGCGGTGCCCGACACGCCCCGCGGGACGACGATGCGCGCGTGGTGACCGAGCAGCCGAGAGAACCGCGCGACCGCGCGACCGTGGTTGCCGTCGGTCGCGGTGACGACCGTGACCGGACCCACGTCGCTGCGGTCGCGCAGCGCGCGGTGCACGGCCCACGACGCGCCGAGCGCCTTGAACGCCGGAAGCCCGAGCCGCGACGACTCGTCCTTGGCGAGCACATGACCGACACCGAGCTCGGCGGCGAGCTGCGGCAGGTCGACGAGCCGCGTGGGTGCGTAGCCCTCGAGTCCGCGGTGGAACGCGATCGCCTCCTCGCTCGGCGGCGCGCAGGTCCAGGTGCGGTCGCGATCGTTCTCGTACCAAGAGATCACGACGATCCTTCCGGCAGCAGCGAGCGGACGAGCTCGACGTAGTAGGCCACGCCGACCTCGAGGATGTCGTCGTTGATGCGGTAGTCGCGGCTGTGCAGCGGCGTACCGCCCTCGTCCGGCTCGGTGCCGTTGCCCAGGAAGGTGAAGTTCGCGGGTACGGCGCGGCCGAACGCGCCGAAGTCCTCGCTGCCCATGAACCGCAGGCAGTCCCCGTCGACGCGCTCCGCCCCCACGACGGCGATGGCCGCGGCGACCGCTGAGGCCGTGGCGCCGGCGTCGTTGACCGTGGGCTCGAACTCGTGGGTGTAGCTCACGTCGGCCGTGGCTCCGTGCGCCGACGCGATGCCGGTGCAGAGCTCGCGCATCCGCTGCTCGAGCAGGTGCTGCACGTCGAGGTCGAAGCTGCGCGTGTCGCCGGTGATGACGACCTCGGTCGGGATCGCGTTGCGCGCACCGTCGGTGCGGATCTCCGTGCACGACACGACCGCTGGCAGGCTCGGGTCGACGTTGCGCGCGACGATCGTCTGCAGCGCCAGCACGATCTCCGCGGCCACCACGATCGGGTCGACGACCATCTGCGGGCGAGCGGCGTGGCCGCCGCGACCGTGCACGCGGATCTCGAAGTCGTCCTCGCTCGCCATCACGCCGCCGGGTCTCGTCGACAGGTGGCCGGCCGGGATGCCCGGCATGTTGTGCAGGCCGAACATCGCCTCCATCGGGAACCGGTCGAGCAGGCCGTCGGCGAGCATCGCCTTCGCGCCCTTGCCGTGCTCCTCCGCGGGCTGGAACACCAGGTGCACGGTGCCGTCGAAGCCGCCTTCGTCGAGCAGCCGCCTCCCGGCACCGAGCACCATCGCCATGTGCGCGTCGTGGCCGCACGCGTGCATCCGCCCCTCGTGCTCGGAGGAGTAGTCCAGGCCGCTGGCCTCGCCGATCGGCAGCCCGTCCATGTCGGCGCGCAGCCCGATCGCGCGGGCG
>DASSQW010000255.1:0-2525 GCA_035702165.1 Candidatus Nanopelagicales bacterium
TGGCCTTGAACACCGACGGCGAGTACCAGACGAAGGACTTCATGTTCGAGCCCAGGGGGGCCGAGTAGAAGGTGCCGTCGACGGTGCCGTAGGTCTTCCACGCCGGGTTCCAGAACTTGTCGGTGTTCGACGCGGTGTCGGCCGGAGCAGCCTTCACGGCGCCGGTCTGGACCATCTTCTGGAGGAGGCCGGGCTGCGGGATGAACGCGATGTCGGGAGCGTTGCCACCGGCGACACGCGTCGGGAGCTGCGCCTCGAACTGGTCGCTGCCCTCGTACTTCACGGTGATCCCGGTGCACTTCTCGAACTGCGCCCAGGCCGTCTCGAACTTCTGCTGCTCGGGCGGCAGGATCGAGGTGAAGACCGAGACACTCGTGCCGGGGTGCGACCCGTAGGACGCGTAGTCGGCGCAGGCCGGGTCGGTGTTCGATGCGGCGGGGCTGCCACTCGTGCTGGAACTGTCGGAGCTGCTGCCGCAAGCGGCGAGCAGCAGCGCGGCCGCCACGCCACCGACAACGGCGGCGGTACGACGACGGACGGGAACGGACATGCTGTCTCCCTCGAGCCGATTAAGAAGTCCGGGTGGCTGATCCCCGGCGTTGTAAACGCTTCGCATCCTGGCCCGGTTACGAGGCCGAAAGCAAGAGGTAACAGGCAGGTTTCGCGCCTGCAAGCGATTACAAAATGGTCTCGGAACGGCTACGATGGAGCGCTCCCAGAGTAGAAGCATAGCGCCTCTCACCCCTCCGTGTCTCCCCCTCGGGCACGGCGGGTGCGGATCCGGGTGCTGTCGCCTCTGAATCTGCCACGGTCCGCGGGTTCTCGCCTCCCCAGCAGGAGGACGTGACCGGACCGTCACGAGCGCCCTCGGCGTTGGCCCACCGGCGCGGCGCGCCGCGTGGTGGACTACGGGCGTGGAGGTACCCCTGCTCGCATCGATGCCCGAGCCCGAGCGCACGCGCGTCCTCGACGCCTGCCGCCCGTGCACCTACCACCGCGGCGAGGCGCTGTTCCACCAGGGCGACCCCAGCGACGGCCTGCACGTCGTCGAGCGCGGCCGTCTCGCGGTGCGCGTCACGACGGAGACGGGCGACTCGGTGACCCTCGACGTCGTCGGCCCCGGCCGCGTCGTCGGCGAGCTGTCCCTCGTCCGTCCGGGTACGGCGCGGACCGCCACGGTGCTGGCGCTCGACGACACCGCGACGCGGATGCTCTCCCTCGACGCCTTCCAGGAGCTCTGCGCCGACCACCCCGCGGTCGCGAACGCGGCGGCGGCCCTGCTCGCCGACCGCGTCGAGCGGCTCACCGGCCAGCTCGTGGAGGCGCTCTCGGTCAACGTCGACCGTCGCGTCGCGCGCCGCATCTGGACGCTCGCGGCGCTGCACGGCGGCCCCGTGCCCGGGACGTCCCTCCCGCTGACCCAGCAGGAGATGGCCGACCTCGCCGGCGCCGCGCGCCCGACCGTGAACCAGTCGCTCAAGCGGCTCGAAGCGCAGGGTGCTATCTCGCTCTACCGCGGCGGCGTACGCATCGTCGATGCCGACGTCCTCCGCAAGCGCGCCGCTCTCCCCACCACAACCCCCGCGCACTGACAGCGCTCAGGGCAGGAGTGCATCCATCCACTGCTGCACCGCATCCAGGCCGCCCGCGCTGATCGCGTGACCTCCGCCGTCGCGGTACGCCGTCACCGCGGCACCCGAACCGGAGCGCAGGTAGGACCAGGTGCGGTCCTGCAGGTCGCGGGGGATCACGTCGTCGGCGTCGCCCTGGACCACGAGGACAGGTGCACCGTCGAGACGTCCGGGGCCGACGTCGAGGCCCGCGTCGAACGGCAGCGTGCCGTACAGCACCGCGGTGCCTGCCCACCGGTGCGGGTCGTCGAGCAGCAGACCGCCGGCGAACGCAGCGCCACCGCTGAAGCCCACGACCACCACCGGCCGGCCCTCGGGCGCGACCGTCGCGAGCCACGCGCGGAACCAGTCCAGGTTCGCGCGCAGCGAGTCGGGCAGGGGGCGGCCGATCCCCCGGTTCTGGAACCAGGTGTAGGCGCCGCCGAGGTCGACCGGTCCGCGCACCGCGGCGTAGGAGAACCGCTGCGGCAGGTGGTCCGCGAGACCCGCGATGCCGCTCTCGTCGGAGCCGCGGCCGTGCAGCAGCACGACGAGGGGCGCCCCAGGGTCGGTCGATCCGGAGGTGATGACGACGGGCGACGGCGTCACAGGATCGGCCGCAGCTCGTCGGCGGTGGCGACTCCGGCCCAGCGCTCGAGCTCGCTGGCGAGGTCGAGCCGCTCGACCGGCGCCGAGTGCTCCCACTCGCCCCAGCTCTCGCGCGGCAGCATCCACTGCACCTCGAACTCGTGTCCGTCGGGGTCGTGCGCGTACAGGCTCTTGGTCGCGCCGTGGCTGGACTCGCCGGCGAGGGCGCCGAGCTCGGCGAGCGTCACCTGCGCCGCGGCGAGCTCCTCGATCGTGTCGACCTGCCAGGCCAGGTGATAGAGCCCGATGCCCGGGCGCTTGGGCCCG
>DASSQW010000256.1:0-5859 GCA_035702165.1 Candidatus Nanopelagicales bacterium
GACCGCGCTCCTCGCGCTCACTGCCGCGCGCGTGCTCGGCGACGACGCCGTCGTGGGGACCGACCAGTCCCTCGGCGGCGACTCGTTCGCGTGGTTCCTCGAGAAGGTGCCCGGCTGCTACGTGCGCCTCGGCGTCCACGACCCGCGCTCGACCGGCCCGCGCCTCGACCTGCACGCCAGCACCTTCGACATCGACGAGCGCGCCCTCGGCCACGGCGCGACCCTGCTCGCCTCCGTAGCCCTCGACGCCCTGCTCGCCCTGCGCCGCTAGCGCGTGCGTCGCTCGGCTCGCTCCCGTCCGTGGGTGCCGAGCGCGCCTTCTACGCCGCGCTCGGCACCCATCCACTGCTGCGGTGCAGCGGGTCGGCGCCCTCCCCGTCGCTTGTCCCGGTCACGGTCACACGGGGTCCCACTGGTGGACGGGGACGTTGGAGTGCATGCGCTCGACGTACTCCTGGGTCATCAGGCGCAGCGCCTCGGAGCGGTCGGCACCGCGCGCCTCGAAGGCGCGGACGGCGTCGACCTGCCAGGTCGCTCCGTTGCGGCCGGTGAGGCAGCGGCCCTCGATGATGCCGAGCAGGTGCTCGCGGATGCCGTCGTCGACGCCCCACTCGCGCAGGCCGTCGTGGGCTAGCGGGAGCAGCCTGCGCAGCGTCAGCTCGGTGACGGCGACCGGCCCGAGGCCGGGCCAGAAGACCTGCGCGTCGATGCCCATCATCGCGGCGTCGGTGAAGTTCTCCTCGGCGGCCTGGAACGACATCTGCGACCACACCGGGCGGTCGGCGAGGGCGAGCGAGCGCAGCGCCCCGAAGTAGAACGCACCGTTCGCGAGGATGTCGGTGACGGTCGGCCCCGCGGGGAGCACCCGGTTCTCGACACGCAGGTGCGGACGGCCCTGGGTGACGTCGTAGACGGGGCGGTTCCAGCGCCAGATCGTGCCGTTGTGCAGCCGCAGCTCGTGCAGCGACGGGGTGCCGCCCTGCTCGAGCACCTCCATCGGATCCTCGTCGTCGAGGATCGGCAGCAGCGCGGGGAAGTAGCGCAGGTTCTCCTCGAACAGGTCGAAGACGCTGGTGATCCAGCGCTCGCCGAACCACACGCGCGGCCGCACGCCCTGCGCCTGCAGCTCGGCCGGTCGCGTGTCGGTGGCCTGCTGGAACAGCGCGATGCGCGTCTCGTTCCAGAGGTGCCGGCCCAGGAAGTACGGCGAGTTCGCGCCGAGCGCGACCTGTACGGACGACAGGCACTGCGCAGCGTTCCAGTGCTGCGCGAACTCGTCGGGGCTCACCTGCAGGTGGAACTGCACGCTCGTGCACGCGGCCTCGGGGATGATCGAGTCGCTGAAGACCGACAGGGTCTCCGGGCCGCGGATGTCGATCTGCAGGTCCTCGCCCCGAGCGAGGAGCAGCTGCTCGTCGAGCAACGAGTAGCGCGGGTTGTTCGACAGCGAGTCGGGCTGCATGTGCTCCTCGGCGAGCGTCGGCAGGATGCCGATCATCACCAGGCGCGAGTCGATCTCGTTCGCCAGCTTCTCGGCCTTGTTGAGCTCGTCGCGCACCTCCTGCTCGTACTTCGTCGCCCCGTCGTCCGACAGGCTCTTGGGCGGGATGTTGATCTCGAGGTTGAACCGGCCGAGCTCCTGGACGAACGACGGGTCGTCGATGTGGTCGAGCACCTCCTGGTTGCGCAGCGCCGGGCGGCCGTCGGGGTCGACGAGGTTGAGCTCGACCTCCATGCCCGTGAGCGGCGTCTCGAAGTCGAACCGCGACTCCGCGAGCATGCGCGCGAAGACGTCCAGGCAGCGGTGCACCTTGTCGCGGTAGCGCTGCCGGTCCTCGCGCGTGAACGTGCGGCTGGCGACCTTCTCTCCCACGGGGCCAGCGTGGCGGCTGGACCGGCCCCGTTTCAGCCGTTCGCGCAGGCTCGTCCGCAGTGCGGGTGCCGGCGATCGGCACCCACGCTCGGGTGCGGACGCCGCAGAGGTGGCAGGCTGGGCGGATGGTGGAGATCATCGAGCCGCGCGAGGTCCCGCTCGGCGGCCCGCGCGCCATGACAGTCCGCCGCACGCTGCCGCAGAAGCGCCGCTCCCTGGTCGGCGCGTGGTGCTTCGTCGACCACTACGGTCCGGACGACGTGGCGCAGACCGGCGGGATGGTCGTGCCGCCGCACCCGCACACCGGCCTGCAGACCGTGAGCTGGCTGTTCGAGGGCGAGGTCGAGCACCGCGACTCCACCGGCGCGCACGCGCTCGTCCGCCCCGGCGAGGTGAACCTGATGACGGCGGGCCACGGCATCGCGCACTCCGAGGTGTCGACGCCGAGCACGGTGAGGCTGCACGGCGTCCAGCTCTGGGTCGCGCTGCCCGATGCGGACCGCGAGACCGCGCCAGGGTTCGAGCACCACGTGCCCGACCCGATCGCGCTCGGCAGCGCTGCACTGCGCGTCTTCGTCGGTGCGTACGCCGGCGCCACGTCGCCGGTGCGCGCGTTCAGCCCGCTGCTCGGCGCCGAGCTCGCACTGCGGGACGACGTCCCGCTCAGACTCGATCTCGACGCGTCGTTCGAGCACGCGCTGCTCGTCGACGGGGGGACCGTCGAGATCGACGACGTGCCGGCCGCGCACGGCACGCTCGCCTACCTCTCGCCGGGCAGGGTCAGCGCCACCGTCCGCGGGCGGGACGGCGTACGGCTGCTGCTCCTGGGGGGAACCCCGTTCGGCGAGGAGATCGTCATGTGGTGGAACTTCGTCGGACGCAGCCACGACGACGTCGCCGAGCAGCGCGCCGCGTGGCAGGCGAGGAGCGCGCGCTTCGGCGAGGTGCCGGGCTACGTCGGCGACCCGTCGTGGCTCCCGGCGCCGGAGCTCCCGCACGCGCGTCTCCGCCCCCGCGGCAACGCCTGAACGACCGGCGACGAGGGCCCGACGCGTCCTGGGGGTGCGTCGGGCCCTCGCCTCTCACCGGCCGGGCGGCGTGAGGATCGGGACCTACGACGCCCGACCGTGGTCCCGGTAGTACGTGCGCCACACGAGCCGGTGCAGCGGGATCCAGCGCGGGATGTCGCGCAGCACCGGGATGAAGGGCGTGAACAGCCACAAAAGGAAGACGCAGACCATGATCGCGGTGATCCACGAGTCGGCGTTGTCCGTCGCGGAGCGGGCGAGGCCCGTGGCGTCGTCGGCCGCGTTGAACACCGGCAGCTGGTACCAGAAGGACCACGGCGCGAGCCAGATCTGGCCCGGCCACGAGCCGGCCTCGTTCATCATCCCCCAGGTGTCGCCACCGAGGTTGAGCTCGACCGCCTTGCCCTCCATGTACCCGCCGTCGCCCATCATGAGCAGCTGCTGGGTCTGGTCGGTCTGGAAGAACTGGCCCTGGCCGGTGAGCGCGTTGTCGTACGCACCGGACACGGCCATCGCGGTCGCGGCCTTGGCCAGGTCGGGCACCGGGCCGTAGTCGCCGGCAGCCACCTGGTCGACGTGCACGTCGCCGTTGTCGTCGGCCGTGGCCTGCAGGGCGGTGTCGTAGTCGCCGGCCCATTTCGCCTGCTGGTCGGCGGACGCGCCGTTCCACGCGTCGAGTGCGGCCTTGGCCGGGTTGGGGTCGGCCTGGCTCTCGAGCGGCCGGATGACGAAGTCCTGCGCCGTGTCGACCGGGTGCGCGACGCCCTGCCACTGCTGGGTGTTGAGCGGGCCGATCGAGAGGCCGTCGGAGTTGCTGTTGTACGGCGGTCCGTAGCCGGCGGTCTCGCTCGAGCCGGCGAGCTGGCTCACGGCGGTGGCGTAGAAGCTGTCGGGGGAGTCGCCCGCCCACTGCTTGAACGTGATCGCCGGGTCGTCCGGGGAGCTGAACAGCGCCGAGAAGGCGACGACCAGGACGCCGACGACGAGGAGGGCGATGGCGCCTTCCTTGAGGATGTCGTAGTGCCGATTCTTTCCGGCCCACGGCCGGGCGTAGAACTCGTTGCGCACCCTGCGCGACTCGCGGCTCATGACGCCACCGCCGTGGTGACGCTCTCGGTCGCCGGCGCGGTCGCGAGGGCCGGGTCGATCGCGTCGATCGGCGGCACGACGCCGTGCTTGCGCACGAGCAGCACGTGCATGAGCACGATGACGCCCACGCAGAGGGGCAGCGGCACGATGTGCCACAGCGACATCTGACCGACGTTGGTGGTGTTCATGAAGCCGCCCAGGCCGACGGAGTTCATGACATCCTTGGCCTCGAACGCGATCCACTGCGAGTTGAAGTTCGTCGTGATCGTGTAGCCGGTGAAGGCGGTCGCCAGACCCATGATGAAGGCGACGACGCCGGTCGCCCACGTGAGGAAGCGCTTGCCGCGCCAGGCAGCCATGAAGTACTTGCCGACCAGGTGCACGATCATGAAGAAGAAGAAGAACTGCACGCTCCAGAAGTGCAGGCTGTTCATGAAGCGTCCGAACGGCGTGGTGTGCCACCACTGAAGGCCGCCGAGCGTCAGGACGACACCGCTGCCGATGACGATGAGCAGCGCGACGATCGTGGCCATCCCGAAGACGTAGATCCAGGAGGCGACGTACGCGGGCTGGCTCTCCGGGAGCAGCTTCTCCGGCGGCAGGGACCGCACCCAGCGCTTGCGGAGCGCCCCGGTCCAGGTGGTCGGCACCACGTCGTCGACGGCTGCCGCGGTGGTGCTCTCGACGTCGGTGCTCATGACGCGTCCCCGCCCTTCGGGAAGGGCAGGACGAGCGCCAGGACGAAGACCAGCACCAGCATCAGGATCACGATCAGGTTGGGGAGCGAGACCTGGATCCACTCCCAGATCTGCCAGTAGGTCGCCGGCTGGTCCAGCGACACCGCGAACTCGTTCACGAGGTCCTCCTCGGACACCGGGCCCGCCCGATACGAGTCCGTGCCTCGACCCTCCGCCCCGGTGGGAGCGCAGTCCTGCTGCGCCGGTCAAGGCCAGGTCAGGGAAGGGTCTGGAACGGGTAAGACAGGTGAGGCTGTCCTCCACGCCTCCGCGTGCCGAGACACGGTAGGGAGGACGACGCAGAGCGGACCGGACGGCTGGTCACCCACCGTCGCCCCCCGTCGTACGCTCGGTACTGACCCGACCTGGAGGGCAGCAATGCTGGGGGAGTCGTTCGGGGCGGCGCTCGAGGGCGCCCGTGCCGCGGACGAGCACGCCTTCGCCCTGATCTACCGCGACGCCCACCCGCCGCTCCTGCGCTACCTGCGGGGCATGTCGGCGGAGTACGCCGAGGACGCCGGCTCGGAGACCTGGCTCGAGGTCGCCCGGTCGCTCGACTCCTTCTCCGGGCCCGAGCTCGCCTTCCGCGCCTGGCTGTTCGCCATCGCCCGCCGCAAGCTCATCGACCGGATCCGCTACGAGACCCGTCGGCCGAGCGCCTCGTGGGAGGACCTCGACCTCATCGGGCCGGTCGGGCGCGACGTGGCCGACGAGGTCGTCGACGCCGACTCGACCGAGCACGCGCTGGCCCTCGTGCGGACCCTGCCCCGCGACCAGGCCGAGGCCGTGCTCCTGCGGGTGGTGGCCGACCTCGACTACGGCGACGTCGCGGAGATCATGGGCCGCTCGGCCGGGGCGGTCCGGGTGCTCGTGCACCGAGGGCTGCGCCGCCTCGAGCACGACCTGGCGACCCGTGCCGGCGCCACCGGCTCGACGCAGGGGGGAGTAACGCCGTGAGCGGTTCCGACGTTCCTTCTGCCGGGACGCCTCCGACCGGTGGCGACCCGGGATACGACGCGATGATCGAGGAAGTCCTGGCCGGACGCATCGCACGCGGACCGGAGGATGACATGACCTTGGTGAGCCTGGTCGACGCGCTGCGCGCGCCGGGTTCCGAGGAGGAGCTCGCCGG
>DASSQW010000257.1:0-11143 GCA_035702165.1 Candidatus Nanopelagicales bacterium
CGCGAACCTGCGCGCCAGCTCCTCGCGGTCGACGACGAGACCGCCCTCGCCGAGCACGGCGGCGGGCACCGGCATCGACAGCGCCCCGGGGATGTGGCCCGCGACCGGGTCGACCGGCTCGACCTCCCCGGCGTAGCGCGCTGCGGCACGCGCATCGAGGAGCACGCCGTCGCGTGCCAGGGCCGCCGCAGCCGCGGCATCGATCACCGGCATGCGCGCGGCGGTCGCGAGGAACGGGTAGCCGTCGGCAGGACCGGAGTCGTCGTACGGCGCACCGCTGTCGCCGATCGCGACGTCGCCACCCGACGCGGCCCACGCGGCGAAGCCGCCGTCGAGCACGCGGACGTGGTCGTGGCCGTGATGCGTGAGCAGCCACCAGAGGCGCGCCGCGATGCTGCCGTCGCTGCCGTCGGTGACCACGACGGGACGGTCGAGCGTGACGCCGCTGCGGCGCATCGCGCGCGCGAACGTCTCCGGGTCCGGGAGCGGGTGGCGCCCACCGGCGCCGGGAGCCGACGCGAGGTCCACGTCGAGGTCGACGAACACCGCGCCCGGCACGTGGCCGGCGGCGTACTGCTCACGACCGGGAGGGCCGGTGAGCGCCCACCGCACGTCGAGCACGGTCGGCGACGGGTCGGAGGCGAGCTCGTCGCGCAACGCGGCTGCGGAGAGGAAGGGCCAGACGTTCTCGGTGCTCGGCTCGGTGCTCATGCTCATCGCGCCGCGGCGCGGATCTCCTGCTCGCTGAAGGGAAGGGGCGTCGGGCTGATGTGGGTCGTCTGGGCGCGCGCGGCCGTGAGCCGCTTGGCGTGGTGGCGGCGGCAGAGCACCTCGTAGGCGACGACGTCGGCGCTGAAGGTGTCGCCGACCACTACCTGCTCGCCCTCGACCACCATCTCGCCGTTGACCGTGCGTGCGTTGTGGGTGGCGCGTGACCCGCACCAGCACAGCGCCTCGACCTGGAGGACCTGCACCTTGTCGGCGAGCTCCACCAGCCGGGCCGAGCCGGGGAACATCCGGGTGCGGAAATCGGTGAGGATGCCGAAGCAGAAGACGTCGACGCCGAGGTCGTCGACGATGCGCGCGAGCTGGTCGACCTGCTCGGAGGTGTAGAACTGCGCCTCGTCGCAGATCAGGTAGTCGCAGCGGCCGCCGGACTCGAGCGCGTCGACGACGTGCTGCCAGAAGTCGGTCTGGGGCGAGACCTCGACGGCCGGCACCTTGAGACCGAGGCGGCTCGAGAGCGTGAACTCCCCCGCGCGGTCGAGCGAGGTGAACACGACGCCGGCGCGCCCGCGGGCCGCGTGGTTGTGGTCGGTCTGCAGGGCGAGCGTGGACTTGCCGCAGTCCATCGTCCCGGAGAAGAACACGAGCTCGGCCATTCCCTGCGGCTCCTCGGGGACGTACGGGCTGGGGGCATGCCTGACGGCGGGGTGGTGCAGGGAAGGCGACCAGTATCGCAAGGACCCCGGGCGGCGCGGGACCCGACACCCGGATTCCGCGGGCCGGCGATCAGCGGGTGCGGTGCGCGGTGGCCTCGGAGAGCGCGGAGGCGAACACGAGGGTCTGCGCGACGACCTCGGCACCGTCGGCGGCCTCGCTCACGCGCAGCGCGAGGTCGTCGTTGGACGCCGTACCCGTGTAGCCGTGGTCGGCCTCGCACTGCGGGTCGCCGCAGGACGCCGGCTCCAGGTCGATGCGGCTCACCGCCCCCCAACCGATGGTGAGGACGACCTCCCGCACCGGCGCGCCGCGGCGGTGCTTCTCCGCGTCGGCCGCGACGCGAGTGACCACGACGGAGTCGATGCGCTCGATGCGCACCGCCTCGGTCGAGGCGGTGGCGTAGGGCCGCGGCGAGGTCTCGTCGGCGGGGTGCTCGTCGGTGTGCCCGACGATGAGGCGGGTGGGGGTCAGCGCGAGGACGGTGACGTGGCGGCGCAGCTCGTCGTGGTCGAACGTGGCCTCGTGGTGCACGACGTAGGCGACCACCGGCTCGCTGGCGAGCGCGGTGTCGAGCGTGTCGCTCACCAGCTCGGGGTAGTAGCCGCTGCGCTCGATGTCGGCGCGCAGGCGCGGGGCGAGGGTGTCACCGGTCATGCCGGTCATCCTCGCACCTCGCTCCCGGCGAGCACCGGCCCAGCCGGACGTCCGTCCTCGTCGGCGGTGATCAGACTGCGCAGCGAGCTCAGGACGAACGCGGCCACGACGCAGCCCGCGGTGAGCGACAGCGCCCACAGGACGCCCCAGCCGCCGCCGATCCCGATGCCCGCGATGGCCGGGCCGAGCGCCCCCGAGACGCCCCAGATCAGGCCCGCGACGGCGTTGTAGCGACCACGCAGGTGCGGCGGCGAGAAGGCGTTGACCAGCGACGGGCCGACCGGCGAGAGGATCATCTCGCCGATCGCGAACACAGCGAAGCCGAGCGCGATCGCGATACCCGCGGTGAGCGGCGGCAGGCTGGCGGAGACGGCGACGACCACCCAGAACGAGCCCCAGATGACGGCGACGACGGCGAGCAGTCGGCTGCGGCTGCGGCCCTCGATCCGGTGGAGCACGAACACCTGGCCGAGCACGATGACGAGGGTGTTGAGGAAGAAGACCACGCCGATCGCGTTCACCGGAAGGTGGGCGACCGTCGTCATGAACGCGGGAAGGCCGGCGTCCATCGAGCCGTAGCCGCACGTCATGAGGACGAGCGCACCGATGACGTAGCGCCGCATGCGGCGGTCGCCGACGACCTCGCGGTAGCCGCCCGGACCCTCGTCGTCGTGCGGGCGCTCCTCGGGCCCCGCGACGCCGCGCAGCGTGACGACGGCGGCGAAGTAGATGAGGAAGGTCGCGGCGTCGATGAGGTACATCGCCTCGAACGTGCCGGCGCGGTGGACGTCGAGGATCGCGGCTGCCACCAGGCCGCCGAGCCCGAGGCCGAGGTTGAGCATCATGAACTGCAGGCCGAAGACGCGCTGCCGGTGCTCGGGCTGGGACAGCCGGGTGAGCAGCGCCGCCTGAGGCGGCCACATCGCGCCGTTGCCGACCGCCATGATCGCGGCCACGCCGATCGCCTGCGGCACCGTCGTGACGAACCCGAACGCCGCGGTCGCCACGGCCATCACGAGGCAGCCGACCGCGAGGACCGGCTGCGGACCGATGCGGTCGACGATGGACCCGACCAACGGCGAGACGGCGAGGCCGAACAGCGCCTGGAACGTGAGGATGAGGCCGGCCGTGCGGAGGTCGAACCCGCGGACCTGGTGGAGGTAGACGACGAACAGCGCCATCACCAGGCCGTTGCCCAGCGCCGAGAACCCCAGTCCGACGAGCACCCGGGTGATCCGCGGGTTGAGCGCCTCGCGGACGCTGACCCGAGGAGCCTCGGCCACCACGTCGTCGCTCATCAGGCCATCCCATCACGAGGGACCGACAGCACCGAATCCCGTTTCCGCCCGCCCATCCCTGCGGTGCGCGGTGGCTCGCTCCCAGCGCAGCGGGGCACGGGCCGCGGCCAGCCACAGACCGAGGTCGGGCCGACGAGACGAGCGAACACCCGAGCGGGCGGCCCGACCTCGACCCGATCTCGGGGCTCGATGCCCCGAGATCGGAGGTTGCGACGTAGCCCGCCTGACGACCGTCCCACCGATCGAGAAGCCAGCGCACGAACGGGGTACCCCGACCCCCGGCGACGAGCGCAGCGAGGAGCCGCCGGGTCGCGACGGCGCCCGCAGGGTGCCCGAGCGACCCGGTCGGGGAGGGGTGCGGCGACGCGACCGAGCGGAGCGAGGGAGCTTGGAGCCGCGGAAGACTCAGATGCCGAGGCGGCGCGTGGCGCTGTCCCACCTGGCCTCGGCGCGACGGACGGTGGCTCTCGCGCCGAGGACGGCGAGGCCTCCGGGCGAGACGATCACGGGCTCCAGGCGGAGGTCGGCGAGCTCCGGGAGGTCGTCGGAGAGCTGGCCGACCCGGACGAGCAGGTCCTCGAGGGCGTCGACGTCGACCGGTGCGGTGCCGCCGTATCCGTGCAGAAGCGGCGCCGCGCCCGGCGTACGGATGAGGTCGCGCGCGTCCTGGTCGGTGAGCGGCGGGATGCGGTAGCCGCGGTCGCCGAGCAGCTCGGGCACGACGCCCGCGAGCCCGAACGTGACCACGGGGCCGAAGAGCGGGTCCTCCGCGGAGGCGACGACGCAGGCGACACCGGGCCTGGCCAGCCGCTGCACGACGAGGTGGCGGATCGCGTCGGGATCGAGGGACGCCACCATGGAGAGGTACGCCGTCTGCACCGCGCGCTCGTTCTCGATGTTGAGCCGCACGGCGCCGAGGTCGGTGCGCGAGGCGAACCGCGGGTCGAGGGTCTTGAGCGCCACGGGGAACCCGAGTTCGCGCGCGGCCGCGACCGCCTGGTCCTCCGACCCGACCGGGACCACCGGCCACACCTCGATGCCGTACGCCGCGAGCAGCTCCGTGAGCGCGTCGTCGACGCGCTCGGCGAGCAGCTCCACCTCGACGACGGCGTCGTCGGGAGGTGGCGACGCCGGGTCGATCGCCTCGAGCACGTCGGTGTCGCCGCCGGTTCCGCCGGCGTGCGCAAGGACGTCGGCGACCACCGCGCGTGCGGCGGCCGGGCGCACGTCCTCGAGCTCGGGCACCTCGCCGGCATCGCGCTTGCGCCACTCGGCGTAGCGCGTGACGCGCTGCAGCGCGAGGACCGCCTCCTCGACCGTGCCGTAGAAGGGCACCGAGGCGTGCTCGGCCACGAGGTCGGCGGCATCCGACGGCGGCGGGATGAGCCCGCTGTCGTCCTCCGCCGCGACGAGCACCGCGACCACCGGCTTGCTGCGCCGCAGCACGGTCTCGGCGACCACGCGCTCCCAGGGGCGGCCGTGCGAGCCGAGCATGGGGACGTGGGCGACGACCACCGAGTCGACGGCCGGGTCCTCGATCACCGCGGCGAGCGCCGACGCGAGCTCGTGCGGCGTGCAGTCGTGCGCGAGGGTGACCGGCTCCCCCACGATGCGCAGGCCGGCGACCTCGAGCGCGTCGGTGGTGAGCACCGCCAGAGCGTCGGAGTTGCCCACCACCGCGACGTTGCGGCCGATGGGCAGCGGCTGGAAGGCGAGCAGCCCTGCGGCGTCGAACATCTGGCCCAGCGAATCGACCTCGACGACGCCGGCCTGGGCGAACACCGCATCGACCGCCGCCGGCGGCAACGACGTACGACGGACGGTGTGCCCCAACGGATATGCCTGCGTCGAGCGGCCGGTGCGCATCGCGACGACCGGCTTGCTGCGGGAGAGGCGGCGCGCGACCCGCGTGAACTTGCGCGGGTTGCCGAGGCTCTCCAGGTAGAGCAGCACGACGTCGGTCTGCTCGTCGTCCTGCCAGTACTGCAGCAGGTCGTTGCCCGACACGTCGGCGCGGTTGCCGGCGGAGACGAACGTCGAGACGCCGAGGCCACGGCGCACGGCGCGCCCGAGGACGCTGCGCGACAGCGACCCGCTCTGGCAGAAGAAGCCGATGGCGGCTCGCCCCGGCATCGCGGGCGCGAGCGACGCGTTGAGGCTCACGTCGGGATCGGTGTTGACGATCCCGAGCGCGTTCGGACCGATGACGCGCATGCCGTGCCCCCGCGCGCGGCGCACGAGCGTCCGCTGCCGTTGCGCCCCCTCGGCCCCGATCTCGGCGTACCCGCTCGACACCACGAGCAGTCCGCGGACCCCACCGGCCGCCGCGCAGTCGTCGACCACCGCGAGCACCTCGTCGGCAGGCACGGCGACGACCGCGAGCACCGGAGGGTCGGGGATGTCCGAGACCGAGGCGTACGTCGGTACGCCGAGCACCTGCTGGCCCTCAGCGGCCGCGGCGCGGTTCACCGCCGACAGCGTGCCGGTGAAGCCGCCCTCCTGCAGGTGGCTGAGGATGCGGTGGCCGAGCGACGCCGGGTCGCGGCCCGCACCGACGACCACGACGGACTCCGGCGACACGAGCGCCGCCACCGAGAGCGCCTCGGCGCGGTGCTCGCGCGCGAGGCGGACCTCCTCCGAGGAGTCGCTCGGTCGGATGTCGAACGACAGCGAGACGACGCCGTCCTCGAGCTTGTGCGACGGGTGGTAGCCCGCCTCCTGGAAGGTCGAGAGCATCCGGCGGTTGGTCGGCAGCACCTCGGCGACGAACCTCTTGACGCCGCGCTCGCGTGCGGCGGCTGCGAGGTGCTCGAGCAGCACCGACCCGAGGCCGCGCCCCTGGTGGTCGTCGCGGATGACGAACGCGACCTCCGCCTCGGTGGCGTTGACGCGGTCGTAGCGCCCGACGCCGACGAGCTCGCCGCCGACCGTCGCCACGAGCGCGACCCGGTCGACGTGGTCGACGTTCGTGAACCGCTCGACGTCGCGCTCGGTCAGCTCGGGGTAGGGCGCGAAGAACCGGAAGTAGACCGTCTCGTCGGACAGCGAGCGGTGGAACGTCGCGAGGCGCTCGCCGTCGTCGGCGGTGATGGGCCGGATGCGCACCGTGCGCCCGTCTCGGACGGCGACGTCGGCCTCCCAGTGCTCGGGAGGCGGGACGGGGTCGGGCACGGCCCCAAGGTAGCGGCTCGCTCATGCCGTGGCTCGCGCATGCCGTGGCTCGCGGGTGACGCGGCTCGCGCGTACACCGGCGCGGGGTACCGGGGCTCGTGGCCACCGGGAGCGACCCCGGAGGTGCGCGTCGATAGCGTGTGCAGCATGCAGCCGCAGATCCACCCCGAGGTCGCCGACGCGCTCGCCGAGGGCCGTCCGGTCGTCGCGCTCGAGTCGACGATCATCAGTCACGGCCTCCCCCGGCCCGACAACCTCCGCGTCGCCCGCGAGATCGAGGACTCGGTCCGCTCCGGCGGCGCCGTACCCGCCACGATCGCCGTCGTCGACGGCGTACCGCGGATCGGGCTCGACGACGACGCCCTCGACCGGGTCGCGAACGACGACTCGGTGGTGAAGGTCAGCGTGCGCGACCTCGGAACCCTGGTCGCGCGCAAGGGCAACGGCGCGACCACCGTTGCGGCGACGTCGCACCTCGCGGCTCTCGCCGGCGTGCGCGTCTTCGCGACCGGCGGTCTCGGCGGCGTGCACCGCGGCGCGCGCGACACCTGGGACGAGTCAGCCGACCTGACGACCCTGTCGATCACGCCGATCACCGTGGTGTGCGCGGGAGTGAAGTCGATCCTCGACGTGCCCGCGACCCTGGAGCGCCTCGAGACGCTCAACATCCCCGTGCTCGGCTACCGCACGGAGCGTTTCCCCGGGTTCTACCTCGCCGACGCCGGTCACCCGCTCGACTGGTCGGTCCAGACGCCTGACGCCGTGGCGGACGTCCTGCGGGCGCGCGACGCGCTCGAGTGCCGCGGCGGCGTCGTCGTCGTGAACCCGGTGAAGGCCGAGGAGGAGCTCGATCGCGCCGTGCACGACGAGGTGCTGGCGGCCGGTCTCGCCGCGGCCGACGCCGCCGGCGTGCGCGGCAAGGACGTCACACCCTTCCTGCTCGACTACTTCCACACCGCGACAGACGGGCGCAGCCTCGCGGTCAACGTCGCGCTGGTCCGCAGCAACGCGGTGCTCGCCGCGCAGATCGCGGTGGCGCTCGCGCGATGACCGAGCCCGCCACCGAGTTCGTCGTCGTCGGCCAGTGGATGACCGATGTCGTCGCCGCGCTCCCCGGTCCGCTGCGCGAGGGCACCGACACCGCGGCGCACGTCGCCGTGATGGGCGGCGGCGCCGCGGCGAACACCGCTGCCTGGCTCGCCCACGACGGCCGGCCGACCATCCTCGTCGCGCGGATCGGCGACGACATGCTCGGCCGCGCGGGACGCGCCGAGCTCGAGGCGGGCGGTGTGCGCTGCTCGCTCACGGTCGACCCAACCCGCCCGTCGGGCACGTGCATCGTCCTCGTGGCGCCCGACGGCGAGCGCACGATGGTCCCCGACGCGGGGGCGAACGAGGGGCTGCGACCCGCCGACCTCGACGAGGGCCTCTTCGCCCGGGGCCGGCACCTGCACCTGTCGGGCTACACGCTGCTCGTCGACGGCAGCCGGATGGCGGGGCTGTCCGCGCTGGACCGCGCGCGGCTGCGCGGCATGACGACGAGCGTCGACGTCGCCTCCGTCGGACCGCTGGCCGACGCCGGTGCCGCCCGGTTCCTGTCCTGGGTCACCGGCGTCGACGTCCTGCTCGCCAACGAGTCGGAGGCCGCGCTGCTGGCCGGTCTCCCCCAGCCCCAGCCCGACACCGACCTCGCGTCCGACCGCGCGGCCGCGGAGGCGGCCGCCCGTGTGCTCGTGACGACGGTGGGCGCGGTGGTCGTGAAGCTGGGGGCGCACGGCGCGCTGGCGGTCACCGCCGACGGCCGCACCGCCTGGGCCGAGGCGGTGCCGGTCGACGTCGTCGACACCACCGGCGCCGGCGATGCCTTCGCCGCCGGCTTCCTCCCGGCCTGGACCGCAGACGAGCCCCTCGTCACGGCGCTCGAGCGCGGGAACCGGGCCGGCGCGCGCGTCGTGAGCCGGGTCGGCGCCCGGCCGTAGGCCCTCCGCGGCCCGTCCGGACCGGTTGCCGGGGCAGCCGTGCACCGGCGTACCGACACGGCGCGGGAGCGCCACCAGGTGCGCTGCCCCGGTCCCGGCCGGTGGCAGAGTGACCCCATGAGCGCCTTCGCCCGGGTCGTCGCGGCCCTGATCGGCCTCGCCGTCGCGGCGAGCGCCTTCCTGCCGTGGGCCGGCGACACCTCCGCCTGGCATCTCCACGTCCGCTCGATCTTCTCGGTCGGCGAGCCCGACGGAGCCACGCTGGCGACGTCGATGGGCACCGTGGTCGCGGCCGCCGGTCTGCTCATCGCCCTCGGAGCGCTCGTCAACGGCCGGCCGCTCGTGATCATCGGCGCCCTGCTCGCCGTCGCCGTCCCCGCGATCTGGATCTTCGGCAACGCGGTGTCGAGCAGCGCCGGCGCCGTCCCGATCGCCCGGATCCAGATCGGCGCGTTCGCCTCCGCGGTCGGAGGCTTCATGGCCCTCATCCTCGCCGCGGTCGCCCGCGACACCCGCACGCCCACCCTGCGCTGACCGGCGCCCCGCCCGCACGTCCGCACCGACCGGAAGAGAAGCGCTCCCGCATGGCCCGCCGCACCACCACCCCGCCCCCGCCGAGCCGGCCCGAGAAGATCGTCGACATCGACGTCTCGGAGGAGATGCGCGGCTCCTTCCTCGAGTACGCCTACTCGGTCATCTACTCCCGCGCCCTGCCCGACGCGCGCGACGGCCTCAAGCCGGTGCACCGCCGCATCCTGTTCCAGATGGCCGAGATGGGACTGCGTCCCGACCGCGGCCACGTGAAGAGCGCCCGCGTCGTCGGCGAGGTCATGGGCAAGCTGCACCCGCACGGCGACGGCGCGATCTACGACGCTCTCGTGCGCATGGCGCAGCCCTTCTCGCTGCGTCTGCCGCTCGTCGACGGCCACGGCAACTTCGGGTCCCTCGACGACGGCCCCGCCGCGATGCGTTACACCGAGTGCCGGCTCGCGGCGTCGGCGCAGCTGCTCACCGCGTCGCTCGATGAGGACGTCGTCGACTTCCAGGCCAACTACGACGGCCGCGAGACCGAGCCCGACGTCCTGCCCGCCGCGTTCCCCAACCTGCTGGTCAACGGCGCATCGGGCATCGCGGTCGGCATGGCCACCAACATCCCGCCGCACAACCTGGTCGAGGTCGTCGCGGCAGCGCGGCACCTGCTCACCCATCCCCGGGCCGACCTCGACGACCTGATGGGCTTCGTGCCCGGACCGGACCTCCCCGGCGGCGGTCGCATCATCGGGCTCGACGGCGTCCGCGAGGCCTACGAGACCGGACGGGGCGCGTTCCGCATCCGCGCGACCGCTCACGTCGAGAGCGTCACGCCCCGCCGCAAGGGCATCGTCGTGACCGAGCTGCCGTTCAACGTCGGGCCGGAGAAGGTGATCGCCAAGATCAAGGAGGCTGTCGACGCCAAGAAGCTCGCGGGCATCGCGGCGGTCGACGACTTCTCCGACATGGAGTCGGGCCTCCGCTTGGTGATCGAGGTGAAGAACGGCTTCCACCCCGAGGCCATCCTCGAGCAGCTCTACACGCTGACCCCGATGGAGGACTCCTTCAACATCAACGCCGTCGCGCTCGTCGACGGCCAGCCGCGCACCCTCGGTCTGCGCGAGATGCTCGAGGTCTTCGTCGCGCACCGGCTCGACGTCGTACGCCGTCGCTCGGCCTACCGCAGGCGCAAGGCCGAAGAGCGGCTGCATCTCGTCGAGGGTCTGCTGATCGCAATCCTCGACATCGACGAGGTCATCGCGCTCATCCGCTCGAGCGACGACGCCGCCGCCGCGAAGACCCGCCTGATCCAGGTCTTCGACCTGTCCGACGTGCAGGCGACCTACATCCTCGACATGCCGCTGCGCAGGCTCACGAAGTTCAGCCGCATCGAGCTCGAGAGCGAGCGCGAGGAGCTGCGCGCCCGCATCGAGGAGCTCACCGCGATCCTCGACGACGACAAGCAGCTGCGCCGCGTCGTCAGCGACGAGCTCGCGGCGGTCGCGAAGGACCACGGCACCCCGCGTCGCACGGTGCTCCTCGAGGGCTCGGCCGCGCCGGTGCGCGCGGCGGTGCCGCTCGAGGTCACCGACGACCCGTGCGTCGTGCTCATGTCGAGCACCGGTCTGCTGGCCCGCACGGCCGACGACAAGGACGTGCCCGCCGACGGCGAGCGCGGCGCGCACGACGTCATCGTGTCTGCGGTGCGCGGCACAGCGCGGGGGCAGGTCGGTCTCGTCACCAGCGCTGGTCGCGTGGTCCGAGTCCCGGTGGTCGAGCTGCCCACGCTGCCGCCCACGCACGGTGCGCCGTCGCTGGCGGGCGGGGTGCCGCTCGGCGCGCTGCTCGAGCTCGACAAGGGCGAGCAGCCGGTCGGGCTGTGCTCGCTCGCCGACAGCGGCCCGGGCCTCGCTCTCGGCACCGCCGCCGGCGTCGTGAAGCGCCTGGCGCCCGACATCCCGAGCTCCGCCGACTCGTGGTCGGTCGTGCGCCTCGACGACGGCGACAAGGTCGTCGGCGCGGTCGAGCTCGTCACCGGGGACGAGGAGCTGGTCTTCGTCACCACCG
>DASSQW010000258.1:0-7692 GCA_035702165.1 Candidatus Nanopelagicales bacterium
CCGGTCGTCGAGGCGGGACCGTCGGCGGCGTGATGGCCGAGCACGACGAGGCGCAGCAGACGGCGGCGGAGGTCCTGGACCCGACGGCGCCCGGCACGGATCTGCCGCTGGACCCTCAAGCCGTCGTTCCGCGCTCCGCGCCGCCGAGCGACCGGGCGTGGTGGGTCGTCGCCGGCTGCGGTGCGGCGCTGGCGGCGCTGACCGTCGCGGTGGCCACCGAGGCGCCCGCGGTCATCGACATCGACCTCGCGATCCACGGGTTCGCACTGTCGCACCGCGGATCGTTCGACACGGCCGTCGCGCTCGCCGTCACGTGGGCCGGAGCGACGTACGTCGCGCTCCCGGCGCTGCTCGTGGTCGGCTGCCTCGCGCCGACGGGTCGCCGCAGCTGGCGCGACCGGCTCGGATCGGGACTGCTGCTCGCGGGCACAGCGTCGGTCGGGATCTACGCCGGTCTCTTGCTCAACCACCTCGTCGGCCGCGCGCGCCCGCCGGCCGAGGACTGGTGGGGCGCAGCGGGCGGGCCGGCGTTCCCGTCGGGCCACACGACCGTGGCGACCGTGGTCGCGGTGGAGGCGGCGTGGGCGCTCACCGAGCGCTGGCCGCAGCGCCGCCGGCTGCTCGCCGCCGGAGCCGTCGCCATCGCGGCCGCCGTGGGCTGGTCGCGCGTGTGGCTCGGCGTGCACTGGCCCACCGACGTGCTCGGCGGATGGCTGCTCGGCGTCGGCTGGGGTGTCGCGGTCATGCTGCTGCTCGCCCGCCTGCGCCGCCGCCGCGGCTGACTCGACGGTTGCACGTGCGGGGCTGAGGGTCAGACGCTGCGGCGGAACTGGCCGCCGACGTCGAACAGCGCCTGGGTGATCTGACCGAGGGAGCAGACGCGTACGGCGCTCATGAGCGCCTGGAACACGTTGCCGCCGCCGGTCGCGGCGTCCTGCAGCGCAGCGAGCGCGGCCGGCGCCTCGCTCCGGTGCCGCTCGTGGAACGCCTGGAGCCGCTCGAGCTGCGAGCGCTTCTCGTCGGCTGTCGCACGGGCGAGCTCGAGGCCGAGGTGCTCCTCGGTGTCGGGGGCGTCGGAGAGGAAGGTGTTGACGCCGACGATCGGCAGCGAGCCGTCGTGCTTGCGGTGCTCGTAGAGCATGGACTCGTCCTGGATCCGGCCGCGCTGGTATCCGGTCTCCATCGCGCCGAGCACGCCGCCGCGGTCGGCGAGCCGCTCGAACTCCGCGAGCACCGCCTCCTCGACGAGGTCGGTGAGCTCGTCGACGATGTAGGACCCCTGCAGCGGGTTCTCGTTGAGCGACAGGCCCCACTCGCTGTTGATGATCATCTGGATCGCGAGCGCCCGGCGCACCGAGTGCGCGGTCGGCGTCGTCACGGCCTCGTCGTAGGCGTTGGTGTGCAAGGAGTTCGCGTTGTCGTAGAGAGCGCACAGCGCTTGCAGCGTCGTACGGATGTCGTTGAAGCTCATCTCCTGCGCGTGCAGCGACCGGCCCGACGTCTGGACGTGGTACTTCAGCTTCTGCGCGCGCTCGTCGGCGCCGTAGCGCTCCCGCATCGCGATCGCCCAGATCCGTCGCGCGACGCGACCGATCACCGTGTACTCGGCGTCCATGCCGTTGCTGAAGAAGAACGAGAGGTTCGGCGCGAAGTCGTCCACGTCCATGCCTCGCGCGAGGTAGGCCTCGACGTAGGTGAAGCCGTTCGCGAGCGTGAACGCGAGCTGGCTCAGCGGGTTCGCCCCCGCCTCGGCGATGTGGTAGCCGGAGATCGACACCGAGTAGAAGTTCCGCACGTCGTTGTCGATGAAGTACTGCTGGATGTCGCCCATCATCCGCAGCGAGAACTCGGTCGAGAAGATGCAGGTGTTCTGACCTTGGTCCTCCTTGAGGATGTCGGCCTGCACCGTGCCGCGCACCGTCGACACCGTGCGCGCGGCGATCTCTTCGAGCTCCGCGGCATCGGGCTCGCGGCCCTCGTCGTCGCGGAACCGCTCGACCTGCTGGTCGATCGCGGCGTTGAAGAACATCGCGAGGATCGTCGGAGCCGGGCCGTTGATCGTCATCGACACCGACGTCGTGGGGGAGCAGAGGTCGAACCCGGCGTAGAGGTCCTTCATGTCGTCGAGCGTCGCGACGCTCACGCCCGACGTGCCGACCTTGCCGTAGATGTCGGGCGCCGGGGCCGGGTCGCGCCCGTACAGGGTCACGGAGTCGAAAGCCGTCGACAGGCGCGTGGCCGGCTGGCCCTCCGACAGCAGGTGGAAGCGGCGATTGGTGCGCGCCGGGTCGCCTTCGCCGGCGAACATCCGCGCCGGTGCCTCGCCCTCGCGCTTGAACGGGAAGACGCCGGCGGTGAACGGGAAGTAGCCGGGCAGGTTCTCGCGGCGCAGGAAGCGCACGAGCTCGCCGTGGTCGTCGTCGCGCGGCAGCGACACCCGCGGCACGTGCGTGCCCGAGAGGGTCTCGCGCGTCAACGGCGTGCGGTGCTCGGTGCCGCGCACGACGTACACCCGCTCGTCGCCCTCGTAGCTGCTGCGTACGCCGGGCCATTCCGCCACGAGGTGCCGGGTCGACGCGTCGAGCGCGGCGTCGAGCTCGCCCACGAGCGACTCGACCTCGGCAAGGCCCCCCGTACGGCCCGATGCGGCCAGCAGGTCGACGGTGGCGCTCGCCTGCTGACGCCGACGTGCCGCGAGCGCCTGCTGTTCCGTCCGCGCGTGGTAGCTCCGCACGGTCTCCGCGATCTCGGCGAGGTAGCGCTCGCGCCCGCGCGGCAGCACCGACGTCAGCCCGGTCGAGGTCTTCGTCGCCACCGGTGCGAGGGTGTGCTCGAACTCGGGCAGACCGCGCTCGTCGAGCAGGCCGCGCAGGTGCTGGTAGAGGGCGGTGACGCCGTCGTCGTCGAAGCGCGCTGCGCTCGTGCCGAAGACCGGCATGTCCTCCCAGGCCGTGCCGAACGCCCCGCGGTTGCGCACGAGCTGGCGAGCGACGTCGCGGCGTGCGTCCTCGGCGCCGCGGCGCTCGTACTTGTTCACGGCGACGACGTCGGCGAAGTCGAGCATGTCGATCTTCTCGAGCTGCGAGGCCGCGCCGTACTCCGGCGTCATGACGTAGAGCGAGACGTCGGCGTGAGCGGCGATCGCGGCGTCGCCCTGGCCGATGCCGGGCGTCTCCACGACGACGAGGTCGTAGCCGGCCGCGCGGCACGCGGCCACGACGTCGTCGAGCGCCGAGGGCACGATCGCTCCGGCCTCGCGGGTGGCCATCGAGCGGAAGAACACGACGTCGGGATCGATGGAGTTCATCCGGATGCGGTCGCCCAGCAGCGCGCCGCCGCCGCGACGGCGCGTGGGGTCGACCGCGACGACCGCCACGCGGAGCTTGTCCTCGCTGTCGCGGCGCAGCCGACGCACGAGCTCGTCGGTGAGCGAGCTCTTGCCCGAGCCGCCGGTGCCGGTGATGCCCAGGACGGGTGCGTGGTGGCCCTCGGCCGCCGAGCGCAGCTCGGACGCGAGGCCGGCGTCTCGGCCCGACTCGAGCACGGTGATGGCGCGCGCCAGCGCAGCCGGGTCGCCCGAGCGCACGGCGTCGACGTCGACCTTCGCGCCCGCGATGTCGACGTCGCACGCGTGCACGAGCTCGTTGACCATCGCCGGCAGACCGAGCCGCTGGCCGTCCTCGGGGGAGAAGATGCGTACGCCGATCCGCGCGAGCTCCTCGATCTCCTCGGGCACGATCACGCCGCCGCCCCCGCCGAACACCTTCACGTGGCCGGCGCCTGCAGCGGCGAGCCGCTCGACGAGGTAGCCGAAGTACTCGACGTGGCCGCCCTGGTAGGACGAGATCGCGACGCCCTGCACGTCCTCCTGGACGGCGGCCGTCACGACGTCGTCGACGCTGCGGTCATGGCCGAGGTGCACGACCTCGGCGCCCTGGCTCTGCAGCAGCCGCCGCATGATGTTGATGGCGGCGTCGTGGCCGTCGAACAGGCTGGCGGCCGTCACCAGGCGCACCGGGTGCGCGGGCACGTGCAGCGTCGGCTCGGTCACGAGCGTCCCCTCTCCTCCCCAAAATAGTAGGACATCCATGTAATTTCGGACAGCCCCCAGCGTGCTGTGACTCCCGGGCCGGAGCGACGGCGGCTGGACGCCGAAGCGCGCGCACAATGCGGCATTACCAAATCGTGACCATGATCATGACGGCGTGTCAGTGATCGTGTAGAGACACGGCGTCGCCTCACGTCTAGGGTGACCACTGCACTCGGGGGAGCGCCGGGCCCGCAAGGGCCCGGCGCGCACCGGACCCGTCAGCAGCAGTGGCCGGGACCCATCGAGGTCGGGACCTGCGAGAACGTCGACGAGACGGCCGAAGCGGCCGGTGCCACGACGATCGGGCCGGCGACGGCGGTGAGCGCCGCGACGAGCACGAGCAGCGGCGTGCGGAGCTGGGACATGAGGACTCCTCAGGGATGCGAGCGCGGGGGTCGCGCTGTCACATTCACCGATACTCCGTGTCATGCTCCCTGTCACGACCTCGCCCGGTCGGCGGACGGTGTGGTCACGCTCACCGGTACCCAGGCCGAGCCGTGGTTGACTCGCGTCGTGACAGGTGGACGGCGATGAGCCCGCGCCCTGGGGCCGAGGATCCGACCCGCTTCGGAATCCGGCTGCGCCGGCTGCGCGAGGCCGCGGGACTGTCCCAGGTCGCCCTCGCCGGCGACGACCTTCACCCCAGCTACATCTCGCTGCTCGAGTCCGGGCGCCGCGCTCCCACGCCCGCCGCGATCGAGATCATCGCCCGCCGCCTCGGCGTACCGGCCGACGACCTGTCCGGAGCGAGCCGCCGCGACCTCGAGGGGCCGGTCGCGCTGGCCGAGTCCGCGCTCGGCCTCGGCCGACCGCAGGAGGCGCTCGACCTGCTCGACCCCTGGGCGGGCGACCTCGCCTCGGAGCCCCTGAGCGGGTCGCCTCTGCTGATGCGCGCCGCGCGCGCCCGCGCCACCGCCCTCGAGCGGTTCGGCCGGCTGCAGGACGCGATCGTGCTGCTCGAGCGGATCGCCGACGCGTTCGACGCCTCGCCGGCGAGCCCCGAGCGCCTCGACGTCCTGGTCGCGCTGGTGCGCTGCTACCGCAACGCGGGCGACCTCGACCGCGCCATCGACGTCGGCGAGCGCGAGCGGTCACGCCTGCAGTCCGTGCTGAGCGGACGGCTGCACACGCACGCTGCGCTGGTCTCGACCCTGGCCAGCGCCTACTCCGAGCGCGGCGACCTCGTGCGGTCGGCGACGCTCCTCGACGACCTCATCGAGGAGACGTCGGTGCACGGCACGCTGGAGGAGCAGGCCAGCGCCTACTGGAACGCTGCCATCACGGCGACCGAGCGCGGCAATGCGCGCGAGGGCCTGCAGCTCGCGGAGCAGGCGGCCACGCTGCTCTCGGTCGGCAGCAACCTGCGCGCCCGCGCCCGGGTGCAGGTGACCAAGGCCTGGGTGCTGCTCGCGCAGGATCCGCCGCGCGCCAGCGAGGCGCGCACGCTCATCCGCGCTGCGCTGCCCGACCTTCGCCAGCACGACGGCGAGTACATCCTCGCGGAGGCCGAGACCGAGCTCGCCCGCTGCGAGGTGCTCCTCGGCCGGCCCGACGTCGCCCGGCGCCATGCGCAGTCCGCGCTGCGCCGCCTCGCCGGCGACCAGAACGTCGAGCGGGCGCGGGCTCTCGCCGCGCTCGGCTCCGCGCTGCTGCAGGCGGGCGACGCGCAGGCGGGGCAGACGGCGCTCGACGAGGCGGCCGTCTCGCTCGAGGGCGTGCAGGCCAGCCGTCAGGCGGCCGTGGTGTGGCGCCAGCTCGCCGACGTGCACAAGGCGGCCGGCGACATCGACCAGGCCCTCGCGGCAGCGGAGCGTGCGATGGCGGCGGTCGGCCTCGGCACCGAGACGGTCAGTCTCGTCGGTGCCCCGCGTCCGGGCGAGGTCCGGGCCGAGAAGACCCGCTCGCGGACCTGATCAGGCCGAGCGTCGGCGGTCGATCGCGCGCCACGCGATCGTGAAGATGCCCGCGGCGAGAGCGGCCT
Source organism: Candidatus Nanopelagicales bacterium (assembly GCA_035702165.1). GTDB lineage: Bacteria > Actinomycetota > Actinomycetes > S36-B12 > CAIYMF01 > Longivirga. The sequence goes on from DASSQW010000258.1 coordinate 6,072, forward strand.
TGAGCAGGTCGCCGACGAGGAACGGCGTGAGGCCGAGCGAGACCGCCTGCGACCAGGTCACGCCGACCGCTGCCTTGAGCCACGGGACGCCGACGGCGTAGATGACGGCGCTGCCGACGAGCATCGAGGCGAAGGTGCGCCACGGGCTGCGCGTCCAGCCGCGCTCGGCCAGAGCGCCGACGACGGCCGCCGCGACGACGAAGCCGACGATGTAGCCGAAGGTCGCGGTGACGTAGCCGCTGGCGCCGCCGGCGAACCACGGCACGCCCGCCAGGCCGACGACGGCGTAGAGCGCGGTCGCCGCGATGCCGCGCCACAGACCCGCGGCGGCGCCGACCAGGAGGACCGCGAACGTCTGGCCCGTGACCGGCACCGGGGTGCCGGGGATCGGGATGCTCACCTGCGCCGACAGCCCGATGAACGCAGCACCGGCGAGGACGAGCACGACGTTGCTCAGCCAGGAGCGGGCCAGCGGGTCGAGGACGACGCGGGGTGCGGGGACGGCGAGGGACACGGTTGGCTCCAGGGTTCGTGCGGACGGTCGTCGCCGACGCTAGCGGAGCGACGGCGTTCGTCGTACGCCGCATGGGTTGTCCGGAGCGAGGGCTCCACGTGACCTGCGGCACTAGGCTCGCGGCTGTGGTGGAGAGCAGCTCGCGCGAGCAGGTCCGGGCGCTCGTGACCGCCGACCAGCCGGTGCTCGTCGAGATGCGCCGCCACCTCCACGCCCACCCCGAGCTCTCCGGCCAGGAGCACGCGACCACCGCGTGGATCGGGCAGCACCTGCACGACCTCGGGCTCGCACCCAAGCGGCTCGACATCGGCACCGGTCTCGTGTGCGACATCGCGCTCGGCGACGTCGATGCGCACTCGCCGACCGTGGCGCTGCGCGCCGACATCGACGCCCTCGCGATGCCCGACGAGAAGCAGGTGGGCTACCGGTCCACCGTCGACGGTGTCGCGCACGCGTGCGGGCACGACGCCCACACCGTCGCGGTGCTCGGTGCTGCCCGCGCGCTGGTCGCTCTCGCGCCGATCTCCGACGTCGCGGGCACGGTGCGCCTGATCTTCGAGCCGTCGGAGGAGTCGGTGCCCGGCGGAGCCGTCGACGTCATCTCCGAGGGCTGGCTCGACGGCGTCAACGCGGTCTTCGGCGTGCACTGCGATCCGCGGCTCGACTGCGGCGTGGTGGGGCTGCATGCCGGCGCGATCACCTCTGCGGCCGACCTCGTCGAGTTGCGGGTGACCGGTCCGGGAGGGCACACGGCCCGCCCGGAGCGCACCGTCGACCTCGTCGCCGCGCTCGGCCGGCTCATCACCGGGATGCAGCCGACGCTCGACTCTCTGACCACGCGGCCGGGCGACCTCAACCTGGTCTTCGGCGCGGTGCACTCCGGCGACGCCCCGAACGTCGTCCCGTCGCACGGCCTCGTGCGCGGGTCGCTGCGCACGCGCGACCACGGTGTGTGGGAGGACGCGCCGCGGCTGGTCGAGCAGGCGACCGCACGTCTGCTCGAGGGCAGCGGAGCCGCCTGGACCATGGCCCACCGGCGCGGCGTGCCTCCCGTGGTGAACGAGCCGGAGATGACCGCGCTCCTCGCGCTCACTGCCGCGCGCGTGC
>DASSQW010000259.1:0-16494 GCA_035702165.1 Candidatus Nanopelagicales bacterium
ACCGCCTCGTCCATGACCTCCGGCGTCGCGAAGTCGACGCGGCCGGTGATGGCGCCGGTCGCGGGGTCGCGGACCTCGCCGGTGCGGTCGGCGACGGCGCCGACGGGCTTTCCGTCGATCCAGTGGGAGATGCGCGTGGGCTCGGTCATGGGCGCCATCCTGTCGTCCGAGCCCGCACGGCGCCACCGGCACAGTGACGGCGTACGGACGATGTGCTTGACGACCTGTCAGGCATCCTCCGCCGCTCGCGAGTCGGGAGTGTCGGCAGCGGTCTGGAGCGCCGCCGCCGGAGCTAGCTGTCGAAGCCGAGGCCGAGGCGGTCGAGGGTGCGCAGCCACAGGTTGCGGCGCCCGGTGCGGTCGGCCGCCGCCAGGGAGCGGGTGGTCAGGGCGATGCCCAGGCCGCGGACCGGCTCGGGCGGGAAGGGCAGCGGCATGGTCGAGACCATCCGGGTGCGCGTGCGCTCGGTGTCGCGGCCGTCGAGCAGGTCGAGCATGACCGCGGCGCCGAACCGGGTCGCGCCGACGCCGAGCCCGGTGTAGCCCGCGGCGTAGGCGACCTTGCCCTCGCGCGCGGTGCCGAAGAAGGCCGAGAACCGCGAGCAGGTGTCGATCGCGCCGCCCCAGCGGTGGGAGAAGCCGACGTCCTCGAGCTGGGGCAGGACCTGGCGCAGGTGCTCGGCCAGCAGCGCGAAGGACTCCACCCGCTGGTCGTGACGAGCCGAGACCTGCCGCTGGTAGATCGCGTCGTAGCCCCCGAACAGGATCCGGCCGTCGTCGGTACGCCGGTAGTAGTGGAACTGGTTGCCCATGTTCGACAGCCCCTCGCGGCCGTCCCAGCCCACCGACTTCCACTGCACGTCGGTGAGCGGCTCGGTCATGAGGACGTAGTCGTAGACCGGCACGACGTAGTGGCGCAGCCGCTTGAGCAGCGGCGGGAACGCGTTGGTGGCCAGGGCGACCCGTGCCGCGTCGACGCTGCCGGGCCCGGCGTCGGACTCCGTGGTGACCCGGACGCCGGCACCCGCGCTGTCGCCGAAGCCGGTCGCACGCGTGCCCTCGTGGATGCGTACGCCCAGACGCAGGCACGCGTCGCGCAGGCCCCACGCGAGGCGCGCAGGGTTGAGGATCGCCGTGCCACCGGACGTGAGCACGCCGCCGATCGCCATCGGCGAGTCGATGCGCGCGCGCGTCTGCTCGGCGTCGAGGACCACGACGTCCTCGCCGTGCTGGCGCGCCGCGTCGGCGTACTCGTCCAGCCCGTCGAGGTGGTGCGGCGACGTCGCGATGCTCACGTTGCCGACGCGCTCGAAGGAGCAGTCGATGCCGTAGCGGTCCAGCGTCGCCTCGAGGGCCGCATGGTTCTCGTGGCCCAGTCGGAGCAGGGTGTCGACCTCCTCGGGCCAGCGCGCGAGACCGTTGTCGAGGCCGTGCGTGATCGAGGCCTCGCAGAACCCGCCGTTACGGCCCGACGCCGCCCAGCCGATGCGGCCGCCCTCGACGAGCAGGACGTCGCGCGCGGGGTCGGCCTCCTTGGCCTGCAGCGCGGTCCACAGCCCGGAGAAGCCGCCTCCGACCACGAGCAGGTCGGCGGTGCTGTCGCCGGAGAGGGGTGCCAGGGGCTCGGGACGGCTCGGGTCGTCGAGCCAGAACGGGACCGGCGACGCGTCGGCGACGGCGGCATAGGACGAGGGACGAGGGTGGCGTGCGAAGGGCACGACTCTCACGCTTCCGCGGTGGGCCGCCCCGGGTCCTCCGGACGATACGGCCGCCCCGGGCGGGCGGTGGATCCGCCACGTCTCCCCCGGGACCGCCTCAGGATAGCCCGATCCTGAACGACCGTGCAGCATCCGCCGGGGCAGGACGCGCGAATGCCATCGCGTGCGGACACGCGATGGCATTCGTGATCGAGCGAGGGGCCTAGGCCTGCTTCGCGCGGCGGCGCTGGAGGACCTGCCCGATGATGACGATGGTCAGCGAGATGAAGAACATCAACGAGCCGACCACGTTGATCTGCGGCGGCGTGCCGCGCTGGGCGGAGCCCCAGACGAACATCGGGAAGGTCACCGACGACCCGGAGTTGAAGTTCGTGACGATGAAGTCGTCGAACGACAGCGAGAACGCCAGCAGCGAGGCGCCGACGATGCCCGGCAGCACCTGCGGGAAGGTGACCCGCCAGAAGGTCGTCTTCTCGTCGGCGTAGAGGTCCATGGCCGCCTGCTCGAGGCGTGGGTCGAGGCTCGCGATGCGCGCCTTGACCGTGACGACCACGAAGCTCAGGCAGAACATGATGTGCGCGATGAGGATCGTCGTGACCCCGGTCGCGAAGCTCAGCGTCACGAAGAGCGTGAGCAGCGACGAGCCCATGACGACCTCGGGCGTGGCCATCGGCATGAAGACGAGCAGGTTGCCGCTGGCCCGACCGCGGAAGCGGTAGCGCCCGATGGCGAACGCGACCAGCGTGCCCAGCACGACGGCACCGGCAGTCGCGACGACGCCGATGAACAGGCTCAGGACCAGCGCGTCGCACATGCCGGCGACGCCGCAGAAGTTCGTCCATGCCTGGGTGGAGAAGTGGTTCCACGTGTAGTTGTACCGGCCTGCCGGGTCGTTGAACGACATCACGACGACGACGAAGATCGGCAGGAACATGTAGAACAGCACGCCCACCCCGATGATCGGGATGATGCGCGACCGGATCCAGCGGAACGGTCCGCCGGGCCGCTTGCGGATCTGCACGGAGCTGCTCGCGGCAGAGGTGGGGGCGGTCAGCGTGGCCATCAGACGAGCTCCTCCGTGCCGGCCCTGCGCACGTAGATCGTGACCATCACCAGGATCACCAGCATGAGCATCACCGACAGCGCCGACGCCGTCGGATAGTCGGTGATGACGAAGAACTGGTCCTGGATGACGTTGCCGATCATGCGGATCTTGGTGGTGCCGAGCAGCTCGGCGTTGATGTAGTCGCCCGCCGCCGGGATGAAGGTGAGCAGCGTGCCCGCGACGACGCCGGGCATCGACAGCTTCCAGGTGACCTTGCGGAACGCGGTCCACGGCGAGGAGTAGAGGTCCTGCGCCGCCTCGACCAGGCGCGGGTCCATCCGGTCGAGCGATGCGTAGAGCGGCAGGACCATGAACGGCAGGAAGTTGTAGGTCAGACCGAGCACGACCGCGAGCGGCGTGTTGAGCACCCGCTGGCCCTCGGTGAGGCCGATCGCCGAGAGCACGTCGGTGATGTGCAGGAAGCTCATCGCGCGCACGACGGGCGAGTCGTCGGCGAGGATCGTCTTCCACGCCAGCGTGCGGATCAGGAACGAGGTGAAGAACGGCGCGATGACGAGCACGAGCATCGCGGCCTTCCACCGGCCGGATCGGAACGCGATGAAGTACGCCAGCGGGTAGGCGAGGAGCAGGCAGAACACCGTCGCGAGCCCGGCGAACACGAACGAGCGCAGGAACTGCGGCCAGTACTCCGAGATCGCGTTCGAGTACGTCGCCCACTCGCCGGGGAACGTGAACGAGTAGCCCTGGTCGAGCGAGCCGACGTAGAGCGAGGTGAAGATCAGGGTGATCGTCGGGACCACGAAGAAGATCGCGAGCCACAGGAAGCCTGGCGTGAGCAGCGCGTAGGGGGTCCAGCGCGAGGACCCGACGGCGGTCGCCTCGGTGGAGCCGCCGCCGCCCTTCTTCCTGTTCCTGTTCCGACGGCCGCGCTGGACCTCCTCGAACTCCTCGCCGATGCCGATGCTGGCCGTGGAGGCGCTGCTCACGACGGGGCACCGACGGTGGCAGGCTGCACGGCGTCCTCGTCGACGACCACGCCGGCGTCGACGCTCTGCGCGGCGTCCAGGGCGAACGAGTGCGCGGGGTCCCAGGTCAGCAGCACGCGCGCGCCGTTCACCAGTCGCGGGTCGCGGCTGATGTTCTGCGAGAACACGGTGAGCTCCTGGCCCCAGGCCGTGTCCACGAGGTACTGCGTGGACACGCCGATGAAGGAGCCGTCGGAGATGATGCCCTCCATACGGTTCTCGCCGTCGCGCGTCTCGGCGTCGTCGAGGAACTGGATGCGCAGCTTCTCCGGCCGGACGCCCACGTGCACGGCGTCGCCCGAGGAGTGGACTCGCGACAACGGCACGCCGACGCGGTTGCCCTGCACGTCGACGATGGCCACGTCCCCGGCGCGGTCGACGATCGAGCCGTCGAAGAAGTTCGACTGCCCCAGGAAGTTGGCCACGAAGGTGGTCATCGGGTTCTCGTAGAGCTCGGTGGGCGCACCGAGCTGCTCCACCTTGCCCGCGTTCATGACCGCGATGGTGTCGGCCATCGTCATGGCCTCCTCCTGGTCGTGCGTGACGTGCACGAACGTGAGGCCCACCTCGGTCTGGATCTGCTTGAGCTCGAGCTGCATCTGGCGCCGCAGCTTGAGGTCGAGCGCCCCGAGCGGCTCGTCGAGCAGCAGCACCTGCGGCTGGTTGATCAGCGCGCTGGCGAGCGCGACACGCTGCTGCTGGCCGCCCGAGAGCTGCTGGGGCTTGCGGTGCGCGAGACCGGTGAGCTCGGTCAGGGCGAGCATCGCCTCGACCTGCTTGTCGACGTCCTTCTTGCCCTGGCGGCGCAGACCGAACGCGACGTTCTCCCAGATGTCGAGGTGGGGGAACAGCGCGTAGCTCTGGAACACGGTGTTCACCGGCCGCTTGTACGGCTTGTTCCAGGTCACGTCCTCGTCACCGATGAGGATGGCGCCCTGCGTGGGCTCCTCGAGGCCGGCGACCATGCGCAGGGTCGTCGTCTTGCCGCAGCCCGACGGGCCGAGCAACGCGAAGAACGACCCCGCGGGGATGGTCAGCGTGAGGTCGTCGACCGCCACGAAGTCGCCGAAGCGCTTCGTGACGTCGACGATCCGCAGGTCGGCTCCGCCAGGGGTGGTGGTCATGTCGGTCAGGAGCCCTTCACCTTGTTGAACGCCGCGGCGTACTTCTTCTCCGTGGCCTCCTCGACGCCCATGAACAGGTGGGTCTTGGAGAGGAAGGCCTCGTCCGGGAAGATCAGCTGGTTGTCGACGAGGGTCGGGTCGACCTTCTCCATCGCCGCCTGCGTGCCCTTCACCGGGCTGATGTACTGCACGTACGCCGTGAGCTGCGCCGCGATCGCGGGGTCGTAGTAGAAGTTCATCAGCAGCTCGGCGTTCTTCTTGTGCTGCGCCATGTTCGGAATCATCATGTTGTCCGCCCAGATCATCATCCCGGACTCGGGCTGGACGAACTTGATGTCGGGGTTGTCCGCCTGGAGCTGGACGACGTCGCCCGACCACGCCATGCACGCGTACGCCGTGCCGTCGGCGAGCAGACCGGAGTAGTCGTTTCCGGTGAACTGGCGGATCTGGCCCGAGTCGTTGGCCTTCTGCAGGTAGTCGACGGCGTTCATGAAGTCGTCGTCGGTGAAGTTCGCCGGGTCCTTGCCCTGCTGGAGGAGGATCAGGCCGATGGTGTCGCGCCACTCGGTGAGCACCGTGACGTGGCCCTTGAGGTCGGCGCGGGTGAGGAGCTCCTCGATGGACTTGACCTCGGGGACCTTCTTGGCGTTGTAGGCGATACCGGTGACGCCGGACTGCCACGGCGCGGAGTGGTCGCGCTGCGGGTCCCAGGTCGGGGCCTTGAGGGAGTCGATGAGGTTCTTGTCGACGTTGGGCAGGTTGGCCTTGTCGACCTTCTGCACGTAGCCCTGACGGATCAGTCGCGCGGCCATCCAGTCGGTGAGCGCGAAGATGTCCTTGCCGGTGTCCTGGCCGGCGCGCAGCGCCGGCGCGATCTTGGCGTAGAACGAGTCGTTGTCGTTGATGTCCTCGGTGTAGGCCACCGTCACGCCGGTCTTGGCCTTGAACTCGTCGAGGGTGGGGCGCTTGTTGGCGTCCTTGTCGTCGACGTCGATGTAGAGCTGCCAGTTGCTGAAGTTCAGCGTCTTGTCGGTGTCGGACTTGTCCGGCGTCGTAGGCGCGGCGCTGGTGGCGTCGCCGCCGCCGGAGCCCTTCGTGCCGCACGCCGCGAGCAGCGACGAGCCGGCGACGGCTGCACTCCCCAGCGCTGCGGCCTCGAGCACGCGGCGACGGGGCATGCCGCTCGCAGCGGCGCGGCGGACGGCCTCCATCATCGGGTCAACGGGGCGCTCGGCCATGACGGGATCTCCTCGTGGGGGGTGTGCGCGTGCGGGATGGGTGGTGCGCGACGCCCGCGCTAGCGGTCGTCGGGGTTCGTGGGGTGCCGGTCGGTGCGGGATCGTCGGTCGGACGCGAGAAGCGTGCACCGGTGCGACGAGCGGCGGGCCGCGGAGGTGCCGAAGCCCGGCGCTGCTGCGCGGCTCGACGTGCGCCGCCGCGGGCGGGCGGCTGCCGTCACCACGGTGCGGGTCGAGGTCGGGGTCGAGGTCGCAGGGCCGACGAGGGCGTCGACGTACACGTGGTCGTGCTCGAGCACGCGTTCCCTCCCTCTGGCTGCGCGACGCCGCCGTGCGCCTCCCCCGGGCGCCCGAACGGCCGGATCCTCGCACGGGGCCGGTTCCGACACAAGGGATTCCGTCGCCACAGGCGAGTTCCGCGACGGATTGCATCGCGATCGTGACCTGCGACACGGGATCCCGTAACAGCGACGTCACATAGCCGGACGATCTCGTGGGGCCACCGTCCGCCCTGGTGACGGATCCGGCAACCGACAGCGTGACAACGGCGCGCTCCCAGGATTGACGGTCTGTCGGCCGCTGCGGCTAGCCTGCGCGGCGTGGACGCCGACACCGCGCGCGACGAGCGGCTCGCGGGCATCTACCCGACCGTCGCCGAGGTGCTGACCCTGCCCGCGGTGCGGCCCGGGGAGCCGCTGGTGCGGGCCGGCTCCCAGCACCTCGACCGGCCGGTGCGCTGGACGCACGCCGCCGAGATCGCCGACGTCGCCCGGCTGCTGCGCGGCGGAGAGCTCCTGCTCACGACCGGTGTCCTGCTCCCCGACGACGACGCCGGCCTCGCCGCGTGGGTCGACGGGCTGGCCGACGCCGGCGTCACCGGCGTCTTCGTCGAGACCGGCCGCCGGTTCGACCGGCTGCCCGACGGCATGGTGTCGCGTGCGGACGGCCGCGGCCTCGTGCTGGTCGAGCTCAGCCACGAGGTGCCCTTCGCCTCGATCACCGAGGCGGTGCACGCACGCATCGTCGACGCGCAGCTCGCCGAGCTGCGCTCCTCCGACGAGGTGCACGCCACCTTCACCCAGCTCACCGTCGACGGTGCACCTCCGACCGAGATCGTGCGGCAGGTCGCACGCATGTCGGGCCGCCCGGTGGTGCTCGAGAACCTCGCGCACCAGGTGCTGGCCGTCGATGCTGCCGGAGTGGATCTCGCCACCGTGCTCGACTCGTGGGAGGACCGCAGCCGCGCGGTGCGCGTCCCCGAGCGCACGGCGTACGACGAGCGCAGCGGATGGTTGGTCACGACCGTCGGAGCGCGCGGACAGGACTGGGGGCGCCTGGTCCTCATCACCGCCGGCGCGCCGACACCGCGCGAGTCGATGCTGATCGAGCGGGGCGCGGCGACGGTCGCCCTGTCCCGCCTCGTCGAGCGCGACCGCGAGTCTCTGGAGCGGCAGTCGCACCGCACGCTGCTCACCGGACTGATCTCGGGCTCGGTGTCGACGACCGAGACGGTCACGCGCGCACAGGCTCTCGGCGTGCCGCTCGACGGCCGTGCCCTGGTCGCGGTGCTCGTCCGCCTCGCCGACGGCCCGACGGGCCCGGCGCTCGAGGCGCAGGAGCGGCTGCGCGACTTCTCCGAGACCGTGTCCGCCGCCGTGCGCGACACGCGGGCGGCCGCCCTCGTCGGCGGCGTCGACGACGCCACGGTCGGAGTGCTGCTGTCGCTGCCCCCGCGCGAGGACGTCGATCGAGCGCTGGAGCGCCTCTCGGCGGCGCTGACCAAGCGCGTCGGCACGGCGCGCGCGGTCGTGCCCAGCGACGACTGGGTCATGGCCGTCGGCTCGATCGTCGCCTCGGTGCGCGACGTGCGCCGCGCCTTCCTCGAGGCTGCTCAGGTCGCCGACGCCGCGCCCTCCGGGGATGACGGCGGCGCGCGGCCCTACTACCGGCTGCCCGACGTGCGCCTGCGCGGCCTGCTGCACCTGCTGCGCGACGACGACCGGCTGCAGACCTTCGTGGAACGCGAGCTCGGTCCGCTCCTCGCGCACGACGCGCAGCACGGGACCGATCTGGTCGGCGTCCTGCGGGTGCATCTGGCCATGGGCCGCAACAAGTCCGCAGCGGCCGACGCCGCGCACATGTCGCGTCCGTCGTTCTACGAACGGCTGCACCGGATCGAGCGCGTGCTGCAGGTGGACCTCGATTCGGTCGAGTCGTGCCTGTCGCTTCACGTCGCCCTGCTCGGCCTCGACGCGCTGCGCCGCTGACGCGCACCGGCGCGGACCCATCCGACGACGCGTCGGCTCCGAACACGGGACATGCGCACTCCTCGATGGCTCGATGCCGCGCGCGGCGTGCTCGCGCTCCTGCTCGGCGTGGGCAGCGCCCACCTGCTCGCCGCGCTGACCGATCCGGCGCGATCGCCGCTCGCCGTCGCGGGCTCGGTGGTCGTTCGCAGCGTCCCCACCTGGCTCGAGCAGCTCGCGGTCCAGCGGCTGGGCAACGCCGACAAGCCGGTGCTCGTGGCGACCCTCGGGCTCGCCCTGATCGTCGCCGGTGCGCTCGCGGGTCTCCTGTCACGCCGCAGCCGGGCCGCGGGCACCCTCGCGATCCTCGCGATCGCCTCGCTCGCGGTCCTCGCGGCGGCCCTCCCGCCGGGAGGCGCCGCAGACACCGTGCCCTCGCTCGTCGGCGCCCTCGTGGCCGTGGGTGCGTTCCTCGTGCTCACGCGCCGCGCGCCCGAGGTCGACGCGGACGCCCCCGAGCAGGCAGCCGTAGGGCGCCGGGGGGTGCTGCTCGGCGTCGTCGGTGCGGGTGCGCTGGCCGCGATCGCGGCAGGCTCCGGTGAGGCGGTACGACGCGGCCGCGAGGCGCAGGCTGCGCTCCAGCGTGCCGTGCGCCTCCCCCGTCCGGCCGATCCCGCCCCCGCGCTGCCGGCCGACGTGGAGGTCGGCGTCGCGGACGTGACGCCGTTCCGCGTCCCCGTCGGCGACTTCTACCGCGTGGACACCGCGCTCGTCGTCCCTCAGGTGGACCCAGCGACCTGGTCGCTGCAGATCTCCGGGATGGTGCGGGAACCGTTCACGGTGGGGTTCGACGAGCTGCTCGCGATGCCGCTCGTGGAACGGGATCTCACGCTCACCTGTGTCTCCAACGAGGTCGGCGGCCCCTACGTCGGCAACCAGCGCTGGCTCGGCGTTCGACTCGTCGACCTGATGAAGCGCGCGGGGATCGACCCGCGCGCGGAGCAGTTGCTGTCGCGCTCGGTCGACGGATGGTCCGCGAGCACACCCGTGTCTGTCGCGCTCGACGGCCGCGACGCCCTCGTCGCGGTCGGCATGGACGGCGCCGCGCTGCCCGCCGAGCACGGCTTTCCCGCGCGCCTGGTCGTCCCCGGTCTCTACGGCTTCGTCTCGGCCACCAAGTGGCTCACCGAGATCGTCGCGACGACGTACGCCGCGGAGCAGGCCTACTGGACCGTGCGCGGATGGGCGACAGACGCACCGGTGAGGACCATGGCGCGCATCGACGTGCCCCGACCGCTCACCACGGTCCGCGCGGGGCAGGTGGCCGTCGCCGGCGTGGCGTGGGCGCAGCACCGCGGCGTCCAGCGCGTCGAGGTGCAGGTCGACGACGGCGCGTGGTCGCCGGCGCGGCTCGGTGGAGCGCCGTCCGACGACACGTGGCGGCAGTGGGTGTGGGCGTGGGACGCCGCACCGGGTCGCCACACGCTGCGGGTGCGGACGACCGACGGCACGGGAGAGGTCCAGCCCGCCGACCGGCTCACGCCGTTCCCCTCGGGTGCGCAGGGCAGGCACGAGGTCGTGGTCCAGGTCGCGTGAGATCGGACCCATCCGATCCGGCCGTGGCTCCGAACACCTCACGAAGACACCGCACCGACCGGTGCACCACCGGGGCGAGAGCCCCTGGACCCCAGGAGATCCCGATGACCCGAAACCTGCGCCGCGGCGCCGTCCTCGCCAGCGCCCTCGCACTCCCTCTTGCGCTCGCCGCGTGCGGATCGTCGTCGACCGGATCGACGTCGACGCCGATGAGCGCGACCCCCATGAGCTCCAGCGCGATGCCGGCGTCGTCGCCGACCGCCATGGCCGCCTCCGACCAGGTCTTCGGCTCGGCGTGCTCCGCGGTGCCGGCCAGCGGCCCCGGCTCGTTCGACGGCATGGCGACCGACCCCGTCGCGACGGCCGCGTCGCACAACCCGGTGCTGAGCACGCTCGTCACCGCCGTGTCGAAGGCGGGTCTGGTCGACTCGCTCAACACCGCGCAGGGCATCACCGTGTTCGCGCCCACCAACGACGCGTTCACCGCGCTCGGCACCAAGACCGTCGACGCGGCGCTCGCCGACCCGAAGGGCCTGCTCACCAAGGTGCTGACCTACCACGTCGTCGCTGGTCGCCTGTCTCCGTCGGACCTCGCTGGCACCCACAAGACCCTCGAGGGCGCGACGATCACGGTCGCCGGTTCTGGAGACAGCTTCACCGTGAACGGGTCGGCGAAGGTCGTGTGCGGCAACGTCCCGACCGCCAACGCCACGGTCTACCTCATCGACGGCGTGCTGCTGCCGAAGTCCTGACCTGCCGGACCCGGAGACCTCTGCGATGCTCGAGAGCGTGCAGCCGTTCGCGTCGCCCCCGCCCTCCGGTGGGGGCGACGGCGAGCTGGTCGGTCTGCTCGCGGCGTCCAGCCGCGGCGACGAGAAGGCGTTCGCCCGCCTCTACGACCTGACGTCGGCGCGCGTCTACGGACTCGTGCGGCGCGTCGTCCGCGATCCCGCGCAGTCCGAGGAGGTCGCGCAGGAGGTCTACCTCGAGGTCTGGCGGCAGTCGGCGCGGTTCGATCCGGCCCGCGGCTCTGCGGCGGGCTGGATCCTCACGGTGGCGCACCGCCGGGCGGTCGACCGCGTGCGGTCGGCGGAGAGCGCCCAGGAGCGCGACCGTCGGTACGCCGCGGTCGGCGAGGGTCCGGCGTACGACGTGGTCGAGGAGACGGTGACAGCGCGGCTGGACTCGGTGCGTGTCCGGCGTGCGCTCGAGACGCTGACCGACGTCCAGCGCGAGGCGTTGACGCTGGCCTACTTCGGCGGCTACACGCACCGCGAGGTCTCGGACCTGCTAGGTGTGCCTCTGGGCACCGTGAAGACGAGGATGCGGGACGGGTTGATCCGTCTGCGCGACACGTTGGGGGTGGAGTCATGACACCGGACGTCCATGCGCTGTCGGGCGCCTACGCCCTCGACGCGCTGACCCCGGACGAGGCCGCCGAGTTCGAGCAGCACCTCGCGTCCTGCGAGGCCTGCCGTGCGGAAGTGGCATCGATGCGGGAGGCGAGCGGCGCGCTCGCCGACGTCGTGGCCGAGCCCGCCCCCGAGCAGCTGCGCGCCTCGGTGCTCGCCGGCATCTCCGCGGTGCGGCCGCTGCCGCCCGAGAGCGCCGACGAGCCCGCGAAGGACGAGCTGGCGCAGCGACGGGCACGTCGTGCCCCGCGGTGGCTGGCCGCCGCGGCCGCGATCCTCGCCGTGCTCGCAGCCGGGGCGACCGTCCGGGCGGTCCAGCTCGACCGGCAGCTGCAGTCGGTGGTCGCTGCGGGCGACGACGTCACGCGTGTCCTCACGGCACCGGACGCCACCACCGCGACCGCGCGCGCGACGACGGGTGGCCGCGCCGCCGTCGTCTCCTCCGCCGCGCTCGGCGAGGCGGTGCTCGTGACCGACGGGCTGCCTCCGGCTCCGGCCGGATCGACCTACCAGGTCTGGTACCTCAACGGATCGGGTGCACCCACGAGCGCGGGCTTCGTCCCCTCGGGCGACCGCTCCGCCGTGGTGCTGCGGGGCGATCTCGCGACGGCGACCGGGGTGGGCGTGACGGTCGAGCCCGCGGGCGGGTCCACGGCACCGACCACGACGCCGATCCTCGCCGTGCAGGTGTAGCGGTCTCCGTCAGGTCTCCGGTTCCACCCCGCGCGCGACGCGCGTCGCGGTCGATCGCCGGCCGGCCGCCCAGGACGGACCGCCTCCCGGCGCCGCCGCCAAGCGCGACGCCGAAGCTCACGGTCCGCGCCTGGTGACGCCGGCGCCGGCGTCGCGCTGACATGCTGGGCGGCATGCCGGGCCGCGCGTCGTGATGTCGCCGACGGTGCAGCGCTGGCTGCACCTCGAGGACGACGTGCTCGGCATCGCCGGCCACCGCGACCGTCTGGTACGCCGCGGCCCGGTGCCGGGCGGGGTCGTGATCACGGCCCCGCACGCCGTCCCCCACGAGCGCGACGGCGTCATCAAGCGGGCCGACATGTGGACAGGCGGCCTCGCGCTGCTCGTCGCCGAGCTCTCCGGTGCTGCCGCACTGGTGGAGACCTCGGGTGCGGGCGACCCGTCGTGGCAGCGCGAGCACCCGTTCAAGGACTCCCTCGTGGAGCTCGAGCCGGCGATCCTCCTGGACCTCCACGCCATGCGCGCGGCGGAGCAGGTCGTCGAGGTGGGCAGCGGCGCTGGCGCGCACGAGCCGGTGCCCGAACTGGCGCTGGCGGCACGCGACGTGCTCGAGCGGAGCGGCGTACCGACGCTGCTCGACCACCGTTTCCCCGCGCGCGGCGCGACGACGCTCGTGCAGTGGGCGCACAGCCGCGGTGCCGCCGCCGTGCAGCTCGAGATCTCCGTGCGCCTCGTGCCGCCGTTCGCCGACGACACGGACGCCGAGCGGCTCGTCACGGCGCTCTGCGCCGTGGTCGAGACCTGCCGGGAACGCCTCTCGCCCTAGGCTTCCGGGGTCACAACGAGCGACCGGATGCCGTCCAGTGCGCCTGGACGCGGGTCAGGGAGAGCGCCGTCGGGTAGACGGCCACGTTCGCGATCGTGCCCGCGAGGTAGGGGCTCGACGGCGAGCTGCTCCAGCCGCCGGTCGCGTCGCCGCCCACGCGCCAGAAGCCCTTGTAGACCTGGTTGCTCGTCGTGGCGTTGGTGGCCACCTGCACGCCGTCGACGTAGAGGCGGAGGCCTGCGGCGCCCTGCGTGCCGACGACCTGATGCCATGCACCGTCGTTGTAGGCCTTCGACGAGACGAGCTCGACCCGGCTCCCCCCGCTGTTGCGGACGCCGAACACGAGCTTGCCGGCGTTGGTCATGTAGACGTGCCGGTCGTACTTCTTGCTCAGCAGCGTGTTGCGGTCGGCGTCGAAGCCGGAGGCGCGGTCACCGAAGCCGATGATCTTCCCGCCCCTCGTCGTGGTGGTCCTGAACCACGCCTCGACGCTGAAGGCGGTGGGTGCGGACGTCTGGTTGGAGCTGATCAGCCCGCCGGCGCCGTCGGTGGTCACGGCTGTCGCGTCGGACACCGGGCCGGCCGCGCCGTAGCTGATCCCGTTGGCGTAGGTGCCGCCGCCGAGGGCACCCGGCGAGGTGTCGGCGGCGACCGGGCCGGCGTTCTCGCCCAGGCGCCAGAAGAAGGTCGGGGCGTCGGCCGCGACGGCGGCCGGGTACGACGTCAACGTCGCTCGGGCCGTGACCGACGGCGACGCGACCGACTTCGGCGACGCCTGCGGTCCGGTCTTCTCCACCACGTCGGCGGTGTACGTGTGCGCCGTACCGACCGCGACCCCGGTGTCGACGAAGGTCACGACGGGTCGGCGCCAGAACAGCGAGTGGACGTCGCGCGTCTGGATGGGCGTCGTGCCGCCGTCGCGGTAGAGGCGGACGACGAGGTCGGTGTCGTCGTTGTCGACCGGCGCCTGCACGCTGACGGCGATCCCGCCGCCGGCGATCGCTGCGGCGCGCGGTTGCGCCGGGGTGCCCGGTCGGGCCGATGCGCCGCTGGCGAGCGGGGCGAACCGCGCGAAGCCCTGCTGACCCTGGCCGTTCACACTCGTGAACTCGCCGCCGACGAAGATCTGCGAGCCGTCGGTCGCCAGCACGCGCGGGCCGAGACCGGCGCCGCCGGGACCGCCGTTGGTGTTGGGGTACCACGAGCTCGCGAAGCCGGTCGCGGTGTCGTAGGCCATGAGGTGGCGGCCGAGGCCGAGGACCGATCCGACCTCCGGGAAGGCGTCGGGATCCTTGGTGTTGGCCGAGCAGTCGTGGGCGTGCGACCCGACGTACATCCGGTTGTTGAGGACCGTGAGGCCCTGCGTCGCGCCGAGGCAGCCGTTGCGCCACGCGAGCGTGCCGTCGGCGATGTTGACCGCCCAGGTGCCGTCGAAGCAGCCGCTGCCCGAGCCCTCGTTGCCGAAATAGGCCTTGGTGCCGTTGGTGACCACGACCTTGCTCACGCTCATGCATCCGGTGGTCGCGTAGACGGGGACGGTGCTGATCGCGGGCATGGGGAGCGTCGCACCGGTTGCGGCGCTCGCCGAAGCCGCGCCGTGGTACGTCGTGTCGCCGTTGAAGGACTGGAACGCGCCGCCCACGAACAGCTTGTCGTACGCCGGGCTCACCGCGATCGCGTACACCACGTTGTCGGCGTTGGCCCGGAAGGCGGGGCCGCCCGCGCCCGCGGTGGTGACCGCGCCCAGGCGTGTGGTCGCGACACCGGCAAGGGTGGTGAAGTTGCCGCCCACGTAGATCCGGGTCGGCGACGCGGCCAGCGCGTTGACGTAGTGGCTGCTGGACGGCGCCCACGCGGTGAGCGCCCCTGTCGCGACGTCGAACGCGGCCAGATGGTTGCGCACCTTGCCGTCGACGGTCGTGAAGTCGCCGCCGACGTAGACGGTCGTGCGGTCGGTGCTCGTGGCCAGCGCGCGCACGATGCCGTTGAGGGAGTGGTTGAACGTCGTGACCAGCGCACCAGTGGAGGCGGTGACCGCGGCGAGGTAGGTGCGCGAGGTCTCGCTCGTGCCGGCGGCCGCGCCGGGCGGACGCACCTTGGTGAACTCGCCGCCGAGGAACACCAGGCCGCCGGCGGGAGCGATCGCGCGGACCTTGCCGTTGGTCTGCCACGAGCTCGAGGTGACCGCGGGGACGGTGGAGCCGAGGGCAGTCACCGGGCCTGGCGCGACCACCGCGAGGCCTGCCATCGCGAGGCCGAGGACCGCCCCGGCGACCGTGGACCGACGTGCTCTCATCGCTGCCTCCCCGCTGTGCCCGTGCCCGGCGATCCACCGACCCTGACACGCACCTCCCGTCGCCACCAGGGTTCGTGACAGCGACTGGCCGAACAGTGGAGGGCGACGGCGCCGACGGTCGACGCAGGGTCCTCGACCTCTTACGCAGGGTGGCGTTCGGGGGCTCGTCCGGCGCCCGGCGGGGCCGGCCACGGGGTGTGCCGGACGCGGGTCCGGGTCGTCGCGCGCGACGCTGGCGGAGTTCGATTCCCGTCACCACGGAGCCTCCGGCCGACCGATTTCGCAGAAATCTTCCTCGAAATCCACGGAATCACTTGCCAAGGGCTGGATTGTCAGCCACGATCCTCTGCGTGGTGACCCGAGAGCGCGCTCCTCACGTCGGCCTCGACGACGTGAGCAAGGCGATCATCGAGCAGCTGCAGCAGGACGGTCGCCGTCCTTACGCCGCGATCGGCAAGGCCGTCGGCCTGTCGGAGGCGGCGGTGCGCCAGCGCGTGCAGCGTCTCATCGAGTCGGGCGTCATGCAGATCGTGGCGGTGACCGACCCCCTCCAGGTCGGCTTCCCGCGCGCCGCGATGATCGCGGTGAAGGTCGAGGGCGACGTCGAGGCCGTCGCCGAGCAGATGGCCGCCATGAGCGAGGTCGACTACCTCGTGATCACCGCGGGCGGCCAGGACATCCTCGCCGAAGTCGTGTGCGAGGACGACGCGCACCTCCTCGAGGTGGTCAACCGCCGCGTCCGGGCCATCCCGGGCGTGAGGCAGACCGAGACCTCCGTCTACCTGAAGCTCCGCAAGCAGATCTACACCTGGGGTACCCGATGACCACGTCACCGCAGTACGTGAGCGAGAGCGGCCCGGACCGTCTCGCCGACACCGCCCGCGACCACCTGTGGATGCACTTCACGCGGCACTCCACCTACGAGCAGGGCGGCCACGTCCCGATCATCGTCCGTGGCGAGGGCGCCTACATCTGGGACGACCAGGGCAACCGCTACCTCGACGGTCTCGCGGGCCTGTTCACGGTGCAGGCCGGCCACGGCCGCCAGGAGCTCGCCGAGGCCGCGGCCAAGCAGATGCAGGAGCTCGCCTTCTTCCCGCTCTGGTCCTACGCCCACCCGGCGGCGATCGAGCTGGCCGAGCGCCTCACGCACTACACGCCCGGCGACCTCAACCGCGTCTTCTTCACCACCGGCGGCGGCGAGGCGGTCGAGTCGGCCTGGAAGATGGCCAAGCAGTACTACAAGCTCACCGGC
>DASSQW010000260.1:0-9392 GCA_035702165.1 Candidatus Nanopelagicales bacterium
GCATCGCGCGCAGCAGAGCGAAGGCGTCGTACGTCGCCCAGCCGGCGCGGGCCGCGACGAGCGCGGCCACCTCGTCGCCGCGAGGCTGGCGCGGCGCGCTGGACACGTCCTCGATGCGGGGGCCGCTCGCGCCGTACGTGCCGCCCTTGTGCAGCACGACCCAGCCGAAGCCGACGCCCTCGGCCCGCATGTCCTGCAGCTCGTCGAGCCACTCGGCGTAGCGGCGCTCGTGCTCGCCGACGTCGTCGCTCCCGCCGGCGTCCCGCAACCAGAGCCCGACGTACTCGGCCGGGTCCTGGACCTCGCGCTGCGCGACCCAGACGTCGCAGCCGCTGCCCTCGACCCAGCCGGCGACGCGCTCGCGCCAGTCTCCGCCCTGCACGTGCAGCCAGTTCGCCAGCACGACGGCAGTGCCGCCGTCCAGCAGCCGTGCGGGCAGCTGCTGGAGCAGCACCCGCCCGAGGTCGTCGGCGGGGAGCCCGGCGTCGCGGTAGGTGTAGCGGTGCCCGGGCGAGATGACGAACGGCGGGTTGCTCACGACGAGGTCGAAGACCTCGCTGGCGACGGGCTCGAGCAACGAGCCCTCGCGCAGGTCCCACGTCTGCCCCGACAGCGCGGCCGTGACGGCGGCCAGGCGCAGCGCGCGCCGGTTGCGGTCGGTCGCGACGACCGATCGAGCGTGCCGGCCGAGATGCAGCGCCTGGACACCGCAACCGGTGCCGAGGTCGAGCGCGCGGTCGACCGGATCGCGCGGCGTGAGCCGGGCCAGCGTCAGCGACGCGCCGCCGACACCGAGCACATGGTCGGCAGCGACCTCCCCGACGTCGCGTCCTGCCGAGTCCGGGCCGTGGTCGGACACGACGTACCAGTCGGTGTCGCTCTCGCCGTAGGGCCGGACGTCGACCGCGGCGCGCACCTCGCTCGCGCCGGTGACCAGGCCGAGGGCGGTGAGGTCGGCGAGCGGGAGGTGGCGCTGCGCGTCGTCCAGCGGTACGCCGTCGCCGAGGACGAACAGCCGCACGAGCTCGGCGTCGGTGCCGTGCCGGCCCTCGAGCGCGCGACGCGCTGGCACCGGCTCGCCGCGGCCGAGGGCGGCGTACGCCGACGCGCCGAGCAGCGCGAGCAGCCCGTCGGCCGTGAACCCGCTGTCGAGCAGCACCGCGCGCACACGGGCGGCGGCGGGCCGGTCGATCTCCCTGTCCCGATCAGGGCGAACCCGCAGCCGGCATGCCGAGGACGGCTGCGACGTCACTGCTCCAACGCACGGTTCCGGCGCTGGAATGCGTGCAGTACGGCAGTGACGAAGGGCTCTCCCTGCACGCGTGACGCGCGAAGGGCCCCGGGAGATCCCGGGGCCCTTCGCGTGCGCGCTGTGCGAGCTAGCGCTGCTCGCCCTCGATCGTCTCCCCGCCCGCGAGCTCGGGGTGCAGCTCGGGGTGGTGGTGGGCGTCGATGTCCTCGAGGATGTGCTCGAGCTCGGGGTCGTCGCCGACCGCGATCGGGCGCATCTTCGCGACGATGACCGCACCCACCACGATGATGAAGGCGATGAGGGCGATGCCTCGCGCGTACCAGTCGTTGCCCGCGAGGTAGAAGGCCACGATGGCAGGCGCGACGAGCAGCGCCACCAGGTTCATCACCTTGATGAGCGGGTTGATCGCAGGACCGGCGGTGTCCTTGAACGGGTCGCCGACGGTGTCGCCGATGACGGTGGCGGCGTGGGCGTCGGACCCCTTGCCGCCGAAGTTGCCGTCCTCCACGAACTTCTTCGCGTTGTCCCAGGCGCCGCCCGAGTTCGCGAGGAAGATCGCCATGAGCAGACCCGTCGCGATCGTGCCGGCGAGGTAGGCGCCGAGCGGGCCGATGCCGAGGCCGAAGCCGACGGCGATCGGCATGAGGACCGCGAGCAGACCCGGCGTGACCAGCTCGCGGAGCGAGTCACGGGTGACGATGTCGACGACCTTGCCGTACTCCGGCTTCTCCGTGTAGTCCATGATCCCCGGGTGGTCGCGGAACTGGCGGCGCACCTCGAAGATCACGGCGCCGGCCGCGCGGGACACCGCGTTGATGGCCAGGCCCGAGAACATGAACACCACGGCTGCGCCGAGCAGCAGGCCAACCAGGTTGCGCGGGTCGGCGACGTCGAGGACCGCGCCGTACTGCGCCTGGTCGTTCGGCGCCGGCACGACGACGCCGCCGGCCGCGATGGCCGCCTTCGTCGCCGTCACGACGGTGTCGCGGAACGCACCGAACAGCGCCGTGGCCGCGAGGACGGCCGTCGCGATCGCGATGCCCTTGGTGATCGCCTTGGTGGTGTTGCCGACCGCGTCGAGGCGGGTGAGCACCTGGGCGCCCTCGCCGTGCACGTCGCCGGACATCTCCGCGATGCCCTGCGCGTTGTCGGAGACGGGGCCGAAGGTGTCCATCGAGACGATGACGCCGACGGTGGTGAGCAGACCGCAGCCGGCGAGCGCGATGGCGAACAGGCCGACGACGACCGAGCCGCCGCCGAGCGCGTACGCCGCGAACACCGCGGTGCCGATGAGCAGCGCGGAGTAGACCGCGGACTCGAAACCGACGGAGAGGCCCGCGAGGACCACGGTGGCCGGACCGGTGAGCGAGCTCTTGGCGACGTCGTCGACGGGCTTGCGGTTGGTCTCGGTGAAGTAGCCCGTGAGCATCTGGATCGCGGCCGCGAGCACGATGCCGATGAGCACCGCGCCGATCGCGAAGATGCGGGGGTTGAACGTGTCGACCGTGACCAGGCCGAGGTTGCCCACCGTCACGCCCTTGAGGTCGACGACCTTGGCGGGCAGCAGCCAGAACACCGCCGCGATCACGAGCAGGGCCGAGACGATCGCGGAGATGAAGAAGCCGCGGTTGATCGCGGTCATGCCGGAGCGGTCGCCCGGGCGGGGGGTCACGGCGAAGATGCCGATGACGGCGGTGATGACGCCGAGCGCGGGGACGACGAGCGGGAAGACGAGGCCGACGTTGCCGAACGCGGCCTTGCCGAGGATCAGCGCGGCGACGAGCGTGACGGCGTAGGACTCGAAGAGGTCGGCCGCCATGCCGGCGCAGTCACCGACGTTGTCGCCCACGTTGTCGGCGATGGTCGCGGCGTTGCGCGGGTCGTCCTCGGGGATGTTCTGCTCGACCTTGCCGACGAGGTCGGCGCCGACGTCGGCGGCCTTGGTGAAGATGCCGCCGCCGACACGCATGAACATCGCGAGCAGCGCGGCACCGAAGCCGAAGCCCTCGAGGACGGTCGGCGCCTGGTCCTTGTAGATCATCACGACGATCGCGGCACCGAGCAGGCCGAGGCCGACGGTGAACATGCCCGCGACGCCACCGGTGCGGAACGCGATCTTCATCGCCTTCTGCTCGGCGCCCTCGGCCTCGTTGGCCGCGGCGGCGACGCGGACGTTGCCGCGGACAGCGAGCCACATGCCCATGTATCCGGTGACCGCCGAGAAGACGGCGCCGACGAGGAAGAAGATCGAGCGGCCGACCTTCTCCGACGTCGTGTCGGCCGGCAGGGCGAAGAGGATGACGAACACGACGACCGCGAAGACCGAGAGGGTCTTGAACTGGCGGGCGAGGTAGGCCGCGGCCCCCTCCTGCACCGCTCCGGCGATCTCCTTCATGCTGTCGGTGCCCTCGTCTGCGGCGAGGACCTCGCGGGCAAGAACCCACGCGACGCCGAGCGCGGCCACTGCGATGAGGGCGACGACGGCGATGATCGTGTAGTTCATGCCCTCGAGAGTCACGGCCGTGGTGACGGCGCTCAACGACCCGGACATGCAGTGCTCCTGACTGGGGTGTGGGGCGCAGGCGAGTGCCGCGAGTCGCGCCCGTAGCGTGCCCGGAGTCTACGCACGCCTGTGACCTGGGCCACGACGGGGGACGGCCCCTCCCGGTGCGTCGTGAGTCACACCTCGCGGAGGCTGCTCACGATGCCCGGTCGCCGGCCGGTGCGTGCAAGCGTTTCCAGCGCGGTTCAGGCCGTCGCGACGTCCGGCCAGCGCAGGCGCAGCGTGGTGCCGAGCGGGCTGCGCGGTTCGATCTCGACCTCCGGGACCACGGCTCGCACGAGCGCGAGCGCCATGCCCTCGTCGTCGTCGGGCAGCTCGGGCGCGGTGCGGTCCCGGACCTCCACGACGAAGCCGTCGTCGTCGTTGAGCACGATCTCGACGTCGGAGTCGGTGCCCGCCGAAGCGTGACGGAGGACCGCACGCGCGACGGCCTCGCCGACCGCGAGGCGCACGTCGTCGACCACGTCCTCGGGCACTCCCGCACGGCGCGCGGCGGCCACCGTCACGAGACGTGCGGTGCGCACGTGCTCGGGGTTGGGGGGCAGCGTCAGCGAAGCGGTGGGCACGGGCGGCTCAGCCCGCGAGGGCGTCGGCCAGGGACGCGTGCACAGGGATCACCTGGTCGAGACCCGTGATGCGGAAGACCTTGCTCACGCGCTCCGCCGTGACGACGACGTCGAGGGCACCGTCGGCGTCGCGGACGCGCTTCAGCGCCTTCACGAGGACCGACAGCCCGGTCGAGTCGAGGAAGTCGACGCCGGACAGGTCGACGACGACGCTCGTCGCTCCGCCGGCGATCGCGGCCGACAGTGCCTCGTCGAGGACGGGCGCGGTGTAGACGTCGACCTCGCCGGTCGCGGCGACGATCGTGCGACCGGCCTGGTCATGGGTGCTCACGCTCAGATCCACGTCTGCACTCTGGCACACCTCCCGCGACCCGGGCACCCGTCGGGGAGGATCAGGGCGTGCCCGCCGATCCGCAGGAGCTGCTCGCCCGCCTCGCGGTCGGGCGCGACGACCGGCTGCTGCACGTCGAGCACGTGCCGGCCCGGACCGGGATCGCGGTCGGATGGCCGGACCGGGTGGCGCCCGAGCTCCGCGACGCATGGACCCGCGCAGGCATCGCGCTCCCGTGGTCGCACCAGGCGGCGGCCGCCGACCTCGCCTTCGACGGCAGGCACGTCGTCGTCGCCACGGGTACGGCGTCGGGCAAGTCGCTGGCCTACCTGATGCCCGCGCTGACGGCCGTGCTCGAGGGGACTCGGGCGCCGAACGGTCGCGGTGCGACGGCCCTGTACCTCGCGCCGACGAAGGCGCTGGCGCACGACCAGTGGCGCGCGGTCGGCGATCTCCGCCTCCCCGAGCTCCGGGTGTCGGCGTACGACGGCGACACCCCGGACGAGGAGAGGGAGTGGATCCGGCAGCACGCGGGCTACGTGCTGTCGAACCCCGACCTGGTGCACCGCTCGATGCTCCCCGGTCACCAGCGGTGGGCGTCGTTCTTGCGCGCGCTGCGCTACGTCGTCATCGACGAGTGCCACGTGTACCGCGGCGTCTTCGGGTCGCACGTCGGCAACGTGCTGCGCCGGCTGCAGCGGGTCTGTGCCCGGTACGGCTCCTCCCCGACCTTCATCCTCGCGTCGGCGACGGCCGGAGATCCCGCGGGCTCGGCATCCCGGCTGCTGGGGCTGCCGGTCGTGGCGGTCGACGACGACGCGTCTCCGCGCGGCGCGACGGAGTTCGCGCTGTGGGAGCCGCCGCTCACCGACCACGGCGGCGAGAACGACGCCCCGACCCGGCGAACGGCGACGGCCGAGACCGCCTCTCTGCTCACGGATCTCGTCGTCGAGGGCGCTCGCACCCTCGCTTTCGTGCGGTCGCGACGAGGAGCGGAGGCGGTCGCGATGACCACCCGCGACACCCTCGCGGAGGTAGACCCGGAACTCGTCGACCGGGTGGCGGCGTACCGCGCCGGATACCTGCCCGAGGAGCGTCGGGCGCTCGAGGATGCGCTGCGCTCGGGCGAGCTGCTCGGCGTCGCCGCGACGAACGCGCTCGAGCTCGGGGTCGACGTCACCGGCCTCGACGCCGTGCTGCTGTGCGGGTGGCCGGGCACGCGGGCGTCGCTGTGGCAGCAGGCAGGCCGCGCGGGCCGTTCGCGCCGAGACGCTCTCGCCGTCCTCGTCGCCCGCGACGACCCGCTCGACACCTACCTCGTGCACCACCCCGAGTCGGTGTTCGGTGCCGGCGTCGAGGCGACCGTGTGCGACCCGACGAACCCCTACGTCCTCGGGCCGCATCTGTGCGCGGCCGCCGCCGAGCTTCCGCTGACCGACGACGACCTCCCGATGTTCGGCGACGGAACGCGCGCAGTGCTCGATGCGCTCGTCGACCGGGGGCTGCTGCGCGTGCGTCCGGGGGGCTGGTTCTGGACGCGCCCCGAGCGAGCGAGCGATCTCGCCGACCTGCGCGGCATCGGTGGCGGCATGGTGCGCGTCGTCGAGGACGAGACCGGCCGGCTGCTGGGCACCGTCGACCCGGGTGCGGCGCACACGACCGTCCACACCGGAGCCGTCTACGTCCACCAGGGCGCGACCTACCTCGTCGACCGGCTCGACCTCGAGGACTCGGTCGCGCTCGCCCATCGCGAGGACGTCGACTGGACCACGTCCGCGCGCGACACCACCGACATCCGCATCGTCGACGAGATCGCGCGCACCGCATGGGGCGACGCCGAGCTCGTGCACGGCCGGGTCGAGGTGACCAACCAGGTGGTCGCGTACCTGAAGCGGCGCTACCTCACCGGCGCGGTGCTCGGCGAGGAGCCGCTGGACCTGCCGCCCCGCCACCTCCGGACCCAGGCCGTCTGGTGGACAGTGACACCCGAGATGCTGCGCGCCGCAGGGCTCGACGACCTCGACGTACCCGGTGCGGCGCACGCCGCCGAGCACGCGTCGATCGGCCTGCTGCCGCTGGTCGCGACGTGCGACCGCTGGGACATCGGCGGCGTCTCGACGGCGCTGCACGAGGACACCGGCCGGATGACGGTGTTCGTCTACGACGGCCACCCGGGCGGCGCCGGCTTCGCCGAGCGCGGGTACGCGGCCGCGCGCACGTGGCTCAGCGCGACGCGCGACGCCATCGCGGCGTGCGAGTGCCGGGACGGCTGCCCGTCGTGCGTGCAGTCCCCCAAGTGCGGCAACGGCAACGAGCCGCTCGACAAGGCCGGCGCCGTACGCCTCCTCGACGTCCTCCTCGCCTGAGCGCTAGACGCCGCGCAGCGTGAACGTCGGCGACGAGGTGCCGAAGCAGTCGTAGCCGGTCAGCACCCGGACGCGGTACATCCAGGAGCCCCGAGGCGGGAACGCCTTGAGCGCGTAGCCGCCGAGGTAGGCCGACGTGGTGCCGACGTTGTGCCACGTGCCCGAGTAGTAGCGCTGCAGCACGAGGTGCGCGGCGCCCAGATCGTCCGCCCACGGCGTGACGTGACCGTTGATCTTCAGCGCCGTCCCGGCGCGCACGCTGGTCAGGTGCGAGCCGACGGTGACGGTCGAGCGCACGTGCCTCCGCTGCGCCGACGCGTACCCGACGGAGAACCCGTTGGCGTCCTGCGCCCACAGCGCCGCCCACGTGCTGTGGAAGTCCGTGCTGGACAGGGCGAACCCGCCGGTGCTGGTCGAGCGCACCGCCGTACCCGCGCAGGCGTCGAGCGGCGTGCACATGGCTCCGGTCCCGAGCACGATGCGGAGCCCGGCCACCGGACGCCGGGTGCGGCTCGTGGCGATCGACCCGGTGACGACGAAGCGCTGGCCGACGACGGTGATGGCCGAGGGGACCGTCACACGCATCAGGGGCCAGTCGTAGCCGCGGAGGTTGACCACGGCCGACGCCTCCACGTCGGCGGGCATCGCGACGAAGCTCACGGGATAGGGCTGGTCGGTCGTGTCCTGGAAGTCTCCGGCGTCGAGACCTGTCGCGCGCCAGAAGCCCGCGTCGCCGGCACCGAGGAATGTGCGGCCTGTCCAGACCCCGTCGGTCGACGTCCCCGACTCCAGCGTCAGCGACATCAGGCGCATCCCGACCGCCTGCGGGCTCGCGCGGAACGGGGCGCCGGCGCTCGTCTGCGACTCGAGCACGACGCAGGGGCAGTTCCACCCCCGGTCCATGCTCACCCCGCTGCGGGGTACGACGCCGTCCGGGTCGACGAGGTGCAGCCGCACCGTGAGCGTCGTGAGCTGCGCACCGGCGAGCGACGTCGTCCCCGAGGTGAGGCTCAGGCTCGAGATCGACGTGGGCACGGTGCTCACCAGCGGGTGCACCGCGGCCGTGGCCGGCGCGGCCGTGAGTGCCGCGATCGCTATCGCTGCGGCGGCGAGCACGACGAGGACGCGCGGACGACGCACCATGACGGACCCCCTGTTGTCGGCACCAGTGTCGCCCTTCCCGTCCGACGAGTCGAGGCCGGCGGCCTCGCCGCGGCGACCGCCAGGACGCTGGTCCGGCGCGCGGCTCCGGGTGCCCGCTCCGCACCGAACGCGGGTGGGACGTCCTGGGGCTGCGAGGATCGGCGCGTGGTCGCGAAGGACGAGATCGCCGGCGTGGTGCTGGCGGCGGGGGCGGGGACACGCCTCCGCCCCCTGACCGACGAGCGGCCCAAGGCGATGTGCCCCGTCGGCAACGTCCCGCTCGTCGACCACGCCATGGCCCGCGTCGCGCCGTACGCCGGTTCGCTCGCGGTCAACGTGCACGCGACGCAACCGACGCTGCGCGACCATGTCGCCGGTCGCGCGCACGTGTCGCTCGAGAGGGAGGACCGCCTCGGCACCGCCGGAGCGCTCGGTCATCTGCGCGGCTGGGTCGACGGGCGTCACGTGCTGGTGCACAACGCCGACTCCTTCGTCGACGACGACCTCGATGCGCTGCTCGACGGCTGGACCGGGGAGCACCCGCGGCTGCTCGTGCGCGACGACGGCGGACCCCGCGACTTCGGGAGCTGGACCTTCCTGGGCGTCAGCCTGCTCCCCTCCCACCTCGCGCTGGCTCTGCCCGACGCCGTCGCGGGTCTCCACCGCCTCGTGTGGCTGCCGGCGTGGGAGGCGGGGACCCTCGAGACCATCGCGGTCCGCGGCACCGCGATCGACTGCGGCACGCCGTCGGACTACCTGCGCGCCAACCTGCACGTGTCGCGCGGAGCCTCCGTCGTCGGCGTCGGCGCCGTGGTCGAGGGCAGCGTCACCAGGTGCGTCGTCTGGCCTGGAGCGCGGGTCGAGCGCGGCGAGCACCTCGTGGAGAGCATCCGTACGCCGCGCACGACCGTGGCGGCCCCGCTGGGCTAGCAGTGCTGGCTAGAACGCGTAGGCGCCGAAGCGTCCCCACGCGACGAACACGGCCAGGAGCAGCAGCACGATGTTCGCGCCGATCGGCTGCCGCTCGCCGCGGCGGGCGTGCACGACGATCGCGCCGATCATGAGCAGCGCGAGACCGGTGGCGGCGAGCGGCACCAGGAACGGCGCGATCCCGGTGATGCCCGGGAGGATCAGCCCGATCGCTCCGAGCACCTCGAGAACGCCGATGAGC
>DASSQW010000261.1:0-2815 GCA_035702165.1 Candidatus Nanopelagicales bacterium
GACAGGATCACCGGCATCACGGGGAGCGCGACCCCGGCGCTGGCGAGCAGGTGGGACGACCACGCCCCAGCGGCGACCACGATCTCGCGCGGCCGCAGCGTGCCGCGCGACGTGCGCAGCCCGGTGATCCGTCCGCCTGCGGCGAGCAGCTCGGTGGCCGTCGTGCCGAACGAGAAGCCGACGCCGGCGCGGCGCGCTCTCCGGACGAACAGCTCGGTCGCGAGCGCCGGTTGGACCTGGGCGTCGTAGGGGCTCCACATCCCGCCGAGCACCGGACCGGTCGCGGCGGGCACCAGGGCACGGACGTCGTCGGCCTCGAGGAACGCGACCTCGTCGAGGCCGGCGGCGCGCGCCTGATCGACCAGGGAGCGCAGCATCGGCGTCTCGTCCGACGAGGTCGCGAGGTACAGGTTGCCGCCCGTGACGAGCTCGGCGTCGTGCTCCGGGTCGTCGGCCGCGGCCCGCTGCCACAGGCGCATCGCCTCGACGGCGAGCGGCAGCTCCGCAGGATGCCGGCCCTGCACGCGCAACGACCCCTGCGCGCGCCCCGAGCCTTCGCGAGCGGGCCCGTCCTCCTTGTCGACGACGAGCACGCGCGCGCCGCGCTCGGCCGCGGCCGCCGCCGTCGCGACACCGACGATCCCGCTGCCCACCACCACGAGGTCGTGCTGCGGGCTCATGGACGACAGCGTGACGGGCATCGGATCCTGGTTCCAGCCGGGGTTTATCGTAGGACTATGAGTCCTACCTTGGAGCCGACCGCCGAGCAGCGGCGGCACCGTGAGCTCGGCGACTTCCTGCGGCGCCGACGGTCGCGGCTCGAGCCCACCGCGGTCGGCCTCCCCGCGCGATCGCGTCGGCGCACGCCGGGGCTGCGCCGCGAGGACGTCGCCGAGCGTGCCGGGGTCAGCGTCGCCTGGTACACGAGCCTCGAGCAGGGCCGGCCGGTGCGGCCGTCGCGCCGGGTCGTCGAGTCGCTCGCGGCGGCGCTGATGCTCTCCGACGTCGACCGCGACTACCTGTTCACCCTCACCGAGCACCCTGCACCGGCCGCGCCGCGCGACCCGTCCGCCGAGGCCGCGCTGCTGCAGCGGCTCGTCGAGGCGATCGATGCGCCGGCGTACTGCACGGACACCCTCACCGACGTCGTCGCCTACAACGCGCGCGCTGCGGAGGTCTTCGGCGACTACGACCGGTGGCCCGAGCAGCGGCGCAACCTTATGCGGCTGCTCTTCGAGCAGCCCGAGTTCGCGCGCACCCTGGTCGACCGCGACGAGTACGCCGCACGCGTCGTGAGCTCGTTCCGCGGCCGGTCGGACGCGCATCTCATCAACCACGACGCGATCGAGCTGGTGGATCGTCTGCGCGCGACGAGCGACCGCTTCCGCGAGCTGTGGGAGAGTCAGGAGGTACGGCGTACCGCCTCAGACACCCTGCGCATCAAGCGATCCGGTGGATCGCAGACGCTGACCCTGATCAACCTGCAGGACGTGACCGGCACCGGGACGAGGGTGAACGTCTACCTGCCGACCTCGTGACGGAGGCCCGGGCGGCCCTCGCACACAGAGCCGTCGGGTCGAGGCGTCGTACGCCGGACGCGTGTCGCGCGGACCGGGTCTGCGCGGCCGACGACCGATCTGGCGGCCGGCCTCACCCCGTCGGCAGGTCGGTCACGAGATCGGGCGCAGGGCGGCCGAAGAGATAGCCCTGGCCGTGCGTCCAGCCGAGATCGGTGAGGATCTCGGCCTGCTCGGGCTCCTCGATGCCCTCGGCGATGCTGACGAGATCGAGCCCGTCAGCGAGGCTCGCGAGTCCGGCTGCGACCACGCGGGCGCCCTTCTCATCCGCGAGGTGCTCGGTGAAGGTCCGGTCGAGCTTCACGCCGGTCACCGGGAGGTCCCTCAGCAACGAGATCGAGGAGTAGCCGGTACCGAAGTCGTCGATGTGCAGCCCCACGCCGAGTCGACGGAGCGCCTGCAGGTCGTCCGCGACGCTGTCGATGCGGCTGAGCACGGCGCTCTCCGTCACCTCGATGATCAGCCGACGAGGGTCCGCGCGGTTGCGCTTCACCGTGTCGAGGAATCGCGCCCTCCACTCCGGACGGTTGATCTGCAGCGGCGACTTGTTCACGCTGATCGTCCCGGCGATGTCGGATCGCGTGGCGATCACCCGGCAGACGTGATCGAGCATCTGAGCACCGAGCTCGATGATGAGTCCGGTCTCCTCCGCGACGGGGAGGAAGTCGGCCGGTGGCAGGAGCCCACGTTCGGGATGCTGCCAGCGCACCAGCGCCTCGTACCCGGTGATGCGCCGGGGGTCGAGACCGACGATCGGTTGGTAGTACGGCACGAACTGCCGCTCGGCCAGACCATGACGGAGCTCGGACTCGGTGGTGAGCCGGGCCAGCGCGGCCGCGTGCATCGTGTCGTCGAAGAACTGCCATCTCGCGCGACCGTTCGCCTTCGCCCGGAACAGGGCGGAGTCGGCGTCGCGCAGCATGCTCGCTGCGGTGGAGCCCGCGCGCGAGAGTGCGACCCCCACCGACGCGCCGAGCACGAGGGGGTGGCCGTCGATCTCGAGGTCGTCCTGGATCACCCGGGTCACCCTCGCGGCGAGCGCCTCGGCCTCGGTGGCGCTGCGCATGTCGGTTCCGACGACCACGAACTCGTCGCCGCCGAGCCGAGCCGCGTAGTCGCGGGCACGCAGTGTGCCCGCGATGCGCTCCGCGACCGCGCAGAGCACGTCGTCGCCGGCCGCATGCCCGAGAGAGTCGTTGATGACCTTGAAGTTGTCGAGGTCGATGAACAGCACCGCC
>DASSQW010000262.1:0-9714 GCA_035702165.1 Candidatus Nanopelagicales bacterium
GCCGTGGGCTCGGCCAAGCCGGGCGGCGCCGCCCCCCGCGACGACCTCGCGCCGGCGGCGCCGCGATGAGTCTGCTCGCCGACGAGACGCCGACGGTCGGCGACACCGTCCGACGCAACCGAGGCACCGTCGTCATCGTGCTGGTGCTGGTCGTCGTCGCGGTGATCGTGGCGGTCGCGCAGAGCCGTCGCACCGCAGGCGTCTACGACCCGGACGGTCTGGACCGCCCCGGCTCGCACGCGCTGGCCGCGCTGCTCGAGGACCAGGGTGCGTCAGTCGTTCGCGTCACGACGGCCGCGGAGGCCGCCGACGCCGTGTCCGCGCGCGACGGCGACGTGACTCTCCTCATCGTGCCCACCGCCCCGCTCTCCCCGCGGATGCTCGCAGCGGTCAGCGGGCTCCACCCGGTGCGCACCGTGCTCGTCCAGCCCGACGCCGACACGCTCGCCGCCCTCGCGCCGTGGGCGAGCGTGGGCGACTTCGCGAGCGGCGGGGGCGACGAGCGCGCTGCCGGCTGCGACTGGGGTGTCGCTCAGCAGGTGGGCACCCTGCCGCCCGACGGCTCGACGTACACGACGCACCTGCCCGGGGCGCACGCCTGCTGGGGCGGCCTCGTCCTCGACGACTCGGGCACCCGCGCCGACGGCGTCACCACCATCCTCGGGCCGGGTCAGGCGCTCACCAACGACCGGCTCGCGGACTCGGGCTACGCCGCGCTCTCGCTGAACACGATCGGACACGCGCCCACGGTGGTGTGGTGGCTGCCGTCGCTCACCGACCCGCTGCAGTTCTCGAGCGACGCTCCCCCGACGGTCCAGGACCTGGTGCCGTCGTGGGTCGGATGGGCGCTGCTGCAGGTCGCGCTCGCGATGCTCGTGGTCGTGTGGTGGCGCAGCCGCCGCCTCGGCCGCGTGGTGGTCGAGCCGCTGCCGGTCGTCGTGCGCGCCACCGAGTCGGTCGAGGGCCGCGCGCGTCTCTACCGTCGCGGCGGGGCCCGCGGGCGCGCCGCCGACGCGCTGCGCGAGGGCACAGCCACCCGGCTCCGGTCCCGCCTCGGCCTGCCGCGCACGGCAGACGACGCCACCCTCGCGGCGGCCGTCGCCGCCCGCACCGGGCGCCCTGCGCCCGACGTCCTGGCGCTGCTGCAGCCCGGCAGCGCCCCCTCCGACGACGCGAGCCTCACCGCGCTCGCGGACGCGCTCGACACCCTGGAGAACGAGGTACGCCGCTCATGACCGAGAACGCCGGGCCCGAGCCCGCCTTCCCTTCGCCCGCGCCGATCTTCCCGCCGCCCGCCGCGGATGCCGGGGTGCCGGTGGCGCCGGCGGCTCCGGCGGCTCCGGCGTCGGGCGACGACGCACGCGCCCGGGCCGCGCTCACCGCGCTGCGCGACGAGGTGGCCAAGGCCGTCGTCGGCCAGGACTCCGTCGTCACGGGGCTCGTCATCGCGCTGCTCTGCCGCGGCCACGTCCTGCTCGAGGGCGTGCCCGGCACGGCGAAGACGCTGCTCGTGCGGACGCTCGCGATGGCGCTCGACGTCGAGAGCGCGCGCATCCAGTTCACCCCCGACCTCATGCCCGGCGACGTCACCGGCTCGCTCGTCTACGACGCGCGCTCGGCCGAGTTCTCGTTCAAGCCGGGCCCGGTGTTCACGAACCTGCTGCTCGCCGACGAGATCAACCGCACGCCGCCGAAGACGCAGGCCTCGCTGCTCGAGGCGATGGAGGAGCGGCAGGTGTCGGTGGAGGGCAGGGCGCGCCCGCTGCCCGACCCGTTCGTCGTGGCCGCGACGCAGAACCCCGTCGAGTACGAGGGCACCTACCCGCTGCCGGAGGCCCAGCTCGACCGCTTCCTCCTCAAGCTCACCGTCGCCATGCCCGGTCGCGACGAGGAGTTCGCCGTGCTGCAGCGCCATCTCGACGGCTTCGACCCCCGCGACCTCGCCGCCGCCGGCATCCGGCCGGTGGCGAGCGCGGCCGACCTCGCCGCGGCTCGTGCCGCGGTGGCCACCGTGTCCGTGGCGCCCGAGGTGACGGCGTACGTCGTCGACCTCGTACGGGCGACGCGCACGAGCCCGTCGCTCCGGCTCGGCGTGTCGCCGCGCGGTGCGGTCGCGCTCATCGGCGCGGCCCGCGCCTGGGCCTGGCTCTCCGGCCGCGACTACGTGTCGCCCGACGACGTCAAGGCGCTGGCGCGCCCGGCGCTGCGCCACCGCGTCTCGCTGCGACCCGAGGCCGAGCTCGAGGGCGTCACGGCCGACGCCGTGCTCGAGGGCATCCTCGCCACCGTCCCGGCACCCCGCTAGGCCGTCATGGTCGTCACCGGACGCGCGGCGCTCGTCGCGCTGCTGCTCACCGTCCCCGTCGCGCTCGTGGCGCGATCGCTGGCGGTCGTGCTCGCGTTCGACGCGGCCCTGCTGCTGCTCCTGCTCGGCGATGCGTGGCTGGCCGGCTCGCCGCGCCGCCTGCGGTTCGCGCGCGACGGCGCGACGAGCACGCGCCTCGGCGAGGAGGCGGTCGTCGGCCTCACGGTCCGCAACGACGGCTCCCGCCGTGTCCGCGGCGTGCTGCGCGACGCGTGGGCCCCGACCGCCGGCGTGGCCGTCACGCGGCACGCGCTCGACGTCGCACCCGGTCGCGTCGTACGGACGTCGTCGGTGCTGCGACCCACCCGCCGGGGCGAGCGCCGCTGCGACCTCGTGACCGTGCGGTCCCTCGGTCCGCTCGGTCTTGCCGGGCGGCAGGCGTCGATGGCGGCGCCGTGGGCGGTGCGGGTGCTGCCGGGCTTCCCCTCGCGCAAGCACCTGCCCTCGCGGCTCGCGCGCCTGCGCGAGCTCGACGGCCGTACCGCGCTGATGGTGCGCGGGCAGGGCACCGAGTTCGACTCCTTGCGCGAGTACGTCATCGGCGACGATGTCCGCTCCATCGACTGGCGTGCGACGGCACGGGCGTCCGATGTCATGGTGCGCACCTGGAGGCCCGAGCGCGACCGGCGCGTGCTGCTCGTCGTCGACACCGCGCGCACGTCGGCGGCGCGCGTGGGCGAGGGCACCCGGCTCGACGCCTCGATGGACGCCGCCTTCCTGCTCGGCGCGCTCGCGACGAAAGCCGGCGACCGCGTCGACCTGCTCGCCTTCGACCGCACCGTGCGCGCCGACGTACGCGGTGCCGGCGTCACCGAGCTCCTGCCGCAGATGTCGCACGCCCTCACCGACGTCGAGCCCGCGCTCGTCGAGACCGATGCCTACGGCCTGGTCGCCGCCGTGAACGCGCGCGTGCGTCAGCACGCCCTCGTCGTCCTCCTCACGTCGCTCGAGCCCTCGGCGCTCGAGGAGGGCCTGCTGCCCTACCTTCCGGCCCTCGCCGCCCGGCACACCGTCGTGCTCGCCTCGGTGCGCGACGACCGGCTCGAGGAGCTCGCCGCGTCCCGGGGCGACGCGCCGGCCGTCTACGACGCCGCGTCGGCGGCGCAGGCGGTCGCGGCGCGCGAGCGCATGACACAGACGGTGATGCGGGCCGGCGTCGAGGTCGTCGACGCCGGTCCCGAGGACCTCGCCCCCCGCCTGGCCGACCGCTACCTCGCCCTCAAGGCCGCCGGCCGGCTCTGAACCCGCCGCCCAGGTCAGGCGTCGCGGGTCCAGGCCTCGGCCACGGCGCGCAGCTCGGGGGCGAGGCGGTCCCACGCGACGGCGTGCGTCGCGGCGTTCTCGTCGTCGCGCACGCGGGCACGCGCCGCGGTGTCGCGGACCATCGACACGACGGCCAGGCCGCCGAGGAGCGGCAGGGCCACCACGCGGACGGCGAGCTCGATCTCGTGCTGCACGGCGTACCTCCACCCAGGCGGCTCGATGTTCTGCCGCCCACAAGATCGACCGTCGCGACGACGGACTTGACCCCGAGCGGATCCGCGTCACCCGGAGCGGCGCGACGGCAGGGCGCGTCGTCCCAGCGACGACGAGGGCGGCCGCGAGTCAGCCGGCGTAGGGGAGGGTCTCGGTGACGGCGGCGCGGTCGGCGACGTCGCCGAGGTCCCCGGCCCGGACGGCCCGACGGCCGAAGGTGAACACGTAGGACAGGAAGGCGATCCAGACGATCGCGCCGATGGCGATCCGCGCCCACGTGGGCAGCGGGCTCGGCGTCACGAAGGCCTCGACGACGCCGCTGACGAGGAGGACCACGATCAGGCCGAGGGCGATCGTGAGGGTCGAGCGGCCCTCCTCGGCCAGCGCCACCGAGCGCGGCCTGGGCCCGGGTGCCACGATCTGCCAGCCGAGCCGGATGCCCGCGCCGCCGGCCACGAACACAGCCGTGAGCTCGAGCAGACCGTGCGGGGTGATGAGGCCGAAGAACAGGTCGAGCTTGCCGGAGTAGGCCATCAGCCCGCCGACGAGACCGACGTTGAGCGCGTTCTGCCAGAGGATGTAGATCCCGGGGAGGCACAGCAGCGCTCCGCCCACGAGGGCGAGCGCCGCGACCCACGCGTTGTTGGTCCACACCTGGAACGCGAACGAGCCCGCCGGGTTCGACGAGTAGTAGTCCG
The DNA here is from genome assembly GCA_035702165.1 of Candidatus Nanopelagicales bacterium. Lineage (GTDB taxonomy): Bacteria > Actinomycetota > Actinomycetes > S36-B12 > CAIYMF01 > Longivirga. Next base: position 4,540 of record DASSQW010000262.1, read on the forward strand.
CGAAGTCCTGGTTCACGAGCTGCTTGAGCTCCTCGGGCGACGCGAGCGCCGCGACGACGTCGGGGTTGTGCGACACCCACGCTCCGATGGCGAACGCGACGACGGCGGTAGCGACGCCGACGCTGATCCACCACCACCGCGCGCGGTAGACCGCCGCCGGGAACGCCACCGTGACGAAACGGGAGACGTCGCTCCACGACGCACCGCTCGCACCGGTGACGGCCGCCCGCCCCTCCGCGACGAGGGCCGACAGCCGCGCCACGACCGCGGGATCGGGCGCCGAGGACTGCACGATCGACAGGTGGGTCGCGGTGCGCTGGTAGAGGTCGACCAGCTCGTCGGCCTCGCGGCCCGACAGCCGGCGTCGCCGTGTCGCGAGCTCGTGCAGCCGGTCCCACTCGGCACGGTGCGCCGCGACGAACGCGTCGATCTCCACCCGTGCGCCTCCTGCCGACGTGACGACGTGCTGCGAGACTAGCCGCGTGTCGACGTCCTCGGGTGACTGGACCACCCTCGTGCCGGTCACCGGCGAGGCGGTCGCGCTGGACCTGCGCATCGCGCAGTTCCCCAGTCGCACGCTCGGCCTCGCGCTCGACCTCGCCGTGCAGTTCGGCGCTCTGCTGCTCATGCTCTGGCTCGCGTCCAGCATCGCCTCGGAGGTCGACGTCGCGGCGGCCTCGGCGATCACCCTCGTCGCCGTGGTCGCCGTCATCGTCGGGCTGCCGACCCTCATCGAGACGCTGACCCGCGGTCGCTCGCTCGGCAAGCTGGCCACCGGCCTGCGGGTGGTGCGCGACGACGGCGGACCGGTGCGGTTCCGGCACTCGTTCGTGCGCGCGCTGTTCATGATCGTCGACTTCTGGATCTCGGGCGGCTCGGTCGGGCTGATCAGCTCGCTGGCGTCGTCGAAGGGCAAGCGGCTCGGCGACCACTTCGCGGGCACCGTCGTCGTCCGCGGGCGCGTCCCCTCCCGGGTACGCATCGACCAGGGCTTCTACGCGATGCCGCCCGGACTCGAGGCGTGGGCCGCGTCGCTGGACCTGGCCCGCCTCCCCGACGTCAGCGCCCTGCAGGCGCGCCAGCTGCTCGCCCGCGGCTCCGCGATGGACCCGGCGGTGCGCGCGACGATGGGCGCCCAGCTCGCCGCCGAGTTCTCCTCCTACGTCGCCCCGCCGCCGCCCGCGGGCACGCCCGCCGAGACCTACCTCACCGCTGTCCTCACCGAGCGGTTGCGCCGCGCCTCGCGCACCCCTGCCGGATCGACGGCGAACCGGCGTCCGGCCGCGCCGCCGCGGTCGAGCACTCCGGTGCCGACCGGCTGGGCGCCGCCGCCGGCTCCGAGCGAGCCGCCGCGCGGCGACGACGGGCCGTTCGCGCTCCCCCGCTGAGCTGCGCTGCGCTGCCCGGACCGCGGTGTGGCCGACCCCGCCGACCCCACCTACCGTGGACCGGTGACCCGCTCGCTCCTGGCCTCGGCAGCCTGCGCTGCCCTCGCGCTCAGCGGGTGCAGCGCGACAGCAGCCGTGACGCCGAGCCCTTCGTCGACGCCGTCGAGCAGCAGCCCCTCGGTCTCGACGTCGGTCACCTCGGCGACGCCGACGCCGGTCGACTCCGCGACACCCGATCCGACCACGCCGACGCCGACGCCGACGCACGCCGCGACGCCGGACATCGTGGCGAGCGGCCTCGTCGTGCGGCCCGCGACGCGGACGCTGCGCCGCGGCACGTTCGCGCTCGGCGACTCCTTCCTGCTCGGCTCGAAGCGGGTGCTCACCATCAACCACGTCCGCGTCGACGCCGTGGTCGGGCGGCAGTTCTACGAGGGCATCCCCGAGCTGCGCGCGGTGGCGCGCACCGGCACGCTGCCGCGCAACCTCGTCGTGCACCTGGGCACGAACGGCACGGTGACCGCGAAGCACTGCGACACCCTCGTGGCGAGCGCCGGCCCGGCGCGCCGGATCTTCCTAGTGACCGTGATCGGCCCGCGGTCGTGGATGGCGCCCAACGTGCGCGTGCTCAAGGCGTGCGCCGCCCGCCACCGCGACCAGGTCGTGCTCGTCGACTGGGCGGCGCTCTCCGCGCCGCACCCGAACTGGTTCGGTCCCGACCACGTGCACCCGAACCCGACGGGCCGGGTGCGCTACAACGCCCTCATCCTGCGGGCCCTGAAGGACTACGGCTTCTAGCGGTTACGAGCGCAGCGCGTCGCGGATGAGTGCGGCGTACGCCGCGGCGCCCGCACCCTTGGGGTGGATGCCGTCGGAGTAGAACCAGGCGCTGTGGCCCGACGAGTAGGTCTGCCAGTCGGCGACGCGCACGTTGCCGTTCTTGAACAGCTTGTACGCCGCCCAGATGGACGCGTTGGAGCCCTTGATCCAGCTGCGGTCGGCCTTGGCCGTGATGAGCACGACGCGCGTGCGGTCCTTGAGCTGGTTGAGCAGCGCGATGAGGTCGGCGGTCTCGATCCGGCCGTTGGTGCCGGCACCGATGATGACGACGTCGCCGAGCTTGCCGAGCGCGAGGCGGGCGCGGATGCGGTCGTAGACAGCGCCGGGCTGTCGGCTGACGGCGGCGTCGACCGCGATCTTCGGGAACTCCGCCTGCAGCGCCTTGTAGCCCGCGAGCATCACCGAGTCGCCGACCGCGCTGGTCGGCAGGCCGAAGGCGTCCACACCCGGCGCGAGCACCGGCGGCACGTGCGGCGCGGGCGCGGTCGGGCTCGGAGACGGCGAGGTGCTGGTCGAGGCGCTCGCGGACACCGAGGGGGTCGGGCTGGTCGAGGACGGCGACGGCGTCGGCAGCAGGTCGTCGCCCACCTCGGTGACGCCGCCGAGCGCCTCCTGCAGCGTCGGCTCCTTGGCCTGGCTGAGACCGACGCCGAGTCCGATCACGACGGCGAGCGAGGCGACCACCGCGACGCTCGCCTTGAGCACGTGGCGCAGCGTGCCGGAGGCGCGCCACGACGCCCAGGCGCGGCCGAGGGCGCCGCGGCGGATGGGCATCTCGACGAAGCGGTAGGAGAGCTCGGCGGCCGCGAAGGTGAGCGCGAAGCGCGCGACCTGCACCGGCCATCCGTCGGCGTCGAGGTCGATGCCGGGCCGCAGCACCATGAAGATCGGCCAGTGCCAGAGGTAGATGCCGTACGAGCGCTCGCCGAGCCAGCGCAGCGGCTGGTGCCCGAGCACCGTGGCGAACGCGGTGCCGGTGACGGCCGAGGCGGCGATGACACCGGCGCTCACGAGGCCCACGACCAGGAAGCCGCCGCGGTAGAGAGCGGCCGTGTCGGAGCCGACGAACCAGAAGATCGCACCGAGCGCCAGGATCGACGCCGTGCCGACGGCCGTCATCGCGCGGCGGCCGCGGCCGGTGAGCCGCTCGCCGAACTGCTGCGGACGCCACAGCGTCGCGAGCACCGCGCCGACGAGCAGCGTCATCGCGTGGGTGTCGGTGCCGAAGTAGACGCGCGCCGTGCTCGAGACGTCGGGCATGCCGTCACGGACCGCGAGCCAGGTCATGAGCGCCGTCGACACGATCGCGCCCAGCGCCGCGCCGTAGCGCACGCCGCGCACCTTGCCGATGCGCCACAGGCCGTACATCAGCAGCGGCCAGATCAGGTAGAACTGCTCCTCCACCGACAGCGACCACAGGTGCTGCAGGAGCGGGGGCCGGCCGGTGGCCTCGAAGTAGTCGGTGCCGTGGGCGACGTACCACCAGTTCGTGACGTAGACCGACGACGCGATGACGTCCTCGCGGACCCGCTGCGCGGCGTCCTGGGCGACGGTGATCGCCAGGAGCGCGGTCGCGATCAGGACGAGGACCAGAGCGGGCAGCAGCCGGCGGGCGCGGCGGAGGTAGAAGCGGCCGAACCGGACCGCGCCGGTGCGGTCGAGCTCGGCGAGCAGCAGCGAGGTGATGAGGAAGCCCGACAGCGTGAAGAACACGTCGACGCCGAGGAAGCCGCCGGGCAGCCAGTCGGGGTTCGCGTGGAAGACGAGGACCGCGGTGACGGCGACGGCGCGGACGCCGTCGAGGCCGGGCATGTGCGTCCAGGTCGAGAGGCGCGACCGCTGCGACACAGGTGTGTCGAGTGCAGCGGTGGCCATGCGGACGTCCCTCGGTGGTGGCGGCGGGTGGCAGCGCTGACAAGAGTACGACGTGACGGCGCGGAAACAGAAACGTCGCGCCGCGGTCGTCGATGAAGCGGGCAGAACGCGAGTTCCCGCGCAGCGCAAGAAGTTTCAGCCCGTTGCGGCAACGCGCGACGTCACCCGAACAGGCTCGACACCGCGATGAGGTTGTTCAGCGCGTGCGCGACGACGCTGGCACCGACACGCCCGGTGCGCGCGCGCAGCCACGAGAGCACCAGACCGATGACGAACAGCAGCGGGAAGCGCACCGGCTCGAGGTGGATGGCACCGAACAGCGCGGCGGAGCCGATCGTGGCCCACGGGACGGCCCGCATGCGGTGGGCGTCGGCCCACTTCGCGATGGCCGCGAAGGCCAGGCCGCGGAAGCAGAGCTCCTCGAAGAGCGGCGCGCCCACCACGGCGCACACGAGCGCGGCGTAGAGCACCCAGCGGGGGGCGTCGACGCTCTCGATCGCGCTCCCGGCGGCGGAGTCGAAGGATCCGAACACCCGCTCGGTCAAGGTGGCCACCAGCCCGGCCAGGATCGTGGCCGCGATGCCCCCTCCGATGCCCCAGCCGAGGTCGGAGAGTCTCAACGTGAACCCGAGGTCGACCTTCGGGCCGTTGCCCTGGACGCGGGTCGCCCACCAGGGGTAGAGCCCGAAGCCGAGCCAGGGCAGCGTGAGGCTGGCCAGCAGGACGGGACCGCCGCCGCGGGCCGCCCCGCCCACGATCAGCACCCCGAGGATCACGGTGGGCAGGATCAGCGCCGTCAGGATCGCGATGAGGACGTCCTTGAGCCCCCAGCGCGGGGGGCGCAGCGCGACGCCCTGCTCGAGCGCCTCGACGTAGGTCGCCGGGGCGCCGGCGTAGGCGAGTGCCGAGGGGACGCCGACGGGCAGGGGCTCCCCGGGCATCTGCCCGGGGAGCCCCTCGCCTGCCGTGCCGGTCATCAGTACCGGTAGTGGTCGGGCTTGTACGGCCCGGCGACGTCGACGCCGAGGTACTCGGCCTGCTTCTTGGACAGCTCGGTGAGCCGGACGCCGAG
>DASSQW010000263.1:0-5000 GCA_035702165.1 Candidatus Nanopelagicales bacterium
GCGGGAGGATCAGGCCGTGACACTGACGCGGGCCTGGGCGGAGCACTGGCGGTCGGCGCCCGACCGCGCGGTGATCGTCGATGCGCGCGACTCCTCGGTGCTGACCGGTGCGGACCTGCTCGAGCGCACGGCATCTGCGGCATCGGCCCTCGCCGCATCCGGCGCCGGTCGGGGGGAGCGGGTGCTGCTGTCGCGCGACCCGTCGCCCACGACCGTCGTCGCGTACGCCGCGATCCTGCGCCTCGGGGCAGCCGTCGTGCCGGCGAACACGGGCTACACCCGCGGCGAGCTCGAGCACATCGTGCGCGACGTCCGGCCGGTGGTCGCGGTCGTCGACGACCCCGCGCGTCTCGAGGGTCTCGGCGTACCGACGATCACGCTCGGCGACCTGCAGCGCGCCGACGCCCGGGCGGTCCCGGCGCTCGACCACGAGAACGACGCTGCGCTCGCGATGGTGGCCTACACGAGCGGCACGACCGGCCGGTCCAAGGGAGCGATGCTCAGCCGGGGCAACCTGCGCGCGGGCGCCGAGGCGCTCGTCGAGGCGTGGGAGTGGACGCCCGACGACCGGCTCGTGCACGCGCTGCCCATGTTCCACATGCACGGTCTCGGGGCCGCGATCAACGGCACGCTGACGGCGGGCTCCTCGATGGTGGTACTGCCGCGCTTCGGCGCCTCTGCCGTCGTCGACGCCGCGCACGCCCACGGGGCGACGATGTTCTTCGGCGTACCCACGATGTACGCGCGCCTGCGCGACTCCGGCCGCCTGTCCGAGCTGGTGCACCTGCGCCTGCTCGTCAGCGGGTCTGCCCCGCTCGACCCGGTGCTCTTCGAGGCGGTACGCCGCGAGACCGGGCAGGCGCCCGTCGAGCGCTACGGCATGAGCGAGACCGTCATGCTCGTGTCCAATCCGGTGCGCGGCGAGCGCAAGGCGGGTGCGGTCGGGCTCCCGCTGCCCGGCGTCGAGCTGCGTCTCGCCGACGCCGGCGCCGTGGAGGTCAACGGCCCCAACGTGTTCCGCGGCTACTGGGAGCGCCCGGACGCCACCGCGGCTGCGTTCACCGACGACGGCTGGTTCCGCACCGGCGACATCGGCGAGCTGGACCGCGACGGCTACCTGCGCCTCGTCGGCCGGGCGAGCGACCTCATCATCAGCGGCGGTTACAACGTCTACCCGCGCGAGGTCGAGGACGCCGTCCTGGAGCACCCCGACGTGGTCGACGTCGCGGTGGTCGGCATCCCCGACGACACCTGGGGCGAACGCGTGGTCGCGTTCGTGGTGCTGCGCGACGGAGCGGTGCCGGACGAGGCAGCGCTCGACGCCCACGTGAGCAGCCGTCTCGCGGCGTACAAGAGGCCGCGGGCCTGGACCGTGCGCGACGATCTCCCGCGCAACGCGATGGGCAAGGTCCTCCGCGACCAGCTCCGCGACCGTTGAGATGTGTCCACGCGCCGCTCCACCGGCGCCACAGCACATATCAAGGGGGGATCGGGGAGGATGACGGCATGACACGTGTGGCACTGGTGCAGCTCGACGTCAGCGGCACCGAGGAGGTCGCGGCCCGCGTCGAGCGCGCCGCCGGGATGATCGAGGCGCTCGCCGACGTCGACCTCGCCGTCCTCCCCGAGCTCTGGCACGTCGGCGCCTTCGACCTCGACGGCGCGAAGGCGTACGCCGAACCGCTCGACGGCCCGCTCGTCACGCGGATGCGGGACGCCGCCCGCACCGCCGGGATCTGGCTGCACATGGGGTCCTTCTCCGAGCTCGCCGGCGGGCACCGCTACAACACCTCGGTGGTCATCGACCCCTCCGGCGAGGTGATGGCGACCTACCGCAAGCTGCACCTGTTCGGCTGGGCCGACGGCGAGCCGTCGGTGATGACCGCGGGCGAATCGCTGGTCGTGCTGCCGACGCCGCTCGGGGCCACCGGTCTCGCGACCTGCTACGACCTGCGGTTCCCCGAGCTCTACCGCCGCCTGGTCGACTCCGGCGCCGAGGTGTTCCTCATGGCGTCGGGCTGGCCGTCCCCCCGGATCGAGCACTGGTCGGTCCTCGCGCGCGCACGCGCGATCGAGGACCAGGCATGGGTCGTCGCGTGCAACAGCGCGGGCACGCACGCGGGCGTCGAGATGGGCGGCCGCTCGGTCGTCGTCGACCCGCGCGGCACCGTGGTGGCCGAGGCCGGCGTCGGCGAGGAGATCGTCTACGCCGACATCGACCCCGACCTCCCCCGCCAGTGGCGCCACAGCTTCCCGGTCCTCACCGACCGCGTCCTGTAGGCACCGTCACGATGCGGCCCGTCCGCGGCGCGCCGTTCCGGGACCGCTGACCGTCTGCGACGAGCTGGTCGGCGTACCAGCCGGGCGCCCGACGAGGACCGGCGCGCGGGGTCGACGACGGGCCGGCGGCGCATGTCCGACCTCGGGCTTACGGTGGGAGGCATGCTGGATGTCGTCGTCTTCCCGTCCGTGCTCGGCATGCGCCCGGGCGTCCACGCTGCTGCCGACCGGCTCCGCGATGCCGGCTTCGCGCCCACCGTCGTCGACGTCTACGACGGCGGCCTGGTGTTCGACGACTACGACGAAGCCATGGCGCACATGCAGTCCCTCGGCTACGACACGGTGCTGACGCGCGGCCGCCGCGCGATCGACGACCTCGGTGCCGACCGCTTCGTCACGCTCGGCTTCTCGGCCGGTGTCGTGCCCGCGCAGATCATCGCGGCGACCGACCCGCGCGCCGTCGGCTGCGTCGCCCTGTCGTCGGTGATCTCGGTCGAGGCGCTCGAGCTCGACGAGGGCTGGCCGGCCGGCGTCCCGCTCCAGTTCCACACGATGGACGCCGACCCCTGGCTCGAGCCCGACCAGGTCGAAGCGATCCAGCGCGAGCTCGGCGACCAGGTGCAGGTCTTCACCTACTCCGGCACCGGCCACCTCTTCGCCGACCCGTCTCTCCCGGCGGAGTACGACGCCGACGCCGCCGATCTCATGTGGTCGCGCGTGACGGAGCTGCTCCGCGACATCGACGCAGGCTGAGCCTCACAGCTGCTTGGTCGTCACCACGTCGCCGGCGGCGTCGTACGTGGTCCAGGCGCCGACCTGACGGCCGCGGTCGAAGGAACCCGTGCGCATCAGCGAGCCGTCCTTGCGCCACCAGCTCCAGGCGCCGTGGAGCTCGCCGTCCTTCATCCGGCCCGCCGCCTTGAGGCCGCCGTCGGCGTAGAAGTCGCGGACCGCGCCCTTCCGGTCGGGGGCCATGCTGATCTCCGCGAGCCGGGCGGCCACGAGCTTCTTCACGACCGCCTTCGGCAGCGGGGTGTCGACGGGGAACGTGACCGACCCCTTGGTCACGGTGTACGCCGCGAGCGCGTCGCCGAGCGTCTCGGTGACCGCGCCCGAGAAGGGCAGGTAGGCGCAGTGCTGCGCGAAGGCCGCGAACCCCGCGACGCTCGTGCCGTCGACCTTCCACGCCGGTGCGCCGTAGGCGATCGACTCCTCCGCGCGCGGGAGGAGCGCGGAGATCGTGGTGCGCAGGTCGGCGAGCGTGGAGCGCTGCGGCTCGGGCTGCGCGGCGAGGTAGTCGTCGATCGAGTTCATGGCAGGACCGTAGCCGGGAGCGCCCGCCGCCCACCTGCTGTTGGATGACGTCATGGGCAGGGCACGGGTGCGCGCGCCGGAGCTGACCGGGCGCGGCGGCTGGCTGAACACCGGCGGCCTCGACCTCGCGCTCGCGGACCTCCGCGGCAAGATCGTGCTGCTCGACTTCTGGACCTTCTGCTGCGTGAACTGCCTGCACGTGCTCGACGAGCTGCGACCGCTCGAGGAGAAGTACGCCGACGTCCTGGTCGCGGTCGGCGTGCACTCGCCGAAGTTCGTGCACGAGGCGGAGCACGAGAGCGTCGTCGCCGCGGTCGAGCGCTACGGCGTGCATCACCCGGTGCTCGACGACCCCGACCTCGCGACCTGGTCGCAGTACGCCGTGCGTGCGTGGCCCACGCTCGCGCTGGTCGACCCGGAGGGCTACGTCGTCGCGCAGCTCAGCGGCGAGGGCCATGCGCACGCCCTCGACCGGCTGGTCTCGGAGCTCGCAGCCGAGCACGAGGCCAAGGGCACGCTGCACCGGGGCAGCGGCCCCTACGTGGCGCCGGTCCCGAGCCCCGGCACGCTGTCGTTCCCGGGCAAGGCCATCGCGCTGCCCGACGGCACGCTCCTCGTGTCCGACACCGCCCACCACTCGCTGGTCCACCTCGACGTCGATGGCGAGTCTCTGCTCCGCCGCGTCGGCGACGGCGTGCGCGGACTCGTCGACGGCGACGCCGACCGGGCGCGGTTCAGCGAGCCCAACGGTCTCGTCCTCCTGCCTGCCGAGGTGGCCGTCGGCACGGGCTACGACGTCGTCGTCGCCGACACGGTGAACCACGCGCTGCGCGGACTCGACACCAGGACGTGGACGGTCCGCACGCTGGCGGGCACGGGAGCGCAGTGGATGCAGGGAGAGCCCACATCCGGTGCAGCGCAGGAGATCTCGCTGTCGAGCCCCTGGGACGTCGCGTGGTTTGACGGAGCCGTGGTCGTTGCTATGGCGGGGGTGCACCGGCTCGACCGCTACGACGTCGACACGCAGCAGGTCGCGCCGTACGCCGGGACCACGCGCGAGGGTCTCGTCGACGGCGAGCTGGCGCAGGCGTGGTTCGCCCAGACGAGCGGCCTCGCGACGAGCGCCGACGGCACGACCCTCTGGCTCGCCGACTCCGAGACCTCGGCGCTGCGGCGGGTCCGCAACGCGGTGGTCACCACCGAGATCGGCACCGGCCTGTTCGACTTCGGCCTGCGCGACGGCGATGCCGACCAGGCCTTGCTCCAGCACCCGCTCGGCGTCGCCGAGCTGCCCGACGGTTCGGTCGCGATCGCCGACACCTACAACGGGGCGGTGCGCCGCTTCGACCCAGCCACCCGCGGCGTGAGCACCTTGGCGACGGGGCTCGCCGAGCCCGGAGACCTGC
>DASSQW010000264.1:0-22688 GCA_035702165.1 Candidatus Nanopelagicales bacterium
GGCAATCCCCCGAACCGTGTCAGTCCCAGCCACATGACCATGCTGTCACGTGACCAAGACGCGCTAGGCCCGACGCGCGTGAAGCCGAAACCCGGGCAAAGTCCGTCGGGCGTTTGGCGCCTAGACGTCAGTTCCGAAGGACTCGGAAGGCATGCCCTCGCGCGGGAAATTGCGTTCCGCCTCAGAGGTGCCGATAGAAACACACGGGTGCTTCCGCACGTCCCAACTGTTAAGTGGAAGTCCCAACGGCCCTGGCAGGAACAGCCTCTCACCAGCGGACGATCGGCTGGAAGGCGGTCAGTGGCGCGGGCGCGGCTGCTGCTGGGTGATGCAGTGGACCCCGCCTCCGCGGGCGAACAGGGGGCGGGCGTCGACCAGCACGACCTCGCGGTCGGGGTAGACCTCGCGCATCACTGCGGCGGCCCGCTCGTCGCCGGGGTCGCCGAAGCCGCAGAGGATCACGCCGCCGTTGACGACGTAGTGGTTGACGTAGGAGTAGTCGACCCAGCCCTTGTCGTCGCGCACGGTGTCGGGTGCCGGCAGCTCCACGACGCGCCACGAGCCCTCAGCCTCGAGCAGCGCGCGGACCTCGGCGGTCACCTCGTGATCGGGGTGCTCGCGGTTGCGCTGGTCGTGCACGAGCACCACGCCTCCGGGCGCGAACGCTGCGACGACATCGATGTGGCCGCGGGTGCCGAACGGCTCGTAGTCGCGGGCCAGGCCTCGACGTACCCACACGAAGCGGTCGACGCCGAGCGTGCGGCGCAGCTCGTCCTCGACCTGCTCCTTGGTCCAGCCGGGGTTGCGACCAGGGTCGAGCTGCACGGTCTCGGTGAGCAGGACCGCGCCCTCGCCGTCGACGTGCAGGCCGCCGCCCTCGTGGGTGAGCGCCGACGACACCAGCGGTATGCCGGCACGCCTCGGCACCTCCTCGCCGATGAGCGAGTCCTTGCCCCACGACGCCCAGTCCTGGCCGCCCCAGCCGTTGAACACCCAGTCGACCGCGGAGACCGAGCCGTCGGCGTCGTGCACGAACGTGGGACCGATGTCGCGCATCCACGAGTCGTCGAGAGGGATCTCGACGACGTCGACACGCTCGTCGAGCAGCTCGCGCGCGGTCTCGATGTCGCTCGGGTCGACGACCATCGACACCGGCTCGAAGCGCAGGATCGCCGCGGCGACGGCGGCCCACGCGTCCTGCAGCTCGCGCACGCCCGCTGCGTCGAGGTCGTCGTTGGACGGGCCGGCGGTCGGAAAGGCCATCCAGGTGCGCTCGTGCGGTGCCCACTCGGGCGGCATCACGTACGACATGTCACTCCTCGTCGGTTCCGGCGTTCGCCCGGCCGCGCCACGATACCCAGCCCGATCGGTCGATAGGGGATTCGCAGCGCCACGCGCAGCTCAGAGCTGGGTGGCCATGTGCTCGACGGCGTCATCGATCTTGCGGTGCCAGAGCTCGACCGCAGCGGAGGCGTCGCGGCGCTGCACGGCCGCGAGGATCTCGATGTCGTCGCGGCACATGCGCGGGATCGAGTAGACGTAGCGCAGGCCCATCACGGTCGTGAGCAGCAGCACCTGCGACGTCAGCGTGCGGAACATCCCGGGCACGTGCCGCATCGACGTGGCACCCGCGAGAGCGTCCTGGAAGCGGAGGTCGGCGTCGCCGCACGCGCGCGCGTCGCCGGTCTCCGCGATCGCGAGCATGTCGTGAAGTGCGGCCTCGGTGTTGGACAGGTCGCGCGTGGCCGACTGCGCGGCTCGCTCCACGAGGAGCGCACCCATGGCCCGGCGGGCTGCGTACGTGTCGATGACGTCGCTGCGGCGAGGGCGTGGCACGACGGCCCCGCGGTTCTGCTCGAGCTCGATGAGACCCTGCGCCGCAAGGGATCGCACGGCTTCGCGCACGTAGGCGCGCGACGTGTGCAGCCCGCGCGCCAGCGATGCCTCGGTGACGCGGTCACCGGCCGCGAGCTGGCCGGAGGCCACGCGCTCCAGCACCTGCTCGAAGGCCTGCTGCGCGATGCGGTCGGAGAGCGGCTGCGGTACGCCGGGAGCAGGGGCGACGGCTTCGGGGTGCGCAGCGGCAGCAACTGTCCATTGGAAGCGGCCGCGCCGGGTGCGCGACCACGCCATCAGGCGCAGCTGGGCGCTGCGCAGCTCGTCGACGGACTGGTGCGACGTCGCGCGGACGAGCGGGGCGAGCAGGGCCTGCCACTCCGCGGCGTCGTGGACCACCACCTGGTGCACACCGGTCACGTCCACGAGCGGCATGCGCGTGATCGCCACTCGCTGCTGGTCGTCCTCCGCGACGAGCTCGCGCAGGAGCGCGACGTCGTGCTCGAGATCCGCGGCGTCCCGAGGTGCGCGCAGCAGGTCCGCTGCGAGCGCTGTCTGCAGAGCGGGTCGCAGCGGGGACCGCATGAAGGAGGTCGCGGGGGCACGGCCGCCGGGGCGGTCCGCCAGCACGAGCAGGCTGTTGCCGCGCGAGACGGCGACGGCGACGAGGCGCAGGTCGCGCCCGAGCAACGGATCGTGCGGGGCGGCGTACGCCTCGGCCCAGACCCGGGCGACCATCGACTGGCTCACGCCGGCCTCGGCCGCGATCGCCCGCGAGCTCCAGCCGGGGCCGGCCATCCGCAGAGGTGCGAGCAGGACCGCGCGGGTGACCTCGTCGGCCCTCCGGCTGCGCCCCATGGCGCGAGGATACGCGATAACGACTCCACGACTCAGGGCTGGAACCACTCTGCGCCAACCCGCCGGTGGACCGTCCGGCACTCCTAGGGTCGGCCGTCATCGAGGACAGCACGAGGTCCTCAGTGTGCACGGGATCGAGGTGCAGGGATGAAGGACGTCATCGTCGTCGGCGGTGGCATCGCCGGTCTGTCCGCGGCCTGGCGGCTGCGCCACCGCGACCTCCTGCTGCTGGAGTCGGGTGGCCGCGTCGGAGGTCGCATCCGATCGGAGCGCCGCGGCCAGTACTGGCTCAACTGGGGCGCCCACGTCTACGCCGGCCAGGGCTCCTCCACCGGCTGGCTGCTCGAGGACGCCGGCGTCGACGTCACTCCGATCCTGGGGTCCCTGTCGGCGATCGCCATGAACGGCACGCTGCTCGTGCGCGGCCGGGTCGAGACGTATCCCTTCCGCATCCCGATGTCGAACTCCTCGCGCATCGCGCTGGTCAAGGCGAGCGCGAAGGTGGGCACCGCCGTCGCGAAGTACGCGCGCATCGTCAGGCAGCGACCGGGCGAGAGCGCGGCGGCGCGGCAGCAGCGCATCTACGACTTCATGAACGACCAGACGTTCGCGGAGTTCGTGGGAGACCTCCCGCCCGACGCCGAGGCGCTGTTCAAGCCCACGGTCACGCGCTCCGCGGCCGACCTCGACGAGATCTCGGCGGGTGCCGGCGTCGGCTACTTCAGCCTCGTCTGGGGCATCGGCGGCGGTCTCACGAACGCGATCGTCGGCGGCGCCTCGACGCTGACCGAGACGGTGGCCGCCGGCGTCGGCGACGCAGTAAGGCTAAACGCGGTGGTGCACGAGGTCGTGCAGAACGACGCCTCGGTCACCGTCCGCTGGTCCGAGGGCGGCGAGGACCACGAGATCGAGGCGCGCTACGTCGTGATGGCGACGCCGGCCACGGTCACCCACGAGGTGACCAAGGGTCTCGACAGCGACATCCACGAGGCGCTCGGGAGGATCGTCTACGGCCCGTACGTGAGTGCCGCGTTCCTCACCGACGAGACCGGGCCGCAGGTGTGGGACGACGCCTACGCGATCGCGACGCCGAACCGCTCGTTCAACATCGCGCTGAACCACTCGAACATCGTGCGCGGCACCGAGGGCGTGCGCCGTCCGGGCAGCAGCATCATGACCTTCTCGCCGGCGAGCCTCGCGCGCGGGCTGCTCGAGCACGACGACGCGGAGATCACCCGTCGGTACGTCGCCGACCTCGACGACATCCTCCCCGGCTTCGCCGGGCACGTCGTCGAGAGCCACATCCAGCGCTGGCCGACGGGCGCGCCGTACTGCTTCCCGGGCCGCGCGAAGCTCCAGCCGACCCTCACCCGCCGCGGCAGCCGCGTGCTGCTCGCCGGCGACTACCTCGGGACGCTCTACACCGAGACCGCCATCTCCTCGGGCCTCTCGGCCGCGCAGGAGATCCAGAGCCAGCTCGCCAGCGAGTCCCAGCGGCGCGGCCGCCCCTCCACCCACGACACGGACCTGTAGGAGCCCAGATGACCACCGAGCTGCGCGGCGTGCTCACCGCCCTCGCCATCCCCTTCGGAGCCGACGGCTCCATCGACACCGAGGTGCTGCGCCAGGTCGTCGACCGCAGCATCGACGGCGGCGTGCACGGCGTCGTCGCGTGCGGATCTACCGGCGAGTTCGCGGCGATGACCGGCGACGAGCGGCGGCTGGTGGTCGAGACGGTGGTGGAGCACGCGGCAGGTCGCGTGCCCGTCGTCGCCCAGACCGGCGCCGTCGCGACGCGGGAGGCCATCGCTCTCTCGCAGCACGCGCAGCAGGTCGGCGCCTCGTGCGTGATGCTCGTGACCCCGTACTACGAGGCCCTGAGCGAGGCCGAGACCGTGCGCTACCTCTCGCAGGTCGCCGGCTCCGTCGACATCCCCGTGATGCTCTACAACCTGCCGGGCGCGACGGGCGTGAACCTCTCGCCCGATCTTGTGGGCCGCCTCGCCGACCAGATCCCCAACATCCGCTACATCAAGGACAACAGCGCCGACATGGCTCAGGCGGGGCAGCTGATCCACCACCTCGGGGACCGCGTCGGCACGTTCATCGGCTGGGACAGCCTTGCGCTCGCGTCTCTCGTCGAGGGCGCCGCCGGGATCATGGCCGGCACGGCGAACATCTTCCCGCGCGACCTCGTCGCGGTGTACGACGCCGTCACCTCGGGCGACCTCGCGACGGCCAAGGCGCGCTGGGACGAGCTCTACCCGCTGATGGACACCATCATGACCGCGCCCTTCATCCAGGCCGTGAAGTCGGCGCTGGTGTCCCTCGGCATCCCCGTCGGACCGCCGCGCGAGCCGCTGCTGCCCGTCGACGACGAGACCGCAGCCCGCATCGCGACCCTCCTCCCCGGCCGGGGCTGATCCGGCGTACGCCACCCGGCGCGCCGTCCGGTCGCACGTCACAGGCGTTGTCGGGGTGAAACAGGCCTGAACACCCCAACAACGCCAGTTACATCCGGAATCAGGGGGCGGGTCAGCGGGTCGTAAGGGCGACCTCGGCGAGGGGCACCGAGGGGTCGGCCAGCACGTCGGCGTCGATGGGGACGTGGACATGGACGAGCTGCTGCACGTCGGCCGTCACGTCCCAGGTGTTCACGCTCATGCCGGCCAGGACGCGGTGCCCCTGCATCCAGAAGGCGAGGAACGCGCCCGACGCCGGGTCGCCGCGGAGCACCAGCCGGTCGAAGCCCTCCGGGCCGACGTACCCGGAGTACTCCATCCCGAGGTCGTACTGGTCGGTGTAGAAGTACGGCACCCGGTCGTAGACGACCTCCTGATCGAGCATGGTCCGCGCCGCGGCGGGTCCGGTGTTCAGCGCGTTCGCCCAGTGCTCGACACGCACGGAGCGACCCAGCCGCGGGTTGAACGCGTTCACCACGTCGCCGGCCGCCACGACCGCGTGGTGCGAGGTGCGCAGGCTCGCGTCGGTGCGGATCCCGTCGCCGACGTCGAGGCCGGCGTGCAGGGCGAGCTCGACGCTGGGCACCGCGCCGATGCCCACAACGACCAGGTCGGCGTCGACCACCTCGCCCGACGACGTGACGACAGCGCTGATCGATCCGCCGTGACCGCGGATCTCCGCCGCCCCCGTGCCCAGCAGCAGCCGTACGCCGTGCCCGCGGTGCAGGTCGGCGAAGACGTCGCCGAGCTGCAGGCCGAGCGCACGGTTCAGCACCGTGGGCTCGGGCTCGACGATCGTGAAGTCGTGCCCTTCGGTGCGTGCCGCCGCAGCGACCTCGAGCCCGATCCAGCCGCCGCCGACGACGACGACCTGTCGCGCGGCGCCGGTGAGCTCGGAGCGCAGGACGTCGCTGTCGCCGACGCGGCGCAGGTAGTGGATGCCGTCGAGGTCCGCGCCAGGCAGCGCGAGCCGCCGTGGCGTCGAGCCGGTCGCGATCATCAGCCGGTCGAACGCGATGCGCTCGCCGCTCGCGAGGACGACGTCCTGGTGCGGGAGGTCGAGCTCCTCGACCCGGGACGACGTGCGCAGCTCGATGCCGTGGTCGGCGTACCAGTCGGAGGGGTGCACGTCGAGCGAGCGGCGGTCGGCGCTCCCCAGCAGGTAGCCCTTCGAGAGCGCCGGGCGCTCGTAGGGCCGGTCTGGCTCGTCGCCGAGGAGCACGACGTCGCCGTCGAACCCCTCGGTGCGCAAGGTCTCGGCGGCCTTGGCGCCGGCGAGGCCGGCGCCGACGATGACGTAGCGCGGGACATACATGGCGATCTCCTCTCACCGGGTGCGGAACACGGTGGCGAGCCGCGCGAGGGCGACGGCCCCGGCGAGCAGCCCGACGTCGCGCAGCGCGATGTCGTAGAAGCCGGGGATCAGCAGGTAGTTGAGGATGATCCCGGTGAGCCACGCGGCCACCACCCAGCCGCCGATGTGCGGCCGGACGGCGACGAGCACGCCCGCCGCGATCTCGATGACCCCGACGACGAGCATCGCCTGGTGCGCGTCGCCCGGCACGATCGAGTCGATGCGCGGCGAGAGGTACGCCGACCACGACGTCATCAGGTCGAAGAACTTGTCGAGGCCGAACAGGATCGGGGCGACGGTGAACGCGCTGCGGAGCAGCACGAAGGCGCCGTAGACGGGGT
The DNA here is from genome assembly GCA_035702165.1 of Candidatus Nanopelagicales bacterium. Lineage (GTDB taxonomy): Bacteria > Actinomycetota > Actinomycetes > S36-B12 > CAIYMF01 > Longivirga. Next base: position 6,852 of record DASSQW010000264.1, read on the forward strand.
CGGTCAGGTCGCGCGTGACAGCGAGCGCGGGTTCCTGCGTGCGGACGGCCATGGCGTTGCCTCCAGGTCTAAGGGACAGTACGTTGGACGTTAGAACGCCTGGATTCTTACGTCAAGAGTTCCGTCTTTTAGAAAGCGAGCCGCGATGGAGCCCGATCAGATCAGCGGCGTCGCCGCGCTCGCCGAGCCGGTACGCCGCGACCTGTACGCCTTCGTGGCGGCCGCGCCGGAGCCGGTGACCCGCGACCAGGCGGCGGATGGCGTCGCCGTCCCGCGCCACACCGCGAAGTTCCACCTCGACAAGCTGGTCGAGGAGGGCCTGCTCGACGTCGACTACAAGCGGCTCTCCGGGCGCGAGGGTCCCGGGGCGGGGCGGCCGACGAAGCGCTACTTCCGGTCCGCGCGCGAGGTGTCGGTCTCGCTGCCGCCGCGGCGCTACGACCTCGCGGGCGAGCTGATGGCGTCGGCGATCGAGCGCAGCGCGGCCCAGGGGACCGATGTCGCGACCGAGCTGGCCGGCGTCGCGCACGAGCACGGCGCGGCGATCGGGCGCGCGGCGACGGAGGGCCTCCCCGCTCGTCCGACGCGTGCAGTGCGCGTCGAGACCGCGTCGGCGGCGCTCGCGGCGTACGGCTACGAGCCTCGTCTCGTCGATGGTGCGCTGACGCTGGTGAACTGCCCGTTCCACGCGCTGGCGCAGGAGCACACCGACCTCGTGTGCGGGATGAACCTCGCGATGCTCGAGGCACTCGTCGACGAGGTCGGGGGGCTCGCTGCGCGGCTCGACCCCGCGCCCGGCCGGTGCTGCGTGACCGTCGGCTGATCCAGCCAGTGCCGCGACCCCGCTCCGAGCCTGCGACCGCGGATCGGAGCCTGATCCAGCCCGTGCCGCGACCCCGCTTCGAGCCTGCGACCGCAGATCGGAGCAGCGCTCAGCCGACCTTCTCCCAGACCACGATCGTGTTCCCCTCCTGCTGGAACACGTGCGCCATCCGGTAGCCGTTGCCGTGGCGCTCGTTGGCCACCGAGCTGAACCGCTTCATGTTGATCGAGCCCTCGTTCACCTCGACCTCGTAGAACGGTCCGTTGGCGCTGCCGCCGCTGAGCCCACCGATTCCGAACATCGCGTCCTCCTGGAGTGTCGACGACGTACCGGTCCCAGCATGTCGCGCGGAGACGTCGCACGCCTCGCCGACCGGGCGCACGGCGGGTCCGGGATGCCATGGGGAGGCCGGACGCGCCAGGATGGGCCCATGCGCGTGTCTGTCTTCGGCTGGGTCCCGTTCCTGCTCTTCGTCGTGCTCGCCCTCGTGGGATCGGCGATCGGCTACGCCGAGTTCCTGAAGTAGCCCGCCCCACCACGATCTGCCCACCTACTGGCCGTTTCCCGCGGCGTCTCGCGCCGGGAAGGGGCTGCGAGGTGGGCAGGAGCTGGTGGGGTCAGGACCTCGTCCAGTCGAGGAGGGCGTCAACCGGCCAGGTCGTGACGATCCTCGCCGGGTCGGCCCCGCACTCGACGGCCCGTGCGACGCCGTAGGGCTGCCACTCGAGCTGGCCGGGCGCATGGGCGTCGGTGTCGATGGCGAGCAGGATCCCGGCGTCGACGGCGTCGCGCAGGATGCGGCGCGGGGGATCGAGGCGCTCGGGCCGGCTGTTGATCTCCAGGGCTACGTCGAAGCGGCGGCACGCCTCGATCACGAGGTCGGACTCGAACTCCGACTCGGGCCGTCCGCGGCCCACGACGAGACGCCCGGTGCAGTGGCCGAGGACATCGACGTGCGGGTTCGCGATCGCCGTCACCATCCGTCGGGTCATCGCCTCCGACGGCGCGCGCAGCTTGGAGTGCACGCTCGCGACGACGACGTCGAGACGAGCCAGGAGGTCGTCGTCCTGGTCGAGCGAGCCGTCCTCGAGGATGTCGACCTCGATGCCGGTGAGGTAGCGGAACGGCGCGAGCTCGGCGTTGATCCGCTCGACGAGATCGAGCTGGGTCTCGAGCCGTTCCCGGGTGAGCCCGCGAGCGACGGTGAGCCGCGGCGAGTGGTCGGTGAGCACCGTCCACTCGTGCCCGAGCTCCGCGCACGCCTGCGCCATCTCCCGAGGAGGGCTGCCGCCGTCGCTCCAGTCGGAGTGCGTGTGGCAGTCGCCGCGGATCTGGTCGAGCAGCGCGCGACCGGCGTCGTCGAGCTCGGCGTCGGGAGCCGCGTGCGTCTCGAGCTCGACGAGGTACGCCGGCACCACGCCGTCCGCGGCCTCGGTCGCGACCGCCGCCGTCTTGGGCCCGACGCCCGGCAGGTCGGTGAGCGTCCCGGCCCGGATGCGCGACGCCGTCTGCTCCGGCCCGATGTCGACGAGCGCCGCCGCGGCCGTGCGGTACGCCTTCACGCGGTAGGTCTCGCCGCGCTCGCGCTCGAGCAGGTACGCCACGCGGCGCAGCGCCTCCACCGGGTCCACGGTCCGACGCTACGGCGTCGCGCGCCGGTCGTCAGCCGGCTCCGGTGCGGTCGAAGCGGTAACCGAGCCCGGGAGCGGTGAGCAGGTAGCGCGGCGCAGCGGGGTCCGGCTCGAGCTTGCGCCGCAGCTGGGCCATGTAGACGCGGAGGTAGTTCGTCTGCGTCGCGTACGCCGGTCCCCACACGTCGCGGAGCAGGTCGGCGCCGGGGACGAGCAGGCCGTCGGCACGCACGAGCACCTCGAGCATGCCCCACTCGGTCGGCGTGAGATGCAGGACCTCGCCGTCGGGCGACCGCACCTGCTTGCGGCCGAGATCGACGACGAAGTCCGCCGTCTCGACCGTCCCCGTCTGAAGACCCGGGCCCGCCCGACGCTGCGCGGCGCGCAGCCGCGCGAGCAGCTCCTCCATACCGAAGGGCTTGGTGAGGTAGTCGTCTGCGCCCGCGTCGAGGGCGAGCACCTTGTCGCGCTGGTCGCGCCGCGCCGACAGCACGACGATCGGCACCGAGCTGGTGCGGCGTACCTCCTCGATCACCTCGAGCCCGTCGCGGTCGGGCAGACCGAGGTCGAGGACGACGACGTCGAATCGCCGCGTCGTCGCGAGACGGACGGCGTCGGCGCCGGTTCCTGCCGTGGTGACGTCGTAGCCGCGCGAGCGCAGAGTGAGCGCGAGCGCCTTGACCAGCTGGGTGTCGTCCTCGACGACGAGGAGGTCGGTCACGCGGCACCGCCTCGCGCGACCGGCAGCGCGATGCGCGCGGTGAGGCCGCCTCCGTAGGTCTCGAGCAGCTCGAGGCGCAGACCCATCGAAGCGCAGAACCCGCGCACGATCTCCAGGCCCGTGCCGCTACCGCTGTCGGCCGCGCCGCCCGACACGCCGCCCAGACCCGGTCCGTGGTCGACCACATCGACGACGACGGCACCCGTGCGGGGACTGGCCGCCACCTCGACGGGCCGCAGCCGACCGGCGCCGCCGTGCCGCACGGCGTTGGACACCAGGTTCTCCAGCACCCGCTCGAGCAGCACCGGATCGACAAGGACGAGCGGCAGGTCGTCGGCGACCTGCACGTCGACCGTGCCCGGCTCGCGCGCGACGACGGCCGACGCGACGACGCCGTCGAGCGCGGTCGGTTCGGGGCGCACGAGGAGGGTGCCGGCCTCGAGGCGCGACAGGTCGAGCAGGTTGGCGATGAGCTCGTCGAGACGTCGCGTCGACACGGATGCCGTGTCGAGCAGCTCGCGCCGCTCGTCCTCGTCGAGCGCGGCGTCGGGCGAGCGCAGCGTCTCGAGCGCGAGCCGCAGGCTCGACAGCGGTGTGCGCAGGTCGTGCCCGACGCTCGCGAGCAGCGCGGCACGCGCACGGTCGACCGCCGCGAGCTCGTCCGCGCGGCGCGCCTCGTCGGCGAGCCGCCCGCTCTCGTAGGAGCGCACGGCGGCGGTCGCCAGCGACGAGAGGTACGCCGGATCCTGCGCGATCCGGGGCACGCCCGAGCCCACGAGCCGGTAGCCGCCGGGCCCGGCGACGTCGACCACGACGTCGCGTCCGACGACGGCGTCGCCCGACGTCGCGACCGTGCGGTCCTCCCGCACGAGCGACACGACGTCGAGGTCGAGGGCCTGGCGCAGCTGCTCCAGCGATCCGCCCGGCGTCTCCGACACGCGCGTCACGAGAGCTGCGCGCTCCCCGGCGTAGGCGGCGCGAGCGCGAGCGCGTGCGCCGATCTCCATGAGCACCGCGCTCGCGCCGGCGACGAGCGGGAACACCACGAGCGCCACGACGTTCTCGGTGCTCGCCACCTCGAACGTGCCGTAGGGCGGCACCAGGTACCAGTTCACGAGCACCACGGCTGCCAGCGAGGCGAGCACGCCGAGCACGGGACCGGTCAGGAGGGCCAGGGCGACGACCGCCGCGAGGAGCACGAGCAGCACCGAGGTGAGGTCGACCGGCCGCACCTGCGCGAGCAGCGCGACGGCGAGCCAGATCAGCGCGACGCCGACGAGGAACGCACCGAGCCGCACGCCGGTCCGGCGCGCTCCGCCCTCACGACCGCGAGCCACGTGCCGATCCTTGCACCACGCGGGCTCAGCGCACGGCCGACTCGAGGACCTGCTCGTCGTCGACGTCGTGCATCCGCAGCGGCACCGAGATCACGATGACGCCGGGCAGCTGGCGCAACCGCACGCGCAGCCGCAGCGCGCTCTGGTTGTGCAGCAGCGCCTCCCACCAGTGCTCCACGACGTACTCGGGGATGTAGACCGCGACGATGTCGCGCGGGCTGTCGCGCCGGATCGCGCGCACGTGGTCGAGCACCGGCTGGGTGAGGTCGCGGTACGGCGACTCCAGGCAGACCAAGGGCACCGGGATGCCGCGCTCGGCCCAGGTGGTCTGCAGCGCGTCGATGTCGCTGCGGTCGGTCATCACGTGGATGGCCTCGAGATGGTCGGGCCGGCTGGCGCGCGCGAACGCGATCGCCTGCATCGCCGGCGCGTGCAGCCGGGAGACGAGCACCACCGCGTGCACGCGGCTGGGCAGCCGTACGCCGCCGGGCGCCGGCGCCATCCGCTGGTCGAGGCGCCGGTAGTGCCGATTGATGCCGATCATCACGGCGTAGAAGGTCGGTACCGCGATCATGACGAGCCACGCGCCGTGGGAGAACTTGGTGACGATGACGATGACGAGCACGAGCGCCGTCACCGAAGCACCGACCGCGTTGATGACGCGGTCGCGCAGGATCCGGCGGCGCTCCGACACCAGGGCGGTGCGCAGCTGCGTCGTCCAGTGCTTGACCATCCCCGCCTGCGAGATGGTGAACGAGAGGAAGACGCCGAGGATGTAGAGCTGCACGAGGCGCGTCACGCTCGCGTCGAAGGCGACGATGAGCAGCACCGACGTCGTCGCGAGGAAGAGCACACCGTTGCTGAACACGAGGCGGTCGCCGCGGCGGCCGAACTGGCGCGGCAGATAGCCGTCGCGGCCGAGCACCGACGCCATGATCGGGAAGCTGTTGTACGCCGTGTTCGCCGCGAGGACGAGCACGAGCGTGGTGAAGATCTGCAGGGCGTAGAAGGCGAACGAGCCGTCGCCGAACACGGCGCTGCCCAGCTGCGCGAGAACGGTCGGTTGCACGGCGTCGGGTGGGAGACCGAGCACGGCATTGTCCTCGGAGAGCTTGACGCCCGACGAGATGGCGAGCCAGGTGACACCGCCGAACATCGTGATGGCCAGCACGCCCATCGCGAGCAGCGTCCCGGCGGCGTTGCGGGACTTCGGCTTCTTGAAGAACGGCACACCGTTGGAGATGGCCTCGACGCCGGTGAGCGCCGTGCACCCGGAGGCGAACGCGCGAAGCAGCAGGAAGATCGCGGTCGCGCCGAGGACGTCGTGCGATTCCACGGGGAGGTTGGCCGACTCGGCGACGACCGGCACGCCGAGGACCGTCTTCACGAGACCGACGATCACCAGCGTCAGCACGCTGACGACGAAGAGGTACGTCGGTGCCGCGAACGCACGGCCCGACTCCTTCACGCCGCGCAGGTTCATCAGGGTGATCACCACGACGAGACCGACGCTCAGCTCGACCGTCCACGGCACGAGCTGCGGGAAGGCCGACGTGAAGTTCGCGACGCCGGAGGTCACCGACACCGCGACGGTGAGGATGTAGTCGACGACGAGGGCGCTCGCTGCGACCAGCGCCGTGCGCTGCCCGAAGTTGTCCTGGGCGACGGCGTACGCGCCGCCGCCGTTGGGGTAGGCGTAGACGGTGCGGCGGTAGGACGTCACGACGACCGCGAGCAGCGCGATCACCGCGAGCCCGACCCAGCCGGTCCAGGCCAGCGCGGTCACCCCGCCGAGGACGAGGACCACGAGGATCTGGTCGGTCGCGTACGCGACGCTCGAGAGCGGATCGCTGCAGAAGATCGGCAGCGCGAGGCGCTTGGACAGCAGGGTGCGATGGCCCTCGGCGGAGTCCAGAGGGGCTCCCACCACGACGCGCTTGAGGCTGAGTGTGCTCACGGGTCCGTGGTACGCCGCCCGCCCGCGCTCCCAACGACCGTCCTGACGCGGTCTTGACGGGCGTGGCCCAACCTTGACGTCGCCCTGATGCCGGACGGGAGCGGGCACCGGGATAGGCAAGGCTCGCCTCGCGGGCGTACCGTCAAGTCTCCGGGCGGCTCGGCGGCCGGAGGTGGTGGCGGCCCGTGGCCGCGAAGGCGGTGATAGGCAGGTGCTCGAGGACCTGAGAGCAGATTCGACCCGGACCGTCGTCGGGGTCGCGGTCGTGGTCCTCGTTGCGCTCGTCGCGATCGTCCTGTCCGTCGAGGGCCACGCGGTCCCGGTCGGCTTCACCCTCATCCCGGTCCTGGGCATCGCGCTCGTGAGCGGCCCCGTCTCCACGGCCGTGGTCGGCCTCGCCTCCCTGGCGTCCTTCCTCGTGTCCTACGCCGTCATCCCGACTCCCGGCTGGCAGCTGCGGTTCCTGTCCGTCGCGTTCATCGTCGCCCTCGCCGTGGCCGGCAGCGTCGTCCGGCGCCGCAGCGAGCGGCGCATCGTGCGGCAGGCGGAGCTGCTCGCCGTCGCGCGCGACCACGAGCTCACCGCCGAGGTCACCCAGCACATGCTCGAGCGCGTCACCGAGCTCTCCGGCGCCGGGTCCATCGAGGACGTCTGGCGTGCGTCGGTCGCGCAGGGGCGCCTCCTGTTCGGAGCAGCGGTCGGCACGTACTGGCACATGGACGAGGGCCGCGGGCGTCTCGTGGCGTGCGAACCGGTGAGCCTGCTGCCGCTGGGCTACCGCATCGACACCGACGTACTGATCGCGGAAGCGGGGACCCCCGCGCGCGAGACGCGCACGATCTGGGTGCGCCGCGACGACGAGCCGGCCGACTCCGAGCGCGGCCGTCGGATGCGCGAGTCCGGCACGGTGGCGTGGTCGTCGACCCCGATCCGCGTCGACGGCCGCACCGTGGGCTACCTGTCGTTCGGCTGGGAGGACCCGGCGCCGGAGGCCGGCCCCGCCTGGCTCGACCTGCTCGACCGCTACGGCGACCAGGTCGCGCTCGCGAAGACGGTCGTACGCCGCCGCGACGCGCAGGCCGAGGCGCAGCGGCTCGGCGAGCGCCTGCAACGGGCGCTGCTCCCGCAGGTCGACGTGCAGGCCTGCGGCGCCGACGTCCGCACTCTCTACCGGCCCGGCGTGCGCGACCTCCTGCTCGGCGGCGACTTCTTCGACGTGCTGCCGCTGCCCGAGGGCGGCGGAGTGCGCTTCCTCATCGGGGACGTGTCCGGCCACGGGCCCGAGGCCGCGGCGCTCGCGGCCACCATGCGGGCGGCGTGGCAGGCGATGGCCGCGCTGCCCGCGCTCGACCTCGAGGACTGGACCGCGGGCCTCGACTCGGTCATCAGCGAGCAGGCGGGCGACGGCTCCGCGCTCGTCACGCTGCTCATGGGCACCGTCGATCTGCACAACCTGCAGCTGCGCTACGCGAACGCCGGTCACCCGCCGCCCATCGTGCTCGGCGGTCGCGAGCCGGTCATCGGCCCGATGTCCGGTCCGCCCCTCGGCGTCCACCCCGGGTCGAAGCTGCGCACGCACTGCCTGCCCCTCGCCCCGGACTCGACCGTGCTCATGGTCACCGACGGCATGTTCGAGGGTCGCACCGCTCCCGGTGCGCCGACCCGCGTCGGCTACGACGAGTTCGTCGAGATCACCGGGCGCGGCGACGCCCGCGCGCCCGGATACCTCGAGCGCCTCGCCGACTCCTTCGTGATCCGCAACGGCGGCCCCATGCCCGACGACGTCGCCGCCGTGCTGATCGCTCTGCGCCTCGAGGACCGCCCGCCCGTACCTCTCGGCGCCGTCCTCCCCCCGAGCACTCCTCCGACGTAGCGGCGGATCGGGGCTTCCCTGCTGGGAAACCCCGACAACAGCTGTCGCACGTAGGTGGGCTCTCAAGGGGCGGGAGTCGCCAGGGAACTGCCAGGTTCTCGGCAAGGTCTCACGGGGGTGACAGCACGGCCTAGGGGGAAGCCGTGAAGCGTGGTTGCGCCTCTGGCGCCGCGCCCGTCGGCATCGCCCTCGACCAGCGCCGCCTGACCCCTGGATGGTGCTCGACCTGCTGTGGTGAAACTCCGTCGATCACCCCGACACGTCGAGCAGCACGCAGGGTAGGTGGGCCGCATTCCGGTGCGGTTCCTCAGGATCCGCGTCCAGACCTCTCGTGCGGCTCAGCGGGCTTCGTCGCCGGAGCAGACCGCTGGCTTACTGAGGGGGTGAGCACCCACCCCACCAGCGTCGCGCTGCACCACGCGACGGTGGGGCTGCTCGAGACCCGCGCCGAGCGCGACGTCACCGTCGAGAAGGTGCTCGCGGCGTCGGGCGCCTCGAAGGGCTCGCTCTACCACCACTTCCGCGACTTCGACTCGCTGCTCGACCGCGCGCAGGCGACCCGCTTCGCGCAGACGGTCGACCGCACCCTCGCGCTGCTGGGCAGCGTCAGCGCGCGCGACGCCGTCGTCGTCGACCTGCTTGTCGCGCTCGCTGCCGGAACGCTCTGCGACGAGGACGACGCCGTGCGCCAGGAGCTCCTCGCCATCGCCGTACGCCGCCCCTCGCTGCAGGTGCTGCTCGGTCCCGAGCAGCAGCGCCTGGCCGACGCTCTCGCCGCGCTGCTGCGCGACGCGCAGTCCCGCCGCTGGGTGCGTACCGACGTCGACGCCCACGACACGGCGCTGCTGCTGCTGTCGTGCGCCGCCGGCCGTGTGGTCGCCCGTGTCGCCGACGTCCCCTCCTGGGAGCAGCTCATCGCCGCGGTGCTCCACCCCGTCCTCGAGCCGCCGGCCGCCGCCGCGATTCCTGACCGCCCGCACGACGACCGGCTCGACGCCAGCACCACGCGCGAGCCGCACGCCATGACCACGACCGGCATGGACCCGGGCACGAGGGGCGGCTGACCACCCTCCGAAACGCCGAGGCCCCGACGGAAGCACACGCCGCCGGGACCTCGGTGTTGTCACTGAAGGGCACCCTCGTTGCTAAGAGCGCAACAATCCTTCCCCGGCGATCCGGCCGCCTGAGCCTGGTGCATCGTCAGGCCTGGGCGCGCAGGTGCTTCTCGTACAACGCGAGGGTCTCGCCGGAGGCGTAGGGGACGCCGCGGAGCCCCTGCATGACGGCGACGAGGCACCGGTCGCGCAGCCGCTCGAGCTCGCGCACGTCGGCACCCTGCGCCTGCGCGTCGGACTGCGCCGCGATCGTGTCGAGCAGGTCGTCGGTGAGCTCGGGGACGTCCATGAGCTTGGTCCACGGCCACTGCAGCGCCGGTCCGAACTGCCCCATGAAGTGCCGCATGCCGCCCTCGCCGCCGGCGATCCGGTAGGTGAGCATCGTGCCCATGAACGACCAGCGGAGGCCGGCGCCGTACCGGATCGCGTCGTCGACCTCCTCGACCGTCGCGACACCGTCGTTCACCAGCCACAGCGCCTCGCGCCACAGCGCCTCGAGGAGGCGGTCGGCGATGAAGCCGTCGATCTCTTTGCGCACGTGCAGCGGCCGCATGCCGACCGACGCGTAGATCTCCATCGCGCGCTCGGCCGCCCAGACCTGCGTCTGCTGGCCGGCGCACACCTCGACGAGCGGCAGGAGGTACACGGGGTTGAACGGGTGCCCGACCACGAGGCGCTCGGGGTGGGTCATGAGCGCCGCCAGCTCCGTCGGCAGCAGGCCCGACGTCGACGACGCGATGACGACGTCGGCCGCCGCTGCGGCGTCGGCCTCCTGCAGCAGCGACTGCTTGAGGTCGAGGCGCTCGGGCGCGCTCTCCTGCACGAAGCCGGCGCCGCTCACCGCCTCGGCGACCGAGCCGACGATCGTCGCGCGGCCCTCCTCGGGCAGCGGCGCGTCGATCATCGACGTCCACGCCGTGCGCGCGTTCGCGAGGATCTCGGTCAGCTTGCGCTCGGCGTGCGGGTCGGGGTCGTAGAGGCGTACGTCGTACCCGCCGAGCAGGAAGCGCGCGGCCCAGCCGCCGCCGATGACGCCGCCGCCGAGCAGGCCGACGGTCGTGCGCTCAGCCATGCTTCACCAGCCCGAGCTCCTCGCGGACCTCGGCGGGGGTCTTCACGCGCACGTTCATCGCCTCGAGGATGGTCTTCGCGCGGTCGACGAGCTGGCCGTTGCTCGCGAGGACTCCCTTGGACAGGTAGATGTTGTCCTCGAGACCGACGCGCACGTTGCCGCCGAAGAGCACCGACTGGGCGGCGTACGCGAGCTGGAAGCGCCCGATCGAGAACGCGCTGAACGTGCTGTTCGGGGGGAGGTTGTTCACCATCGAGGCGAAGGTGAGCGGGTCATTGGGTGCGCCGTACGGGATGCCCATGCACAGCTGCACCATCACCGGGTCGTCGAACAGGCCCTCGCGGACCATCTCGTTGAGCAGCACCAGGTCTCCGGTGTCGAAGATCTCGACCTCGGGCTTCACGCCGAGAGCCTTCATCTGACGCGCCATCTCGCGCACCATGCCCGGCGTGTTCACCATGATGTACTCGCCGCCCGCGGCGAAGTTCATCGTGCCGCAGTCCAGCGTGCAGATCTCGGGCATCAGCTCGGTCACGTGCACCATGCGCTCGGTCGCGCCGGCCATGTCGGTACCTGAGTCGTCGACCGGCAGGGGCTGCTCGACAGCGCCGAGCACGAGGTCTCCGCCCATGCCGGTCGTGAGGTTGAGGATCACGTCGGTGCTGCTCGCGCGCACGCGCTCGACGACCTCGCGGTAGTACGCCGGCGTACGCGTGCCCTTGCCCGTCTGGGGCTCGCGCACGTGCACGTGCACGACGGCGGCTCCGGCCTGCGCCGCCTCGATCGCGGCGTCGGCGATCTGCTCCGGCGTCACCGGCACCTTGTCGCTCGCGCCGGTCGAGTCACCGGATCCGGTGAGGGCGCAGGTGATGAAGGCGGACGTGCTCATCGGTCGCATGGTGTCTCCTCGTCGCTTACGGAAGTGCTGGGTTCACGTCACTGCCGCAATGCAGGGAGAGCGGTCTGTTCTCCCTGCATTCGGGCAGTGACGTCGGGGTGGTCAGTGGCCGGACCAGCGCGGGGGGCGCTTCTCGACGAAGGCGCGCGCGCCCTCCTGGGCGTCGTCGCTGCTCGCGACCTTCGAGTACGTCGGGAGACCGCTGCGCATCACGGCGTACCCGTCCTCGGCGTTGCGGCCGTAGGCGGCGTCGACGACCTCGAGCACCGCGGTGACCGAGAGCGGAGCCGACTCGCAGATCGTGTGCGCGAGCGCCTTGGCCTCGTCGAGCACGTCGGCCCGCGGAACGACGCGGTTGACGATGCCCCAGCCGAGCGCGTCCTGCGCGGTGAAGCGACGGCCGGTGAGGAAGAGCTCCAGCGCGAGCGCGCGCGGCAGCGAGTTGGGCAGCCGGACCATGCCGCCGGCGTCGGGCACGAGACCGAGGCGCGTCTCGGTGAACGCGAAGACCGCCTCCTCCGAGGCGACGACGAGGTCGGCCGCGAGCCAGAGCTCCACGCCTCCGCCGTACGCCGATCCGTTGACCGCCGCGATGATCGGCTTGCCGACGTCGAACAGCTCGGTGATTCCGGCGAAGCCGCCGGGGCCGTAGTCGGCGTCGGGTGCCTCTCCGGCGGCCGCGCCCTTGAGGTCCCAGCCGGCGCTGAAGAACCGCTCGCCCGCGCCGGTGATGATGCCGACGCGCAGCGCCGGATCGTCGCGCAGCCGCGCGAACGCGTCGTAGAGCAGCCGCGAGGTCGCGGCGTCGATCGCGTTCGCCTTGGGGCGGTCGAGGGTGACGACGAGGATCTCGCCGTCGACCTCGGTGCGGACCTCGGGGCTCTCGGTCATCGCGGGCCTCTCCACGTGCTGCTCGTCATGAGTGGAAGGAATGTTGTGCTCTGAGCAACGAGGGTGCCCTTCAGTGCGAGGGGTCAGGCGCCCAGGGGGCGGAGCATCGAGCGGCTGATGATGTGGCGCTGGATCTCGCTGGTGCCGTCCCAGATGCGCTCGACGCGGGCGTCGCGCCACCAGCGCTCGGCCTTGCCCTCGCTCATCAGGCCCATGCCGCCGAACACCTGCACCGCGGTGTCGGTGACCTTCGCGAGCGTCTCGGTCGCGAAGAGCTTGGCCATCGCGACGTCCTGCGAGGTGAACGTGCCGCGGTCGATGCGGTGCGCGGCCTGCAGGGTGAGCAGGTTCGACGCCTCGATCTGCACGGCGCAGTCGGCGAGCTGGAAGCCCACGCCCTGGAACTGGCCGACGGGCTGGCCGAACTGCTTGCGGTCGGCGGCCCAGCGGGTGGCCTCCTCCAGCACGCGCTGCGCCCGGCCGACGCTCGTGGCGGCGACGGTGAGACGGCTCGCGCCGAGCCACTCGTCCATGAGCTCGAACCCGCGCCCCTCCTCGCCGAGCAGCGCCCCCGCCGGCACGCGGACGTCGTCGAACACGAGCTCGTTCTGGTGGTATCCGCGGTGCGAGACGCACTGCGAGCCGCGGTTGCTCTGGAAGCCCGGCGTACCCATGTCGACGAGGAAGGCGCTGATCTTCGCCTTCGGGCCCTTCTTCGTCTCCTCGGTGCCGGTGCGGGCGAAGAGCACGACGTAGTCCGAGCGGTCGGCGTGGCTGATGAAGTGCTTGCGGCCGTTGATGATCCAGTCGTCGCCGGTTCGCACAGCGGCGGTCGTCATGCCGCGTACGTCGGACCCGGCGCCCGGCTCGGTCATGGCGAGGCAGTCGTGCCGGTCGCCGCGGATGGTGGGCAGCAGGTACTGCTCGACCTGGTCTCCCGCGCAGGCGCGCAGGATGTTGCTCGGCCGGTGCACGAGCATCTGCAGGGCGTAGCCCGCCTTGCCGAGCTCGCGCTCGACGAGCGTGAGCCCGACCGCGTCCAGGCCGCCGCCGCCGAGCTCCTCGGGCATGTTCGGCGCGTAGAGCCCGGCGTCGATCGCGGTGCGCTGGATCGACGCCGCGAGCTCGTCGGGCACGTCGTCGAGGGTCTCGACGAGGTCCTCGTGCGGGTAGAGCTCGGCCTCGACGAAGGATCGCACCGTCTCGACGATGAGCCGCTGCTCCTCGGTCAGCTCGAAGTCCACGTGGTCTCCTCGGTCGTGCCTCGCGTCGGTGAGGGGAGAGAATGTTGCGCCCTGAGCAACCAGGGTGCCCTTCAGTGAGAACTCAGGGGGTGGGGAGGGCGATGCGGCGCCCTACCCAGTCGGGGAGGGCGAGCGCGGCGTGGGCCTCGGCGAGGGCCTCGATGCGCCCGCGCAGCACCTCGGGCAGCGCGGCGGTGCGGCCCTCGGCCATGTCGACGTGCAGCAGCATCTGCTCGCCGGTCGCGAGCAGCCGGTCGTCGCTGAAGATCTCGTGGGCGATGTGCACGCGCTTGGCGTCGACGCCGAGCACGCGCAACGTGGAGTGGACGTCGTCGCCGAGGCCGGCCTCGTCGAGGTTCCGGATGTGCGTCTCGACGGTGTAGAGCGAGAAGCCCGATGCGCGGTAGTGCTCGTCGATCCCCACGAACCGGAAGAACGTGTCGCTGTTGTCGCCCATCGCGAGCAGATAGCACCACTCGCTCATGTGGCCGTTGTAGTCGACCCACGCCTCGGGGACGGTCGTGCGGTGCAGCGCGAGGGGAGCGGGGAGCGACTCGGTCGGCGCGTCCCAGCCGCCCGGGCGCGTGCTCTCCAGCACAGCCGCCTCCTTCCAGTGCTCGCATCGTGCGATGGTCTTTCCATATGGTGCGACGCAATCTAGGGTGGCACCGGTCGCAGGGTCAAGGTCTGCACCGCGAGCCGAGGAGGCGTGGATGACGGCGCTCGACGCCGACCGCAGCGGGCGGGTCCAGTCGGTCGACCGTGCCGCGGCGCTGCTGCGCGCCGTCGCCCGCAGCGCCCCGGCCGGCGCGCCGGTCGCCGAGCTCGCGCTCCAGTGCGGGCTCAACCGCGCCACGGCCTGGCGGCTGCTCGCGACCCTCGAGGACAACGGCCTCGTCGAGCGCGAGCCCGGCACCGGGCGCTACGTCCTCGGCCTCGGCATCGCCCGACTGGCATCGGCCGTCGGCGTCGACGGCCTGGTGCGCCGGGCCCGCCCCGTGCTCGAGCGGCTGTCCGCGGCGAGCGGCGAGACGGCCGACCTCGCGGTCGTCCGGCCGACCGGCCTCACCTATGTCGACGAGGTCGCGCCGGCGACGGTGATGGCCGCGAACTGGCTGGGCCGCAACGTCCCGCTGCACGCGACGTCGTCGGGCAAGACCTGGCTCGCGTGGCTTCCGCCGCGCGAGGCGCACACCCTGCTCAGCGCGCCGCTCGCCCGCTTCACCGCGACGACGCTCACGACGCTGCCCGAGCTCGACGACGAGCTGACGGCGATCCGCGCGCGCGGCTACGGCACCTGCAGCGGCGAGTTCGAGAGCCAGCTCTACGGCGTGTCCGCGCCGGTGCTCGACGACGGGAGGCCCGTGGCCGTGATCAGCGTGTGGGGTCCGAGCGACCGCATCACCGAGGACCGCTTCCCCGAGCTCGGGCGGCTGGTGGCCGACGCTGCCGACGAGATCGCGGGCGTCCTGGTCGGCGCGCGATGAGCGGGTACCGGGTCGAGGGCATCGCCGTGCGCGAGGAGTGGATCGACTACAACGGCCACGTCAACGACTCGGCGTACGCCGTGATCTGCGCCGAGGCCAACGAGCGGTTCCTCGAGCACGTCGGCGTCTCCGCCGACTACCAGGCGCGCACGCGCTGCACGACGTACACGGTGGAGTCGCATCTGCGCTACCTCGACGAGGTCGGCCGTGGCGCGGTGCTGCACGCCGACGTGCTGCCGGTCGACGCCGACGCCAAGCGGCTCCGGCTGCACACGTCGGTCTACGACGGCGAACGCCTGGTGCTCACCGGCGAGTACCTCTTCCTCCACGTCGATCAGGACGCCGGCCGCGTGACCCCGTTCCCCGACGACCGGGCCGAGGCGATCCGGACGCAGATCGCCCGCTACGCCGACGTCGAGCGCCCCGACCACCTCGGCCGCGGAGTCACCGCCCCCCGCGCACCCGCGACGTAACCGGTGATCTGCACGGACAGCGCCGGGTTCTCGCGACGTGTCGCGTGCATGTCACCGGCTACGTCGCGGAGGAGGAGCGGCGGCTGGCGGCGAGTCGGGTGCGGAGCATGTGTGCGAACGACGTCACGTGGATGCCCTCGGCCGCGAGCTGGGCGCGTACGGCGCGGCGCGTGAGCAGCAGGCCGGTGAGGCCGACGCCCCACAGCGCGTACTGCACGAGCAGCGCAACACGGAACCCGTTGAGGCTGTAGGTCTCACCGGCACCCACGAGATCGAGCACGAGGCCGATCAGCAGGATCGTGACGAGCGAGGCGA
>DASSQW010000265.1:0-2167 GCA_035702165.1 Candidatus Nanopelagicales bacterium
CGCGTGCTGGTTCTCCACGTGCGCCTGCGCGTCGCTGATGGCCAGCACGTACCAGGAGGCGTGCTCCCCGTCGTCGGCCATGACCGCACGCAGCCGGCGCGAGACCCAGCGGTGGGTGCCGTCGGGTCGCACCACGCGCACGGTGTCCACGATGGTCTCGCCGTGGCGCAGGCGTACACCGGTGCCCTCGAGGTCGCCGAGGTCCTCGGCGACGAACAGGTCGAGCGCCGAGCGCCCGCGGATGTCGTCGTCGCTCCGGCCGAGCAGCTCGGCGACCGAGCCCACGACCCAGTCCACCGTGCCGTCGGCGAAGACGCGGAACACGACGTCGCTGGCGTTCTCGGCCAGCAGGCGGTGGCGCTCGTCGGCCTCCGCGATCTGGTTCCGTGTCTCCACCTTGGAGGTGACGTCGCGCCAGCTCAGGCTCAGTCCGTCGAGCACCTTGATGGCGCGGAAGTCGAACCAGGCGTCGGTGCCCAGGACCTCGCTGCGCACTCGGCGCTCGTCCTCGACGAGCTGCTCGCCGGTCTCGACGGTGCGGACGTAGGCGTCGAACATGCCGGTCGCCCGATGGCTCGGGAACGCGGTGAGCAGCGACCGCTCCTGCAGCTCCTCGAGGGTGCGACCGAGCCAGCCCAGGGCCGCCGCGTTCGCGTCGGCGTACACGAAGTCGACGATCGTGCCGTCGTCCCCGCGGACGGCATCGAGGAAGACGTGCGGGTCGCGCTTGGCCGAGAGCGCGGCGCCGTACCGCGCCTCCGTGCGGGCGAGTGTCTCGCCGGCCATCTCGCGCTCGGTCTGGTCGACGATCTGGGACACGAAGAACTCCACCGCGCCGCTGTCGTCGCGCACGCAGCCGACCGACAGGTCGCCGAACACCACGGCGCCGTCGGGCCGCAGGTAGCGCTTGGCCAGCCGGTAGGACTCCCGACGACCGTCGAGCAGCTCCTGCACGAGCGCGACATCGACCTCGAGATCGTCGGGGTGGGTCAGCTCCTGCCACGACGCGGCGAGCATCTCCTCCTCCGTGCGCCCCAGCATCGCGCAGAGCGCAGGGTTGACCTCGAGGAAGGTGCCGTCCGGCGCGATGATGGCCATGCCGATCGTGGCGTGGCGCATCGCCACGTCGAAGCGCCCATCCCCGTCGCGCGTCATGGCCCGACGGTAGGGGCTGCATGATCGCTAAGCGAGGTCCAGCGAGCGCTTCCTGCGTCCTTTCGCGCACACAGCTCCGGTTGCGATCGCGGTCCTTGCACCCGGGTCGATCACGGACCGGATACGCGACCGGGACGGATCCAGGTCACCGCTTCTCGCTCGCGTCGTTCTTGCGTCGTGAGCCGCGATCGACGTGCATTCCTGCGGCGCATGGTGACGCTCCGTGCGCCTGCGCGTCGGGCTGCGAGGATGGGCGGGTGACCGGGACTCTGCGCACCGCCGACGTCGCGCACGCCGTCGCGCTGCTGCGCGCGGGCGGCCTCGTCGCGATCCCGACGGAGACCGTCTACGGTCTCGGCGCGGACGCCGAGGACGCCGACGCCGTCGCGCGCGTCTACGCCGCGAAGGGCCGGCCCGCCGACCACCCGCTCATCGTCCACCTCGCCGACGCCTCGCTCGTCGACGACGGCTGGGCGCGCGACGTCCCGTCGTGGGCACGGCTGCTGGCGGCAGCCTGCTGGCCCGGCCCGCTGACCCTGGTGCTCCGCCGCGGGCCGCGTGCCGCGGACCACGTCACCGGCGGCCAGGACACGGTCGGCCTGCGCGTGCCCTCGCACCCCGTTGCGCATGCGCTGCTCGCCGAGTTCGGCGGCGGTGTGGCCGCGCCGAGCGCCAACCGCTTCGGCCGGGTCTCGCCGACCGACGCCGAGCACGTGGTCGACGAGCTCGGTAGCGTCCTCGACCCGGCGCGGGACTGCGTGCTCGAGGGCGGCCCGAGCGAGGTCGGTGTCGAGTCGACGATCGTCGACTGCACCGGCGAGGCCCCGCGGCTGCTCCGCCCGGGTGCGGTCGGCGTCGAGGAGATCGAGGCCGTGACCGGGCTCGTCGTGCAGGAGCCCGACCGCGCGGTGCGGGCGCCGGGCACGCTCGCCGCCCACTACGCGCCGACCGCGCAGCTGCTCCTCGTGGCGGCCGACGACGTCGCGGCGGCGGCGGCGGACGCGATGGCCCC
>DASSQW010000266.1:0-13030 GCA_035702165.1 Candidatus Nanopelagicales bacterium
GTGGCGATCGGGATGGTGGCGATCGGGCTGTTCGCCCTGCTGGCGATCGCGTTCAGCGGCAGCCGCGACACGCAGTCGGGACGCGTGCGTCGCCGCCTGTCGCGCTACTCGCTCGCTCCGAAGGAGAAGGCGCCCGCGCCACCGACCTCGGGCGCGCTCGGCCAGAGCCAGGTGGCGCGCAGCGCCGCCGAGTTCGCCGGCCGCGTCGTGCAGAACCGCGACCTCGACACCGGCCTCGCGCTGCGCCTGGACGCCGCGGGCGTGCCGCTGCGCCCGGGCGAGTGGGTGCTCATCCACGTCGGTATCGCGATCGCCGGCGCGCTCATCCTCATGCTGCTCTCGGGCTTCGGCTGGTTCGCCACCCTCATCGGCCTGGCGCTGGGCACCATCGGCCCCTGGCTGTACCTGTCGTTCAAGGAGGGCAAGCGCAAGTCGCGCTTCAGTGCCCAGCTGCCCGACACCCTGCAGCTGCTGGCGGGCTCGCTCGCCGCGGGCTACTCGCTGCCGCAGGCCGTCGACACCGTCGTGCGCGAGTCCGAGGGCCCGATGGCCGCCGAGCTCAACAAGGCACTGGTCGAGGCCCGCCTCGGCGTACCCATGGAGGACGCGCTCGAGACCGTCGCGATCCGGATGGACTCGATGGACTTCAAGTGGGTCGTGATGGCCCTGCGCATCCAGCGCGAGGTCGGCGGCAACCTGGCCGAGGTCCTCACGAACGTCGCCGCCACGATGCGCGAGCGCGAACGACTTCGCCGCCAGGTCGATGTGCTCTCCGCCGAGGGACGCCTCTCGGCGATCATCCTCGGCGCGCTGCCGCTGCTGTTCGTCGGCTACCTGGTCCTGGTGCGGCCCGAGTACATCGGTCTGCTGGTCACGACGCCGCTGGGCATCCTGCTCATCGTCGTCGGCGTGGTCCTCCTCATCGGCGGGGCCTTCTGGCTCCGCAAGGTCGTGAAGGTGGAGGTCTGACGATGAACCTGCTGCTGCTGCTCGGCCTCGTGGCCGTGTTCGTCGGCATCGTCGGCGTCATCATGGCCGCGACCAGCTCGACCGAGAAGGTCGGCGTCGCGCGGTCTCTCGACGCCATCGAGGCGATCCGCACGGCGCCGGAATCGATGCGGGGCGACCTCGACCGCCCGTTCAACGAGCGCGTCACCTCGCCGTTCTTCGCCAAGATGACCGAGCTCGGTCGCCGGTTCACGCCGAGCGACCAGGCGTCGCGCATCCGGCAGAAGCTCGACCTCGCGGGCAACCCGGCCGGCTGGGACGCCGACCGCGTGCTCGCCTGGAAGATGCTCGGCCTGCTCATCGGCGCCGTGGTCGGCTTCCTGCTGCCGCTGCTGTTCGGGAACTTCCTCTGGGCGATCCTGTTCGGCGTCGGCGGCGCCGTGCTCGGCTACTTCTCCCCGAACCTGATCCTCTACCAGAAGGCGTACGACCGGTCGCAGACGATCCAGCGCGACCTCCCCGACGCCCTCGACCTGCTCGTGATCTCGGTGGAGTCCGGCCTCGGCTTCGACGCTGCCCTCGCCCAGGTCTCGCGCAACACCGACGGCCCGCTGGCCGAGGAGTTCTTCCGCGTCCTGCAGGAGATGCAGCTCGGCACGGGTCGCTCCGACGCCATGCGCGCCCTCGCCGACCGCACCGACGTCAACGACCTGCGCAGCTTCATCACCGCGATGGTGCAGGCCGACGCCTTCGGCATCCCGATCGCCAACGTGCTGCGCATCCAGGCGCGCGAGATGCGCATCCGCCGCTCGCAGCGCGCCGAGGAGCAGGCGCAGAAGGTGCCGGTCAAGATCCTCTTCCCGCTGATCTTCTGCATCATGCCCGCGCTGTTCATCGTGATCCTCGGCCCGGCCGCGATCCAGATCATCCAGTCGTTCTCGCAGTACTGAGCGCGACACCGCATCCGACAGCACGAAGGGGCCGCACCCGACCGGTGCGGCCCCTTCGTCGTACTCTGCTGCTACAGCGCCTACTCGGTGAAGACGCGGGTGTCGACGAGCTGCTCGGCCACGAGCTGGCCGGTGCGCTCGTAGCGGGACTGGTCGAACCGCTTGCGGAACTCGAGGTCGACGTCGGCCATGCCACCGCGGTTCTTCTCGATGGAGAGCACCGCCCAGTCGCGGAACCGGCCGGCGTCGGCGCTGCCGTACACGAGGTGGTGGCGGGCGACGACGTCGAACTTGTCGTTGAGCACGAGGACGGCGTCGGCCTCGTAGGCCAGGGCCGAGGCGCCGCGCAGGTTCTGGGTGCGCAGCCGCTTGCCCTCGGCGATGCCGATCGCGTCGGACGCCGAGATCGCGAGGACGGGCGCCGCGGTGGTGAGCGCGAGGTCCTTGAGCTCGCCGGAGACGCGCGCCATGCGCAGCTCCTCCTCGTAGACCGGCACGTCGACGGCGACCTTCTGCACGTAGTCGACGACGACCAGCGGGTGGCGCCCGGAGGTCTGCGCCACCGCCGACGCGGCCTGCGCGATCTCGGGGATCGACGTGCGGACGTTGCCGCGCAGGACGTGCAGCCGGTCGAGGTCGCCGGTGATGGCCGACAGCGCCTCGGCGCCCCCGGGCGTCTCCGCGAGCTTGTCCGAGAGCGACGACGCCGAGCCGTCGCCCTCGATGAGGGCGCGGACCGCGCGCAGCGGCACGGCGTCGCGACCGGCGCGCTCGCCGGCCTCGGCCGCGATGAGCCGCTCGAGGATGTTGACGCCGTCGTGCTCGTAGGACACGTAGAGCACCGGGTAGCCCTGGGCGACCACGTGGCGCGCCACCTGCAGCGCGAACGTCGTCTTGCCCAGCCCCTGCGGGCCGCCGAGGATCGTCAGCTCGCCGGGGCGCAGACCGCCCGCGAGGAAGCCGTCGAGCGGCTCGAAGCCGGTCGCCCAGGGGTGCAGCGAGGCGGAGTCCCCCTGCCGCAGCCGCGAGTCGGTGGCGGCGAGCACGTCGGACAGGCGCGAGAGCCGGAAGCCGGCCACGTCGTCGATCATGGGCCCATGCTGTCAGAACGGCCGCTGCACCCGACAGGTCCGCCGTCCGCGAGCCGCCCAGCCGTGCGACCCGGCTCAGCCGCGCGGACCAACGACGGGACGCGCGGCATCCGGGCGATGACAGGGCGTGCCGAAGTCGCGCCCGGCCGTGCTCGTGTGCGAACGTCGTCAGCGTGAGCAGCGTGCCCGGCTTCGGCCGCCTGCGCGGGGCGGTCGACCCCGCCGAGGCGATCGTCGTCGTCGTGCGCGTCGGCGTCCTGGGCCTCTGCGCGCTGCTCAGCGTCCTCGGGGAGCAGGAGGTGCCCCGCACCTCCCTCATCGTGCTCGCGGTCATGGCGATCGTCATGAGCATCCCGGTGCCCGTGTCGTCGTTCAGCAAGGCGCGGCCCATCGTCGAGGCCGCCGTCGCGGCCGCCGTCATCGGCGGGACGTCGCCCCTCCCCGAGCCGCTGCTCCCCTACCTCGTCGTGCCGCCGCTCGCCGCCGGCCTGCTCTCCGGGGCGCTCGCCTCGTCGCTCGCGACGCTCACCTCGCTGCTCGTGCTGGTCGCCATGCGCGCGCGCACCGGCGACATCAGCTCGCGCACCGACGTCACGCTCATCGCCGAGTGGATCGGTCTCGGCCTCGCCACCGGCCTCGTCGGCTCGTGGGCGCGGTCGGTGGCCACCCGCGAGAGCCAGAACAGCTCGACGTACGTCGCCGCCCACCGCCTGCTCACGCGCCTGCGCGACGTCGCCCGCGTGCTCCCCACCGGCCTCGACGAGGTCACCCTCGCCCAGCAGGTGCTCGTGGCCATGCGCGACGACCTCGGCTTCGACCGCGGTGCGCTCTACGGCCGCGCGGAGGGCGGCGTCCTCATGCCGCTCGCGTACGCCGGCACCGACCACGTCGACTGGGTGCCGGCGCAGGACCAGGGGATCTGGGGCAAGGTCTGGACCACCGGGCAGGTCGTCCAGCAGACCGGCACCTTCACCGATCCCGGGCACGGGCACTCCGCCGTGCTGGCGCTGCGCCTCGGCGACCGGCGCGTCGGGCTGATCGGCGTCGAGCGCGACGGCGGCCCCTGGAGCGCCCGCCACCTCGCCAAGGCGCAGTCCCTCGCCGACGACGCCGCGCTGCGCATCGACACCGGCCAGCTGTTCAGCGAGGTCCGTGCCCTGGCGACGGTCGAGGAACGCCGCCGCCTCGCGCGCGAGATCCACGACGGGATCGCTCAGGAGGTCGCCGCGCTCGGCTTCGTCGTCGACGACCTGCGCGCGCGCACGCAGGACCAGGAGACCCGTGAGGAGCTCGGCGGCCTCCGCGGCGAGCTCACCCGCATCGTCAGCGAGCTGCGGCTGTCGATCTTCGACCTTCGCAGCGACGTCCAGCCGACCTCGGGGCTCGGTGCTGCGCTCACCAGCTATGTGCGCTCGGTCGGCACGGGGTCGGGTCTCACGGTGCACCTGGTGCTCGACGAGTCGGCGTACCGGCTGCCCATCGAGGCCGAGACCGAGCTGCTGCGCGTCGCGCAGGAGGCGATCACCAACGCCCGCCGGCACGCCCGCGCGCGCAACCTCTGGGTCACCTGCCGTGTCGACCCGCCGCGTGCGTTCCTGCGCATCGCCGACGACGGCCAGGGCCTCGGCGCACCGCGCAACGACTCCTACGGCATGGAGATCATGCGGGAGCGCACCGCCCGCGTCGGGGCCAGCTTCACGGTCCGCCAGCGCGTCGGAGGAGGCACCGTCGTCGAGGTCACCCTGGGGCCCGGAGGGGTCACCGCCGATCCCGCCGCGCGGTCCGAAGCAGCCCTCTGACCCGTTGGCGGTGCCCGACCTGGCATGATCGCAGTGTCAACCAGGTGAAGGGTGGCACGGGGTGACGATCAGCGTCCTGCTCGTGGACGACCACGAGCTGATCCGTCAGGGGCTGCGCCGGGCCTTCGAGCGCGACGGCGACTTCGAGATCGCGGGCGAGGCGGGGTCGCTGTCCGACGCGCGACGGCTGCTCACGCTCATGTCGCCCGACGTGGTGATCCTCGACGTGCGGCTGCCCGACGGCAACGGCCTCGAGGCCTGCCGCAAGGTGCGCGCCGACAACCCCGAGATCGGCATCGTGATCCTCACGATGTACGCCGGCGACGACCAGCTCTTCGAGGCGCTCGAGGCGGGCGCCTCCGCCTTCGTCCCGAAGAATGCGCCGTCCGAGGACGTGGTGGCCGCGGCGCGGCACGCGGCGAGCTCGCCGCGCTCGTTCACGGCCAACGACCTCAACGAGGCGATGAAGCGCCGTCTCTCGCCGAGCGGCCCGCAGCTGTCCCCGCGCGAGCGCGAGGTGCTCGGCCTGCTCGCCGACGGCCTCGGTGTCGCCCAGATCAGCCGCCAGCTCTACATCAGCGAGTCGACGACCAAGACCCACATCTCCAAGCTCTACGAGAAGCTCGGCGCGGGGAACCGTGCTCAGGCGCTGATGACGGCGCTGAAACTGGGCCTTCTCAAGCGCGATGAGAACGGTCTGTAGTCACCCGCGCGGGGGTCAACCGAACGGCTGACCTGGATCGGGCGACTTGTCCGATCTCGTGGTCACGCTCCGCTGCCACAGTTGGTCTTGGCCCCGAGAGGATCGGGGAACGAAGATTCTCTGGAGGGCAATCCCATGATCACCCGCATCCGCACCACGCTCCGTCGCGACGAGGGCGCCTCGGCCGTCGAGTACGGCCTTCTCGTGGCCGCCATCGCCGCCATCATCGTCGGCGTCGTGTTCCTGCTCGGCTCCCGCGTGAAGTCGACCTTCAGCAAGACCGAGTCCTGCATCTCGAGCTCGAGCACCAGCTGCTGACACATCTCGACCTGCGAAGGGCCCGGCGGGACACCCGCCGGGCCCTTCGGCCGTCCCGGGGGCCGAGGAGGCCATCATCGACACCGTGAGCCAGCCCGCCGCGACCGACGACGCGCCCCGCGTCGCGCGTCCGGTGCCCTGGCTCGCGCTCGCGGCCGTCGTCGCCCTGCTCGCGCCGCTGCGCGCCGGCATGGGCCCGATCCGCGACATCGACTCCTACTGGCACCTGCTGGTGGGCCGCGAGATCCTCGACGGAGCCCCGGTCGCCGACGCCGGCCACGGCTGGTCCATGGCCCCCGTCGCCGACACGTGGGTGAGCGCCCAGTGGCTCGCCGAGGTGGTGCTCGCGAAGCTCGAGCACGTCGGCGGCCTGCACATGCTCCTGGTCTACCGCGTCGTGACCCTGGTGGCCGCGATGGCCGTGCTCGCCGTCGTCACCCTCGTCCGGCGACCGGTGCGCCCGGGCGTGCTCGCCTTCACCCTCGGCAGCCTCATGCTGTCGATCACGGCGCAGGAGCGGTCGCAGCAGCTGACCTTCCTGCTCGCACCACTCGTCGGCTGGTGGGCCGAGCGGCTCTGGCGCGACGGCCGGCTGCCGCGCTGGTGGGTCGTGCTCCCCCTCGTCGTCGTCTGGTCGAACTGGCACGGCGGCTGGGTGATCCTGCCCGTCGCGCTCGTGCTCGCCGCGCTCGCCCGGGCGCTCGACCACGGCTGGCGCGACCGCACGGCGGCGTACGCCGTGCTCCTCGCTGTGGGCACGTTCGCCGCCGCGTGCGTCTCGCCGTCGGGCATCTCCAACGCGCTGGCCGTCCTGCGGTTCAGCTCGAGCACCGCGCTCATCCTCGAGTGGCAGCCGGTCACGTTCTGGGACTGGTCGTCGATCGCCTTCGTACCGTTGCTGCTCGCGATCGTCGTAGCCTGGGCGCGCGGACGAGTCCGTCCCAGCCGGGGCGAGCTGCTGCTCGTGCTGGCGCTGGTCGCCTTCGCGACCCTCGCGTGGCGCAACCTCGCACCGGCCACCCTCATGCTCGCGCCGATCACCGTCGGCATCGTCGCCCGCGCCATGGGCGAGGACGATCCCGCGCCGGCGTACCCGCGACCACGCCTGTGGCGCACGACCTGGGCGGCGGGAGGGCTCGGGCTCGTGCTCGGCGTCTTCTTCGCGCTCACGCAGACACCCGTGGTCGACACCGACATCCCGACCTCGCTGCTCGCCCGGCTCAAGGATGCGAGCGCGCCGCAGCGCGTGATCGACACCTACAACGTCTCCGGGCCGCTGCTGTGGTTCGCCGGGCCGCCGCCGCACGTCGTCGTCGGCATCGACGGCCGCGCCGACAGGTACGGCGGCGACTACGTGCGCCGCTACCAGGGCGGGCTGCTCGAGGCGCGTCCCGGCTGGCAGTCCCTGTACGACGAGCTGCGCCCGACGTCCGCGCTGCTGCTCAAGGACGAGCCGCTCGCCGGCGTCCTCGTGAGCGAGAAGGGCTGGGTCGAGGTCGCCACCGAGGGCGACTACGTCCTGCTGCGCGCGCCGGACGCCCCGGGCTGGACCTAGCCCACGAGGTCCGGCACGTCCTCGCCGCGCTGCTCGGCGAAGCGGCGCGCAGCCGCGATCCGCTCCGGCGAGGTCGGGTGCGTCCCGAACCACACGTGCAAGATCCGTGGCGGCTTGAGCGGGGCGATGTTGCTGACGGCCAGCGTCCGCTGCATGCGTGCGATCGTGACCGGGTCGTCGGCCAGCGCCAGCGCGTGCGCGTCGGCGCGGCGCTCCAGCCGGCGCGAGACCGCGTTCTGCACCGGGGCCGAGAGCAGCCCGAGCCAGGCACCCCCGGCGACGAGCAGCCCGACCGTGGCGGGGTCGCCGACGGGGTCCGAGCCGCCGAGGGCGAGGACGCCGGGGGCTGCGAGGACGACCGCCGACGCCGCGACGGTCACGAGCGCCCCGACGGCGCCGAGCACCGTGCCCGTGCGCACGTCGTGCGCGACGACGTGGCCGAGCTCGTGGGCGACCACGGCGCGCACCTCGTCGTCGGCGCCTCGGTCGAGAAGGGTGTCGTGCACGACGATGCGGCGCGTGCGACCGAGCCCGGACACGTAGGCGTTGAGGGCCGTCGTACGGCGGGACGCATCGGCGACGAGCACGTCGCGCACCCGGACGTGGTCGCGCTCGGCGAGGGCGAGGAGCTCGTCGCGGAGCGCGCCGTCGGCGAGCGGCGAGAACCGCAGGAACAGCGGCTCGACGAGCACCGGCACGAGGAAGCTCCCGATCACGACGACGACGGCCGCGGCGATCCCGACCGGCAGCCACCAGACGTCCGGCCAGAGCCGGGCCGCGCCGATCCACCCCAGCAGCCCGAGCCCGCCGAGCAGCACGCCGAGGCCGAGGCCCACGAGCAGGTCGCGGACCCATCGCCGCCACGAGCCGGCGGCCAGCCCGACCTCGAGGCAGACGCGGCGCACGACGATGGCACCCGGCAGCGTCGCCAGCCGCGACACCACGACGAGCAGCAGGAACGCCGCGACAGCCCCGCAGAACCACGGGCCGGGAGTCCTGTGGGCGACGGCGGCGACACCGCCCGACAGCACCAGCACCGTCGGGATGAGCACGTCGAGCGCCACCGACGCCAGCCCCCAGGGACGCACCCGGCGGCGGAACGCGCGCTCGCGGGCCCGCTCGTCGTCGGTGAAGTCGCGCCCGAGGTCGTCCTCGGCCACGCGCAGGACCGGCTGGGGCGGGACCCAGACCGCCGTCAGCACCAGCAGCACGACGACGCCGACGAGGGCGACGAGCGCGGCAGCGACGAGCACGTCAGGACGCCAGAGCGCGCGCCTTGGCACGCCAGCTCGCCCGCAGCCCGGTCAGCGGCTCCCCCGTCACCTGCTGGTACGCCGTCGACAGCTCCTCCCCCTCGAGCACGACCTTGCGGTAGAGCGACACCAGCGCCGGGACGCCGAACCGCGCGACGACCACGGCGCAGGCCAGGTGCGACGACTCGTACGCGATGTCGACGGCGTCACCGGAGAAGGCGCTGTCGGCCGGCAGGGCCGCGGGCGTCCGACCGCGGCGCACCTCGTCGAGCAGGTCCCCGGTGGCGACCTGCAGCGGGATGCCCGAGCCGCGGTAGCCCATCCACTCCGCGACACCCTCGACGAGCCACAGCGGTGCGCCGGGGTGCTCGGGCGCCCAGGTCGCGACGTGCGTCAGCTCGTGGCGCAGCACGACCTCGCGACCCAGCGACGACAGGTCGGCCATCGCGGGGGTGTTGATCCACACGCGCTCGGTGACGTGGTGCCCGGCCAGCGCCCCCTCGGACGTCGTCACGGCGGCGTACCCGTCGAGCGACCCGGGCGAGCGGCCGAGCGCGCGCGCGAGCTGGCCGACCGTGCGCGGCACGATGACGACGGCGAAACGGCTCCAGTCCGACCCCCACACCGCGGCGACCTGCGGCACGACGCGGTCGGCCGTCGCGGCGTAGCGGCGCAGCGTGGTGGTCGGGGTGTCGATGCCGATCACGAGCGACCGGGCGCCGCGCGCCACGCGCAGGGTGCCGAGGTCCCACAGCGCCGTGCGGCCGCCGACCGAGACCTCCGACGTCACCAGCCAGGTCGCGCCGCTGCGCGCCAGGGTGACCGCCTCGGTCCACGTGGCGTCGGCCGTCTCGCCGGCCAGCCGCGTCGTCAGGGTCACCGGCACCACGACGACCTGCGAGCTCGAGGTGGTCGGCGGGCCCGGCGTGTAGGCCCAGCGCACGAACGGCAGCACCGCGAGGCGCGCGAACGCCGGCGCCCTGGCCGTGCGGGTCTGCGTGCGCGCGAAGCCCTTCGCGTCGTCCTTGCGGACCGCGGTGGCCCGCGCGTCGAGCACGGACGTCACCGCGGCGAGCCTCGCCTCGCCTGTCTCGCCGGCCGGCACCGGCGCGGCGACGCCGGGACCGACGACGCTGCGCGCGGCGTTGCCGAACGGTGCCGCGCGGGGCAGCAGCGCGACGACCACGGCCACGAGCACCGCGACGACCACGGCGGTCGCCACGGCAAGACGGCGACCGGCCGGCCTCGACGCGGCGGTGGTCATGCGACCACGGTACGTCGGCGCAGACGCGACGAAGCCCTCACCGCGACGGCGTCGTCGGTGAGGGCTCCGTCGGAAACGTCAGACGACGCGGCCTGCGCCGGAGTAGCGCGAGCCGTACCACGGACCCCAGGCGGCGATGATCTCGACGCCGTCGCGGGGGTTGGAGGCGCTCACCATCATGCCGCCGCCGATGTACATCGAGACGTGGTGGGCTCCGCCGCCGAAGTAGAACAGCAGGTCGCCCGGGCGCAGCTCGCTGCGCGAGATGTGCCGGGTGACGCCGTACTGCGAGTACGAGTAGTGCGGGAGCGAGACGCCCGCGGCACGCCACGCGGCCATCGTCAGGCCGGAGCAGTCGAACGTTCCGGGGCCCGAGGCACCGGCGACGTAGCGGTGCCCGACCTTGGAGAGCGCGTAGGCAACGGCGATGCGCGCCCGCTGCGACGGCGAGCCGTTGCCGGCCTTGGGCGCCTGGCTGCCGCCGCCGTTGTCGTTGCTGCTGCTGCTCGAGCTGCTGCTCGCGGCCTGCTGCGCGGCCCGGCGTGCGGCGCGCTCGGACGCGGCGGCCTGGTCGGCACGGAGCTTCGCGAGGCGAGCCCGCTCGTCGGCCTTGAGCGAGCCGAGGAGGGCCTGCGCGGCAGCGATCTTGTCGTCGACCGCGGCCTTCTGGTTGGCGGCGTCGTGCGCCGCTGCCTTGGCTGCCGCCTGCTGCTGCACGAGCTGGGCCTGGAGCTGGGCGAGGGCCAGACGCGCGGCGGCGGTCTTGCGCAGCGAGGTGCCCTGCGAGCGCGCGACCTGGTCGAGCGCCGCGGACTGCTCGAGGAACTGCTGCGGATCGTCGGCGAGCAGCGCCTGCAGGCTGGGGTCGATGCCGCCGGTGGCGTACGCCGAGCGCGCCATGGCGTCGACGGCGCCGACCACGCGGCCGTACTGCTGCTCCGCGGCCGCGATCTTGACCTTGAGGGCCGCGATCTTCGCCGCGACGTCGGCCTGGCGCTGACGGGCCTCGTTCCAGAGCTCGGCCGCGTTGGCGGCGTCGTTCTCGAGGGCCACGATCTCGGCCTCGACCTGCGCGATGGTCTTGGTGGGCGCTGCCGTCGCCGCGCTGCCGCCGGTGAACCCGAGACCGGTCACCATGAGGCCGAGCACAGCCAGCGGAGCCACGACACGCACGGCACGGCTGGAGCGCGCGCGAGCGAGCGCTGTCGTCCTGGTCGCCACGAAGGCGGCCTCCCTCTCCCGTACCGCCTACCGGGTGAGCTGACGGGCTCGGGCGGGAAGATCGCCCTACGACTCCGTGCCGCGCGGTTCGCACCGCTCGACGCTGGCGTCGATTCGCCCCTGGGGAAGTGGGTCCCCGGCTCCGGCCGTGACCGGGTCTCGCGACCTGGACCGTGCCGAACTCGGCGGGGTGGGCACGGCCGTCGGGTGACGGCTTCTCGTGGTCCACCTGGCGGCGACCCTATCAGCCGTTCGGACACCTCCACGACGCCTCACGGACGGTTCTCCGTGACTCTTCCGTGATCCGGCTGTAACCCGTCCCACCATCCTCATGCACACCACAAGTCACACCAGTCACACGACCTGAGCGTGGATCGACGATGCCCGGAATCCGGTGTGGCGCAGGACACATCGACGGCGAGGCGGCGTGTCGTGATCAGGTGCTGGGGCCGGACGGGAACCGCGGCCGGAGGTCGCGCTGGGCACGCGCGTAGGCGCGCGACGTGATCCCGAGCAGGGCCGCGGTGGAGACCGCGAAGGCCACCACCCCGAGGACCACCGCGAGCAGCGTCCGACCGCCGAGCCCCGCGACGACCAGACCCACCCCGGCGGCCGCGACGACGGAGTTCACGACGCCCACCATGCCCGCGGTGGTGACCGCGAGCCGCGGTCCGAACAGCCCGACGTCGCGGTGCGCACCCATGCTCGCGAGGATCCCGTGCACGTCGTCGTGGGTGGACGTCACGAGGTAGTCCGCGAGCGACGGCTCGAGCTCGACGTAGGCGTGCCGGATGCGGTTCATGCCCGCGATCCAGTGCACCTCCTCCACTGCGGAGTGCGCGAGGCGCACCACGGAGGCCGCGCCGACGAGGTAGACGACGACGAGGAGCACCGCGGCGAAGCCGGTGAAGCGGGAGTCGAAGTCGGTGGCCTGCCCGACCAGGGCGAGCGCCACGACGCCGGCCGAGAGCACGGTGAGGAACAGGCCGCTGCGGGAGAAGGTCTCCTGCCACGACAGGCCACGCGCGGACAGCAGTCCCCAGTGCTCGGTGGAGAGCATCTGCACCGCGCGGGCGGGGTCGTTCCACCGCGGTACGTCGTCAGCGGTCGCGGTGTCGTCGGCGTCGGCGTCCATGGCGCGGATTCTCCGGGCGCACGGGTGCCGGACGTCAAGCGGGCGCGAGGGCTCTCGCCCGGTCAGACGGCGGCCCGCCCCTCGCCGTCGGACCGGGCGGTGGTGGTCGGCACCAGCCGCAGCGGAGGCACGAGGCCGGACTCGGCGAGGACGGCCAGGGCGGCGGTCTCGGCCGGGAGCAGGTCCGGGCCGGGGCCTTCGATCATCCACTCGGGCGGGCCGAGCAGGACGGTGACGACGCAGTCGCCGCACGCGGGACCACGTGCCGCGCAGGAGTCGCAGTCGATGATCACGGTCAGCACCTCGAGGCTCGCGGGCCGGGACCGTTCCCCGACCTCGTGCCCACGACGCTAGGGACGGGGTCCGACAGCGCCGGTCGCGCGCACGCTCCCGGGGTCGCGCCCGAGCGCGTGCAGGACCTCGTCGGTGTGCTCGCCGAGCGCGGGCGCGGCCGCGGGCCGACCCCCCGACGGCAGCCAGGCGACGCTGCGCCCGACCGCCACGAGCGACCCGTCCGCGAGATGCGCGTCCTCGACGACCCCGCGAGCGCGCAGGTCGGGGTCGGCGAGTGCCTCGGCCACGCCGCGGACCGGCGTCACGCAGGTCTGGTCCTCCTCCATCAGCGCGAGCCAGTCGGCACGCGGGCGCGACGCGAACAGCTGCACGAGCTCGCCGCGCAGCGCGTCCTGCCCGGTGACGTCGTACTGCCGCTCGGCGAGGTCGGGGCGCTCGGCGAGCTGCATCGCCCGCGCGACGAACTGCGGCTCGAGGGCGCCGATCGCGATCTCGAGAC
>DASSQW010000267.1:0-3861 GCA_035702165.1 Candidatus Nanopelagicales bacterium
CGTCGAACGACGGCGCGTCGCTCATCCGCCCCGCCTCCCCCCGACGTCCGCGGACCGATGTGGTCCTGCTGCTAGGACGCGGTGGCGATGCGGATCCGCTGCGTCGGCGTCCGGGTCACATGGTCGCGCGGATGGCGGTGACGAGGCTCTCGGGACTCGCCGGGGGGATGGCGGGCGAGAGCGGCACGCGCGGCGCGGTCTCGGCGTACCACCGGGTGCCGTCCGAGCCGTGGCGGGCCACGTAGAGGACGCCGCTCGCGAGGGTCCCTGCCACCACGCCCTGCTGCGCGGCGGCCGTCCAGCGCGAGCCGTCGTCGGAGAGCCGCCAGGTGCGGACGGCGGAACCGCTGCCGCTCGACGCGTACTGCACGGCATGGGCGTCCGCCCACTCGCCGACCACCAGCGCGCCGCCCGGCAGCGGGGCGGACGCGATCGCGCGGGTGGTCGAGCCGGTCGGCACGAGCGCCACGATCTCGGGGCCGCAGCGCAGGATCACGGTGCCGCCCTTCTCGGGGCGGGCCGGCGTGCCCGAGGTGTCCTGCGCGCAGACCTTCGGCAGTGCGACGGTGGTCACCCCGCTCGGCCGCCAGACGCTCAGCGTCGTCTCCGACGTACGGACGCCGACCGACGACGCGGTCGCGAACTGCGGCGTGCCCTCGTCGTTCAGGGGGACGGCGCGACGCGAGAGCACCGTCAGGTCGGGGCTCAGCACGACCATCTCCCACGACGGCGTCGTGCGCGTCTCGCGCACCCAGACCAACGAGCCGTCGGGCTGCGGGAAGCCGTAGCCGTACGTCGTCACGACGCCGGGGATGCGCAGCGGCGCCGGCTTCTCCGCGATGGTCCCGGCCGAGGTGAAGGTGGCCGAGCGCAGGCTCTTGAGGTCCTGGCCGGTCGCCCACACGAGGGTGCGCCGGCCCGTCCCGTACCAGCCGAGAAGGTCGGTGGCGCTGTCGCCGATGAGCTCGACGCGCGTGAACGTCGGGCTGCCCGACGACGCGTCCGTGGTCACCTCCACGGCCTCGCCGTTGGGCCCGACGGCGACCTCGGCGCGGACCACGCTCGCCACCCAGGGCAGCGAGACCGGTGTCGCCGACGGCGTCGTCGGAGTGGTGGGCGGGCTCGTCGAGGTCGTGGGGCTGCTCGACGTAGGCGGGCTCGAGCTGCTCGGCGCGGTGGATGTCGGTGGGCTCGACGAGCCCCCTCCGCACGCGGTGATCGGGATCAGGATCAGTGCGGCGAGCGTGCACGTGAGGAGCACGTGCCCCCGTCCGTCGCGCTCCGTCGTCGTCGACATGGAACGCCTCCCGGCTCACCTCCGGTGTACGCCGCCACGCTCTGGGAGTCGCGCCGATCCCCTGGGGCGCACCGGATTCCGGGCGAGGCCTGAAGCGTCAGTCGAGCCCGTGGACGCGGTCGGGGTGGATCGTGGTGAGGCGGACGTCGACGGGGATCTCGTCGCCCACCTGCGGGAGCACGATGCCCTCAGGGACGCGGACGAGGGAGACGTGCATGTGTGGCGGCTCGGCGAACCAACGCTGCTTGCCACCGACGACGAACGGCGACAGCGATCGCCCGATCCCTTCCAGCACACCGGTTCCCGCGGCCACGACGCGCTGCCGCGAGCTGCTCGCGGGCGACGGCGCCTCGAGTGCGACGCCGTGGGACGTGCCGCCGCCGACCACGATGACCGCGCCGTCCTTGGAGGCGCGGCGCTGGCGGTAGCCGCTGGCCTGGCCGCGGCTGACGTCGTGCACGGCGAGCACGGTGCCGCGCGCCTCGAGCGCGCCGCGATCCCCGAGCCAGAGCCGGGTGCCGATACGGGCGTAGAGCGCGATGTCGGGCAGGCCGGCGCGGACCGCGCGGAGCTCGCCGTCGTCGAGGTGGCTGACCCACAGCGCCGCGGCGGTGGTGAGGTCGGTGCGGGCGTCGCCGCTGAGCCGCTCCGTGAGGTCGGCGAGCGCGGTCTGCCAGCCGAGGCCGGCGGACAGGACCTCCTCCACGCGACGGGTCGCGCCCGCCGGTGCCAGCGGGGAGACCGACGCGTCGTGCCAGCGGGACCCGGCGACCGTGCGGCGGTCGACGTGCGGCTGCGCGATCGGCTCGTGCAGCGCGAGACCCTCGAGCCGGACGTGCCCGCTGCCGAGCGCCTCGAGGGTCGCGGCGTCGGCGAGCAGCGCCTGGATCTCGGCGGGCACCATGCCGAACCGGCCGATGGAGGTGAGCGCCTCGAGGATCACGCGGCTCGGCGTCGTACCGGAGACCAGCCCGTCCCACGCTGCGCGCGAGGACACGGTGCGGACGACGCGGTCGGCGTACGGCGTGCGACCCAGCACCCCCCACGCGGCGGCGGCGGTGCGGTCGGCGGGCTCGTACGGCGTGAGCACGAGGATGTCGCCGTCGTAGGACGCCGCCACCTCGGCGACCTCGTAGACCGTGCCCACCGCGACGCGCGTGAGGCCGAGGCGCTGCGCCTCGCGGACGCACCGGACGTTGCCCAGGCCGTAGCCGTTGCCCTTCGCGACGGGCACGAGGTCGCCCGCCGTGGGCGTGTGGGCACCGGCGCTGATGGCTGCGCGGACGGCGTCGCGGGCGCGCTCGGTGTGCTCGCGCCAGCGCGCGCCCTCGACGTGCAGCGTGAACGTCATGCCCGAACCCTAGGCCGCCCGCACGTCCCCGGCTCCCGCCCCGCGTGATCGTGGTCGTGTGCAGGGTTCTCGGGCTGGACGAGCACGGGAAGCCGGCGTAGCACCACGATCACGTCGGATGGGAGCAGTGGTTCAGCGGCGGGAGAGGTAGACGTCGAAGGCCTTGGCCAGCACGGGGCGCAGCGCGAGGTCCCACTCGCCGAGGTACTCCTGGGCGTGGCCGCCGGTGCCGAGCTTGAACTGGATGAGGCCGAAGAGGTGGTCGTCGGGGTCGAGCGTGTCGCTGATGCCGCGCAGGTCGTAGACGTCGCAGCCGGCGGCGAGGGAGTCGCGCACCATCGCCCACTGCACGGCGTTCGACGGCCGTACGTCGCGCCCCTCGTTGGACGAGGCGCCGTAGGAGTACCAGGCGTGCGCGCCGACGCGGACCAGCGTGGTCGCGGCGAGCACGCGGCCCTCGTGGCGGGCGACGTAGAGCGTGATGCGCGAAGGGTCCTCGGCGCTCATCGCGCGCCACATCCGCTGGAAGTACGCGAGGCCGCGGGGCGTGAACCCGTCGCGTGCCGCGGTCTCGACGTAGACCTCGTGGAACGCGGGCAGATCGTCGTAGCCGCCGTGCACCACCTCCACGCCGGCCTTGTCGGCCTTCTTGATGTTGCGCCGCCACAGCTGGTTGAAGCCGGCGAGCAGGTCCCCCTCGGTGCGGCCGGAGAGCGGCACCTGGAAGACGTAGCGCGGCTGCACGTCGCCGAAACCGGCTCCGGTGTCGGGCTTCTGCGACCATCCGAGCGAGCGCAGCCGGTCCGCGACGGCGAGCGCGTCGTCGAACGTCTCGTCGGCCTCGACGTCGCGCAGCCGCTTCGCGCCCCCCTCGGCGATCGCGGCCTTGATGGTGTCGGCGTGCCACCGGCGTACGACGGCCATCGGGCCCATCTTCACCGCGAACGCCCCGATCGCCTTGAGGTGCTCGGCGAGGGGGTCGAGCCACTCCTGCAGGTCGCGACCGGTGCGCTCGCCGGTCCAGTCGATGTCGGGGCCCTCGGGCAGGTAGGCGAGGAAGCGCTTCACGCGGGGGACCTGGCGCAGCAGCACGAGCCCCGCGCCGACGATGTCGTCGCCGTCGAACCAGCCGAGCGACTCGCTGGTCCATTCCGCCTTCACCGCGGCCCAGGACGGCACCTGCAGGAACGAGATCCGCCCGGTGCCCTCGTGG
>DASSQW010000268.1:0-3521 GCA_035702165.1 Candidatus Nanopelagicales bacterium
GGTGTCGAGGTGGAGCGCCGGCAAGACGCTGGACTGGAACCCGCTGCGACCCGAGCTGGTGGTCGAGGTCGGCTACGACGCGATGGAGGGGACGCGGTTCCGGCACACCACGCAGTTCAAGCGGTGGCGGCCCGACCGCGAGCCGAGGTCGTGCACGTACGAGCAGCTCGAGCGACCGGTGCGCTACGACCTCGACGACGTCCTGGGCGGCTGAGCGCCGCAGGCCCGTCGGTCAGTAGCTGCGGCGTCGGCTCTTCTTGTTGCCGTACATGTCCTCGCCGTTCATCTTCCGATAGGCGGCCACGCCCATCGTGAGGACGAGGACGCAGAAGATGACGAACAGGATGAAGACCATGGCCGCAGCCTAACCAGCCCTCGCCCGGATGCCGCACCAACCCGATCGCTGGATGCCGTCATGTCCTCGCTAGCGGGCCGGTGCGGCCCAGCGCGGGTCGCGGCCGAGGAAGGCGACGAGCCGCTCGAGGTCCGTCGCGTCGGAGGCGGGCTCGACCTCCGGCCCGAACGAGTCGCCCCGGCTGTCGGGCGTCAGCATGGACCTTCCCGCGTCCAGCGCCCGGACGACGGCAGAGTCGGGCACCCGCATGTTCTGCCCGGTGGCGACCGCGAGGTCCCAGGTGTGCCCGAGGAAGTCCATGAGGACGATCCCGAGGGGCAGCTCCCGCGAACCGGCCGAGTCCGACCGGTAGCCCGTCAGGATGCGCGGGGCGAGCTCCTCGAACACCGCGGCCGCGTGGTGACCGGTGCCGTCGTCGGCCGCGTGGTGACGACCTGGCAGGTGATGCTGGTGCTCCGGGTGGGAGGAGACGCCCACGCGGTCGGCGTACGTCGTCGACCACGTCAGCATGTGGTCGACGAGGGCGTGCACGTCGAAGTCGGGGCACGGTGTGGGCCGGTGCCAGTCGTCGGCGCCGACGCCCTCCAGCACGGTGGTGGTCTGGGCGAGCGTCGCCTCGAGGTCGTCGACAGCGTTCGCAGCAGGTGTGGGAGCGGTCATCGCGGCCGTCTGCCCGTGAATGCCGGTCCCAAACGTCCCCAGGCGCAGCGGGTCACGTCGTCTCCTCGTCGTCGCGGTCGCGGTCCTTGTCGCGGCTGGGCTGCACCCGCTTGGGCTCGCCCTTCATCTTCGGGTAGTCCGGCGGGTAGGGCATGTCGCCGAGACCCTCGTGCTCGTCGCGCTCGTACCACTCGAGGAAGGTCTCGAGCGAGTACGAGACGGCGTCGATGCCGGCGTGCAGGTCACCCACTTCGGCGAAGCGCGCACCCGCCGTGCGGACCGTGAAGTCCAGCGTCGAGACGTGGTCGAGCTCGTCCCAGCGCAGCGGCATCGACACCGGTGCCATCGGCTTGGGCCGCACCGAGTACGCCGACGCGATGGTGCGGTCGCGCGCGTTCTGGTTGTAGTCCAGGAAGATCGTGCCCTCGGGCCGCTCCTCCTTCCACCACTTCGTCGTCACGCGGCCGGGCATCCGCCGCTCGAGCTCGCGACCGACGGCGATCGCGGCGTGACGCAGGTCGACGAACTCCCAGCGCGGCTCGACGCGGACGTAGACGTGCACCCCCCGGTTGCCGGACGTCTTGGGCCAGCCGACGATCCCGACCTCGTCGAGGAGACCGTGCAGCTCATGAGCGACCTCGACGGCGTCGGAGAAGTCCGCGCCCGGTCCAGGGTCGAGGTCGAGCCGCAGCTCGTCGGGGTGGTCGACGTCGCGACGCCGCACCGGCCAGGGGTGGAAGGTGATCGTGCCGAGCTGGGCGGCCCAGGCGATCACCGCGAGCTCGGTCGGCGCGATCTCGTCGGCGGTGCGGCCCGACGGGAAGGTGATGTGCGCGGTCTCGACGTACGGCGGGGCACCCTGCGGCACCCGCTTCTGGTAGAACGCCTCTCCCTTGAAGCCCTCGCGCGTCGAGATGCGAGCACCCGGGACGACGCCGCCGGGCCAGCGCTCGAGCGTCGTCGGCCGGTCGCGCAGGGCGCGGAGTATCCCGTCGCCGCACGCGACGTAGTGCTGCACGACCTCGAGCTTGGTGATGCCCGCCTCGGGGAAGTAGGGCTTCTCCGGGTTGGACACGCGCACGAGGTGCTCGCCGATCGCGAGCTCGACAGGGCTTCCGAACTCCTTCGCCACGACCACGACCGTAGCCGCAACCGGCCCGCCTGCCGAGCAGCCGACGCGTACGCCGTAACACTCCCGCAAGGGTTCCGCGCTGTGCGATCGCGCGCCGCCACGTACGGTCGACCCATGATGCGATCCGGTTCCATGCCCCTGACCAAGCCCGACGGCACCCCCTTCGTCGTCGTGAAGTCCGAGGACGAGTGGAAGGCCGAGCTCTCCCCCGCCGAGTACCACGTGCTGCGCGAGGCCGGGACCGAGCGCGCCTTCACCGGGGAGTACACCGACACCAAGACCCGCGGCACGTACTCCTGCCGCGCGTGCGGCACAGAGCTGTTCACCAGCGACACGAAGTTCGACTCCCACTGCGGCTGGCCGTCGTTCTTCTCACCGCTCGCCGGCGACACGATCGTCGAGATCGAGGACACCAGCCTCGGTATGCGGCGCGTCGAGGTCCGCTGCGCGAACTGCGGCAGCCACCTCGGGCACGTCTTCGAGGGCGAGGGCTACGGCACGCCGACCGACCTGCGCTACTGCATCAACTCGGTCAGCCTGCGGCTCGAGCCGCAGGAGCCGACCGCCTAGAGCCCGAGCCGGCGCGCCGCACAGCCGAGCAGGCGCGCCGACTCCCGGCGGCGGAACTCGCTGATGCCGGGCAGCCCGACGACGACGTCGTCGGCGATCGCGAACAGGCTGGCTCCGAGCGCGAGGACGAAGTCGGTGACGTCGGTGTCGCGCTGCGGCCCGGGCGCCGTCGAGGCCGACATCTCCACGATCCGCGCGACCTCGTCGTCGAACGCCGCTGTTCCGGCGCGGTGGATCGCCAGGAGCACCTGGTCGACCCAGGCCGGACCGGGTCGGCTCATGCCCCAGTCGAGCAGCACCGCAGACCCGTCCGCGCGCACCAGCGTGTTGTCGTCACGGATGTCGAGGTGCACCCACGTCTCCGACGGCATGCGGCCGGCGAGCGACTCCAGGCGCGCGACGAGCGTGTCGGCCTCGGCCAGGAACCAGGCGGGGAAGGCCGCGCCCTGGTCCAGGCCGCGGACGACGCGACGGTGCCATCGCGCCGCCGTCGCCGCCATGTCGCGCACGTCGAGCCGCACCGGGTCCGGCGTGAGCTCCCGCGTCTGCGCGACGACGGCGTCGCGGACGCTCGCGAGGTCGGCATCGTCATCGAGGTCCGGGTGCCGCCCGTCGACGTCGTCGAGCAGCAGGGCGACCCAGGATCCGTCGTCGTACGTGCCGCGCAGCGCTGCACGGTAGGGCACGTCGGGCAAGCGACCCAGCACCGCGGCCTCGTGCCGGAAGAGCCCCGGCGTATCGGGGTTCACGTCGTCGCCGACCGCTTTGACGAACGCCCGCCGGCCCCCGGCCGTGACGAGCCTC
>DASSQW010000269.1:0-4498 GCA_035702165.1 Candidatus Nanopelagicales bacterium
GGTCGCGCGAGGGGGTCGTCGAGCCCTGCGCGACGGCGTTGCCTTCTCGGCGTCAGGTTGATGCGCCCGTCTGCGGGAGCCAGGTGCTGCTCACGCTCGTAAGAAGCGTTCACAGGGCTCACATGTTCGTCACAGGTTACGGGTCAGAACGCAGTCATGGACACCGCCACCCGCACCCCTGACTCCCCGTACGCCGCGCCCTTCGAGCCGTTCACCGCGCCCGAGGCCCCGGCCCCCGCTCCGCAGAAGGACCACCGCGCCTCGCGCACGATGGCCGCCGTCGCTGCCACCGCACTCCTCGCCGGAGGTGTGGGCGGCGCCGTCGGCGCGACCCTCGCCGCCCGCGCCGACAACCCCGCGGCCTCGACCGCGTCGAGCGCACCGATCGTGGTCGGCTCCTCGGCCGGCACCGACATCGAGGCCGTCTCCGCGAAGGTCCTGCCGAGCGTCGTGCAGATCGCCTTCTCCGGCCAGGCCGGCAGCGGCACCGGCTCCGGCGTCGTCCTGAGCAAGGACGGCATCATCCTGACCAACAACCACGTCGTCGCCGAGGCCGCCGACGGCGGCTCGCTGACCGTCACCTTCCACGACGGCCGCACCGCCTCCGCGACCATCGTCGGCCGCGACCCCGGCGCCGACATCGCCGTGATCCGCGTCGACGGCGTCAGCGACCTCGTGCCCGTTCAGCTCGGCTCGTCGTCGGACCTCAAGGTCGGCCAGCAGGTCGTCGCGATCGGCTCGCCGCTCGGCCTGTCCGGCACCGTCACCTCCGGCATCGTCTCGGCGCTCAACCGCCCGGTCGTCTCCGGCGACGCCAGCGGCGCCAGCCAGTCGGTGCTCAACGCCATCCAGACCGACGCCGCGGTGAACCCCGGCAACTCCGGCGGCGCGCTCGTCGACGCGCAGGGCCGCCTGGTCGGCATCAACTCCGCGATCGCGACCCTCGGTGCCTCGCAGGGCTCGCAGAGCGGCAGCATCGGCCTCGGCTTCGCGATCCCGATCGACCAGGCCAAGCGGATCGCCGACGAGCTCGTGAAGAGCGGCACCGCCAGCCGGGCCGTCCTCGGTGTGCAGTCGCAGGACGCCCAGGGCGGCGGCGCGCAGCTGAGCACGGTCGCCGACGGCAGCGGCGCTGCGCAGGCCGGCCTCAAGGTCGGCGACGTCGTCACCTCGCTGGGCGGTGTCCGCATCGCCGACTCGCAGAGCCTGCTCGCGACCGTGCGCTCGCAGGTGCCGAACAGCAAGGTCGACGTCACCTACGTGCGCGACGGCAGGACCAGCACGGTGAGCGTCACCCTCGGGAGCGCCACCGACCAGACCTGATCCGACCGCTCGGCCCCCTGCGCTGCAGGGCGGTCTGCACCGCACCCCGGGCCGAGCGGCCCGGATCAGCCAGACCACCGCGCCTCGACCGGCTCGACCCCGGTCGGGGCGCGGTGCCGTCCCGCCTCGGTAGGTCGGCGAGTAACAGCCTGGACGTGCGGATCCACAGCTCAGAAGCGCACTGCTGGGCTGTTGCTCGAGGTCGGGGAGCGGTTCCCTCGCCAGCTCCGGATCGCCGATCAGCGGTACGTCGGCCTCGGACCGGCATCCCCCGGGATCGCCGAGCGTCAGGAGAGCCCGTTCTCCCTGCGGTAGTAGGCGACCAGCGCGTTGGCGTGGCCGTGTCCCATCCTGAAGGTCTGCTTGAGGTAGGTCACCTGCTCGCCGTGCTTCTGATCGCGCACCGCGTCGAGCTCACGCATCCAGTGTTCGATGGGCTGCCCGTACGTCTTCTCGATCGAGGGGAAGTACGACGCCGGGCCTGTCACCTTCTCAGCCATGGGACCCATCCTCCCCGACTCGCGCCCGGCGGTCAGCCTCGCGGGGGTCAGGGAGGGTCAGCACTCGACGACGTTGACGGCGAGGCCACCGGTGCTCGTCTCCTTGTACTTCGCGTGCATGTCGCGGCCGGTCTCGGCCATCGTGAGGATCACCTCGTCGAGGGAGACGTGGTGCTCGCCGTCGCCCCAGAGCGCCATCTTGGCGGCCGCGATGGCCTTGCCCGCGGCGATGGCGTTGCGCTCGATGCACGGGATCTGCACGAGACCGCCGATCGGGTCGCAGGTGAGTCCGAGGTTGTGCTCCATGGCGATCTCGGCCGCGTTCTCCACCTGCTCCGGCGTACCGCCCATGACCTCGGCGAGCCCGGCTGCCGCCATCGACGACGCCGACCCGACCTCGCCCTGGCAGCCGACCTCGGCGCCGGAGATCGAGGCCATCTCCTTGTAGAGGACACCGATCGCGCCGGCGGCGAGCAGGAACTGCACCGTCGCGTCGTCGCGCGCACCGGCACCCCCCTCGCGCACCCACGGCACGTAGCGCGTCGCGTAGTAGAGGACCGCGGGCACGATGCCGGCCGCGCCGTTCGTGGGCGCGGTGACCACGCGTCCGCCGGAGGCGTTCTCCTCGTTGACCGCCAGAGCGACGAGGGTGACCCACTCCTGCCAGTGCTGCGGGTCCTTGTCGGGGTCGACCGACTTCAGCTTCTCCCACCACGCAGTCGCGCGGCGACGCACGTTGAGGCCGCCGGGCAGGGGCCCTTCGCGGCGCAGGCTGGACTCCATGCACTCGGTCATCACGTCGCGGATGTGCAGCAGGCCGCCGCGGATCTCGTCGTCGCTGCGCAGCACCCGCTCGTTCGCGAGCATCACCTCGCTCACCGACAGGCCGCTGCGCGTGCAGTGCTCGAGCAGCTCGACGGCGGTGCGGTAGGGATAGGGGCGCTCGTCGACGACGTCGGAACCCGCCCCCGACGCGTCACCCTCGCGTTCGACGAAGCCGCCTCCGACGGAGTAGTACGTCGCGGTCAGCAGTTCGGCGCCGGCGGAGTCGGTGGCCGTGCAGACCATGCCGTTGCTGTGCGCCGGGAGGAACGTGAGCGGGTGCAGCACGGGGGACTCGGCGGTGAACGGCACCTCGTGGCGGCCCATCAGGCGCACGGTGCCCTCGGCCTCGACCCGCGCGAGGTGCTCGGCGATCTGCTCGGCCGTGACGGTCTCCGGCTCGAGGCCCTCGAGGCCGAGCAGCAGCGCGGTGTGGGTGCCGTGCCCGTGGCCGGTCGCGGCCAGCGAGCCGTACAGGTCGATGCGCAGAGCGGCGACGCGGTCCAGCACCCCGAGGTCGTCGAGCTCGCCGACGTAACGACGTGCAGCGCGCATCGGCCCGACCGTGTGCGACGACGACGGACCGATGCCGACCCGGAACAGGTCGAAGACGCCGACGCTCACGCGACGGCTCCAGGACCCAGGTCGAGCGCCATGTGCGCGACGCTACCTGCCGTCCAGACGGCCGCCTAGGAGTCGCCCCGGATGTTCCACGATGCGCTCCACCCACCCTTCTCACTGAATGGCCCGTTCGTTGCTAAGAACGCAACGATCCTTCCGATCGCTCGAATGCAGCGCCGCGCTCGCCTGGGGTGGATGCGGTGCCGCACATGGTGCGAACGGGATCGGAACTCCTGACGGCGCTACGACGCGATGTCACCATGGGCCCTCTCGAAGGAGGCGCCATGCACGTCCCGCTGACCGTCAACGACTTCCTCGACCGCGCCGAGACGGTCTATCCCGAACGGATCGCGGTCGTCGACGAGCCCGATCAGCCGGCGTCGCCCATCGGGCCGTGGACGTATGCGCAGCTCGCGGCGGCGGCACGGTCTCAGTCGGCCGCGCTCGACCGTCTCGGCGTCGAGGTCGGCGGTCGCGTCGCGATCGTGTCGCACAACTCCACGCGGCTGCTGACGAGCTTCTTCGGCGTTTCCGGCTCTGGCCGCGTGCTGGTGCCGGTGAACTTCCGGCTCGCGCCCGCCGAGGTGGAGTACATCGTCGGCCACAGCGGTGCCGAGGTGCTGCTCGTCGATCCCGAGCTCACCGGGCTGCTCGACACGGTGCGCACCCAGCACACCTTCGTGCTCGGGGACTGCGACGACGAGTTCTTCTCCGGCCGTGACGAGGGCCGTCCGTGGGACGGCGAGGAGACGGCGACCGCCACGATCAACTACACGAGCGGCACCACCGCACGACCCAAGGGCGTGCAGCTCACGCACCGCAACATCTGGATCAACGCTGCGACCTTCGGCCTGCACGTCACGCTCTCGGACCGAGACGTACTGCTCCACACGCTGCCGATGTTCCACGCGAACGGCTGGGGGATGCCGTACGCCGTCACCGGTGTCGGCGGGCGGCACATCGTGCTGCGCAAGGTCGACGGTGCCGAGATCCTGCGCCGGATCGATGAACACGGTGTCACGTTGCTGTGCGGCGCACCCGCCGTGGTGGCTGCCGTGCTCGACGCCGCACAGACGTGGGACGGGGCGATCCCGGGTCACGGCCGCACCCGGATCGTCGTGGCCGGCGCGCCCCCGCCGACACGGACCATCGAGCGGGTCGAGACCGAGCTGGGCTGGGAGTTCATCCAGATCTACGGCCTCACCGAGACGGCGCCGTTGTTGACGATCAAC
>DASSQW010000270.1:0-6609 GCA_035702165.1 Candidatus Nanopelagicales bacterium
CGCGAGGGACGTCGACAGCGCGGAGGACCTCGAGACCGCGCGCGGTCTCGGGGTGCACGCCGTCTACGGCGACCTCGTCGGCCCGCCCGCGCCGCTCGACACCTACTCCGACCTGCTCCACGGCGGGCGCATCACGCTGCCCACGCCCGCCGACGTGGTGGGGACCGACGACCGGCCGGCGCCCGCGGGCGTGCCCGACGACGGCGGCGCCGACGAGTGGGTGCGGCAGATGAGGGCGCGCCTGCAGGAGCCCTCGGCCGACAAGACCTCCGGCGGCGAGGTCGAGACCTCGGTCGAGCCTGCGGGCGAGCAGACCGCGGTCGCCGAGGCGCTCGCCGAGCCGGTCCTCGACGTGCGCGACGACGCCGATCCGGCGGTCACGGTCTTCGTCCCCCCGGTCGTGGAGCCGACGCCGCAGCCGGTCGTCGAGGCGGCCCCCGAGCCGCTCGTGCCGGAGACGGTCGCGCCGCCGGCAGCCGTGGTGCCGGTCGTCGAGGTGCCCGCGTGGCTGCCGCCGCCGGAGGCGGTGATGCCGCTCGGCCACGCGCCCGCCGACATCGGCGCGCAGCTCGCCGCCGAGCTCGGCCTCGACCTCGACGTCGAGCTCGGCAGGGTCGCGGAGAGCGAGGACATAGACACCCCGCAGTTTCGGGCGCTCGCCGACCGAGCCCGCGAGGTCGGGCTCGACCCGCACCTCGGCGCCACCGCACCGGAATCCGCCGCGCCCGCGCCCCTGCCGGCGGCACCTCAGCCCGCCACGAGCCCTCCTGCCCACGACGAGGACCGCACCGCGGAGTGGCAGGCGCTGCTCGACGAGATCGGCCCCGACGCAGGCTGACCGCCCCGGACGCGTCGTCCGCCGCTCGACGTCAGTCGTAGCCCAGCTCGTGCAGCCGGTCGTCGTCGATACCGAAGTGGTGCGCTATCTCGTGCACCACCGTGATGTGCACCTCGTCGACGACGTCGTCCTCGGTGTCGCAGATGGCGAGGATCTGCTTGCGGTAGACCGTGATCCGGTCGGGCAGCACACCGGCGTACCAGGTGCCGCGCTCGGTCAGCGGGATGCCTTCGTAGAGTCCGAGCAGCGGCTCCTCGCCGGGCGGTACGTCGTCCTCGACGACGAACACCACGTTGTCGACGAGCCGCGCGAGCTCGTCGGGGATCTCGTCGAGGGCCTTCGCGACGAGGTCCTCGAACGCCTCCGCCGACATCTCCAGCACGCCCCCGATCCTGCCTCCTCGCGGCCGTTCGCACTGAAGGGCACCCTCGTTGCTCAGAGCGCAACAATCCTTCCCCGCAGGTCGCGGGCCCGCGGATCGGCGCGACAACCTCGTTTTGGAGGGCGGGCGGGCGTCCCGTATGCTCTGGAGGTCCCCCGACAGGTGACGTCGGTGGCCTGCACCTGGCCCCCATCGTCTAGTGGCCCAGGACACCGCCCTTTCACGGCGGCAGCACGGGTTCGAATCCCGTTGGGGGTACGCACCACCGCACGTCAGCACCACCGCAAGGCCCCGTAGCGCAGTCGGTTAGCGCGCCGCCCTGTCACGGCGGAGGTCGCCGGTTCGAGCCCGGTCGGGGTCGCCAGCACGAAGGGCGCCACGCACACGCGTGGCGCCCTTCGGCGTTCCGGGGACTCAGCCGGTCGAGTCCCGCAGCGCCGCGTACCTCGTCCTCGCCTCGACGGTCGCGGCGACGT
Source organism: Candidatus Nanopelagicales bacterium (assembly GCA_035702165.1). Lineage (GTDB taxonomy): Bacteria > Actinomycetota > Actinomycetes > S36-B12 > CAIYMF01 > Longivirga. The sequence goes on from DASSQW010000270.1 coordinate 1,697, forward strand.
CGGTGGCCGACGCCTCGACCCAGCGGCCGGCGACGGCCGGCCAGGCGGCGTCGGAGCCGGCGGCGAGGGTGCGGGCCGCCTGGCGCGCGGCACCGTCGGCGACGTACTCGCCAGGGTCGGCGACGAGCACCGGCCGGCCGAACACCGCGGGCGCGACGGTGGCGACCGCCTCCGACCTCGCCGCGCCGCCGATGAGGATCACGCGACCGACCGGGACGCCGAGATCGACGAGCGCGTCCACGGCGTCGGCCAGTCCGCCGAGCATGCCTTCGACCGCGGCGCGCGCGAGGTTCTCGCGCGAGCCGTTGCCGAGGGTGAGGCCGCCGAGGACGCCGGTCGCGTCCGGGCGGTTGGGAGTGCGCTCGCCAGCCAGGTAGGGCAGCAGCGTCACCCCGCCCGCGCCCGCGGGAGCGGCGAGCGCGAGCGAGTCGAACTCCTCGTGGTCGGTGCCGAGGAGGCGGCGTACGACGTCGAGCACCTGCGCCGCGTTGAGCGTGCAGACCAGCGGGAGGTAGCGGCCGGTGGCGTCGGCGAAACCCGCGACGGCGCCGGACACGTCGTGGGTCGCGACATCGGAGACCGCGAACGCCGTGCCGCTCGTGCCGAGGGAGACGACGACGTCGCCGGGCTGCGCGTCGAGGCCGAGGGCGGCCGCCATGTTGTCGCCGGTGCCGGGCGCCAGGACCGCGCCCGGGGCCGCGCCCCACCCCGGGGCGACCTCGCCGACCACCTCGTACGGCGCGGCCACGCGCGGCAGTGCGAGCTCTCGACCGAACGCACGCGTCAGCAGGTCGGTGCGGTAGGCGCCGCTCGTCGGCGACCAGTAGCCGGTGCCGCTCGCGTCGCCGCGGTCGGTCGTGAGCGAGGCGGTGCCGTCATGGCCGCGCAGGCGTGCGGTGAGCCAGTCGTGCGGCAGGCACACCGCAGCTGCGCGAGCGGCGTTCGAGGGCTCGTGCTGCGCCACCCAGCGCAGCTTCGTCACCGTGAACGACGCCACCGGCACGGAGCCGGTCGAGTCGGCCCACTCCTGCGCGCCCAGCTCGGCCACGAGGTCGTCGGCCGACTGCGCGGAGCGCGTGTCGTTCCAGAGCAGGGCGTCGCGCACGACGGAGCCGGTCTCGTCGAGCAGCACCATGCCGTGCTGCTGCCCGCCGACACCGACGGCCCGCACGTCCGCGAGCCCTCCCGCGGCCGAGATCGCCTCGCGCAGAGCCGATTCCCAGGCTGCCGGCGGAGCCGACGTTCCGTCGGGGTGAGGGGCGCGGCCCTCGCGGACCAGCGCACCCGTGGCGGCGTCGCGGACCACGACCTTGCACGACTGCGTCGAGGTGTCGACGCCGGCGACGAGGTCGGCCACGTCAGGCGGTGCCGAGCAGGTGCTCGATCGCGAGCTGGTCGAGCTGCACGTAGCTGTAGCCGCGAGCGGCTGCAGCCTCGACGTCGAAGTTGGCGTCGACGTCTGCGACCAGGTCGTCGTAGGTCTCGCCCGGTGCGAGGGTCGGCACGGCGGTGCCGCCGACGCGCGAGGCCTCGAGCGCCTCGTGCACGCGCGGGTCGGCGCGGAAGGCCTTCGCCTTCTCGCGCAGCAGGATGTAGGTGCGCATGTTCGCCGCGGCCGACGCCCACACGCCGTCGAGGTCCTCCGTGCGCATCGGCTTGTAGTCGAAGTGACGCGGGCCGGCGTAGTCGCTGGCCTCGAGGAGGTCGACCAGGAAGAAGGCGCTCAGCAGGTCGCCGTGGCCGAACACGAGGTCCTGGTCGAACTTCGGTCCGTGCTGGCCGTTGAGGTCGATGTGGAAGAGCTTCTTGTGCCACAGGGCCTGGGAGATGCCGTGCACGAAGTTGAGGTTGCTCATCTGCTCGTGACCGACCTCCGGGTTGAGGCCGACCATCTCGGGGTGCTCGAGCTCGTTGATGAACGCCAGGGCGTGGCCGATCGTCGGCAGCAGGATGTCGCCGCGCGGCTCGTTGGGCTTGGGCTCGATGGCGAACTTCAGCCCGTAGCCCTTGTCGATGACGTACTGGCACAGCAGGTCGAGACCCTCCTTGTAGCGGGAGAGCGCGTCCTGCACGTTCTTGCCGGCGTCGACCTCGGAGCCCTCCCGGCCGCCCCAGAAGACGTAGGTCTCGGCGCCGAGCTCGGCGGCGAGGTCCATGTTGCGCATGATCTTGCGCGTGGCGTAGCGACGGATGTCGCGGTCGTTGTTGGTGAACGCGCCGTCCTTGAACACCGGGTGGGTGAAGGTGTTCGTGGTCGCCATCGGCACCTTCATGCCGGTCTCGGCCAGGGCTTCCTTGAAGCGCTCGATGTGCTTGGCGCGCTCGTCGGAGTCGGCACCGAACGGGATGAGGTCGTCGTCGTGGAAGGTGACGCCGTAGGCACCGAGCTCGGAGAGGCGGTGCACCGTCTCGACCGGGTCGAGCGGACCGCGGGTGGCGTCGCCGAAGGGGTCGCGGGCCTGCCAGCCGACGGTCCAGAGGCCGAAGGTGAACTTGTCGGCCGGCGACGGCGCGGGGAAGGTCATGACGTGCCTCCGGAGAATCGTGGGCTATATTCGTTCAGCGCCTGAACAATAGCCCTCCGGAGGTGGCATGTCGACCCTCGCGCCCGACTCGTCCCGTCGCCGCCCGACCGACCAGGCCGACGTCCGCCGCCACAACGCGGCCCTCGTGCTCGCGACGGTGGTCGCCGACGCTCCGCTGTCCCGGGCCCGCATCGCGGCTGCCACCGGTCTGACCCGCGCCACCGTCGGGTCGATCGTCGACGACCTGCTCGTCGCCGGGCTGGTGCTCGAGCAGGGCACCTCCTCCGCGACCGGCCTGGGACGCCCCGGCACCGATCTCGTGGTGGCGCCCGATGGTGCGGCCGGGGTCGGCGTCGAGCTCAACGTCGACGGCCTCACGGTTGTCGTGGTCGACCTCGAGGGCACGGTGCGCCACCGCGTCGCACGGCCCGGCGACCAGCGCGACCGTGGGGCTGCCGCCGTCCTGCGCTCGACCGCGCGCCTGGTCGACTCCGCCCTCGCGGCGGCGAGCGACCTGGGCCTGCCTGTCCACGGCGTCGGCATCGCGGTGCCCGGTCTCGTCGACCTCGGCGAGCAGGTGGTGCGCCTCGCGCCCAACCTCGGCTGGACCGACGTGCCGGTGGTGCAGCGCCTCGCGTCGTACGCCGAGGCTGCGTGGCCGGCGGTGACCGTCGACAACGAGGCGAACCTCGCGGCGCTCGGCGAGCTGTGGTCGGGCGACCATGCGCCGAGCGACAGCTTCGTCCTGGTGAACGGCGACGTCGGCGTCGGCGCGGGCGTCGTGCTCGACGGCCGGCTGCACCGCGGATCCCGCGGCTTCGGCGGCGAGCTCGGCCACCTCACCGTCGCGCCCGACGGCCCGCCCTGCCGATGCGGGGCACGCGGCTGCCTCGAGCAGGTCGCCGGCCTCGACTGGATCCTCGCCGAGGCGGGGCTGCCGCCGGCGTCGGGCAGCACCGACGACGCCCTCGTGCCCCTGCTCGCGACGCTGCGGGACGACGACGCGCGCGCGATCGCCGCCGTCGGCTCCGCGGCCCGGTCGCTGGGGGTCGGCGTCGCCGCGCTGGTGAACCTGTTCGACGTCGACACCGTCGTGCTCGGCGGCGTGTTCGCCGACCTCTTCCCGTGGATCGACGTACCGCTGCGCGAGGTCGTCGCCGCCCGGGTGCTGTCCGCCCCGTGGGCGCCGGTGAGGGTGCGCCCGGCCGCCCTCGGTCGCGACGCCGCCGCCATCGGGGCCGCGCTCTCTCCCTTGCGCGCGCTTCTCGCCGACCCGCTCGCGGCGACCCTGGCCGGCTGAGACTCCCCCGTCCGGCGCCTAGGGTCTGGCCATGTCCGCTCCCGTCCCGTTGGCGCTCGCGCTGCTGGTGCGCGACGGGCGGGTGCTTCTGGCCCACCGGCTGCCGTCGCGCGCGCACTACCCCGACTGCTGGGACCTCGTCGGTGGCCACGTGGAGCACGGCGAGTCGCCCGAGGACGCCGTCGTCCGCGAGTGCCTCGAGGAGATCGGCGTACGGATCCGCGCCGCGGCCTCGATCGAGATGGACGTCGAGGACGACGGCCTCGAGGTGCACGCGTTCGTCGTCACGAGCTGGGACGGCGAGCCCGCCAACATCGCGCCCGAGGAGCACGACGACCTGCGCTGGTTCCGCCCCGACGAGCTGGCCGACCTTCGGCTCGCGCACCCGGCCAGCCTCGCGAGCCTGGTTCGTGCGGCATGTGTCGCTGCCGGATCTCCGGCGACCGCTGATGAGCCGCCGAGGCTCAGCGGATGAACCGGAACAACGTGACGTCGGGCGCAGGCCCTGCCGGTTCGGCGCGCAACCGGTGCATGCCGACGGAGAACGAGTCCGCGCCCGGCGAGTCGAACGACACCTCGTCGTAGCCGGCCGCGTCGAACCAGCCGCGGATGCGCGGCGTGAGGTCGGGTGCGCGGCGGTGACGGGTCCAGACGACGAAGGCACCGGGGGCGCACAGGGTCGAGGCGTGCTCGATGGTCCGCTGGACGTCGGAGTCGGAGACGTTGCCGAAGATCCCGCACAGCAGCAGGACGTCCGCCCGGGGCATGTCGCGGTAGGTGTCAAGCTCGGAGGCGTCGGCGCAGACGGCCTCGATCCCCGTCAGCCGCGCATCGCGCAGAGCCGCTGCCGCCTCGGCGACGTTGGTCCCGTCCGCCTCGACGAGGAAGCCCGTGACATCGGCGGCACGCGGACTCCCTTGCAGCGCACTGACGACGTCGTGGCCCTGGCCGGCGCAGACGCTGATGATCCGGATCGGCCCGGGCGGAACACGGTCCACCGCCTGCTGGATGCGGCTCACCACGACCGCCAGCCGCTGCGAGAGCGGTGAGGCGGGGTCGGCGTACTGCTCGTGCCAGGCGTTCCAGCG
>DASSQW010000271.1:0-2625 GCA_035702165.1 Candidatus Nanopelagicales bacterium
GTGTCGAGGTCGCCCACCACCCAGCCGCCGCCGTGGAAGAACACGAGGAGCGGCTTGCCGACGGGGTCGGAGGGCGCGTAGTGCCGCGCGCGCAGAGGCCCGTCGGCACCGTCGATCTCGAGATCGCGTACGTCGCCCACCGGTATCGGCGATCCGGCGGCGATGACGGACGCCTTGCGCATCCCGGCGCGACGCTCGTCGACAGCGGCCTCGAGGTGCGCGCCGTGCAGGCGCCGCTCGATGGCCAGGATGAGTGCGAGGTGAGGGTCGAGCTGCTGTCCGTCGACGTCGAGGTCGTGCCCGCCGATCCGTCGCGCGAGCCCGCGCGGCACCAGCCCGATGACTCCGGCGAGCCGCTTCTGCGCCTCGATCTCGAGGGCCGTCGTGTCGACGCTGATCCGCACGAGCCGAGAGTAGGTCCGCGACGCCGTCCCCGCTCGCGATCCGCTGCGAGCCACGCGGCGGCCGGGCGGCTCATCAGCCGGAACTGCGCCGCCGCAGGAACAGCGTGAGCAGGCAGACCGACACCAGACCCAGAACCACGACCGCCGCCATGTCCGAGCCCGGAGGCAGCCCGGCATCGATGACCACCGCACGCGGATCGTGGCGGTCCACGTGGACTCCCACTTCGTCTCCGACCTTCATCACTCCAGATCCGACAGGACGAGAGCACAACGGCGGACCGGAGGTCACCCGGCCGTACACGTAGACGCACACGTCACCGGAGAACGGGAACTCCAACGGCGCGGAGCTGACGATCGCACGGGCCGGCAGCCCGTTCGAACGGACCTGGACCTCGGCGTAGAGCTGCCTCGCGAGCAGCGCCGCCCACACCACGAGGACGACGATCGTTATCCCGACGGCGAACCGGGTCTGGGGCCGCGTGAATGCCGGAAGTCCACGCGGGTTCGTCTCGCTCGGCGGTTCCCGTCGCAGCAACCAGTCGGCCCGGGCTATCGACCGGCGGCGAGCGCCCTTCGCCGCAGCAGAAGCGAGAGCCACAACGGCGAGGACGGCCGCCAGCCCGAGCCAGTACTCGCGTGACGGACCGAGGAAGCACAGGACAGCCGCCCCCGTCCACAGCAGGGCCAGCGGCGCCAGCAGGATCGGTGAGACGTCCTCGAGGGGTGCATGTGGCAGTTCTCCATGCTGTCCGCGCTCAGAGCTCGCCACGAGCAGATGATGCTCCCCACGACGTCGAGAAGCCCAGCCCCACGTGCGCCTCAGCGGAGGGCGAGGGACCCGTCACTGTGCGACCGCCGTCCGCGCCGGCGGCGCTGCGCGCCGAGTGGAGGACCGCGGTGACGGGTTCCTCCCGAATCCGTGCGCCTCGCGCGACGGCGCTGCGCGCCGTGAGCGGAGGGCGAGGGATTCGAACCCTCGAGGTGTTGCCACCTAGCGGTTTTCAAGACCGCCGCACTCGGCCACTATGCGAGCCCTCCTGTGGGCACCCATTGTGTCGCCCGCGTCGAGCAACGTGTGCATCGACCGCTCAGCTGTGCGGCGGGAGGGTCGCCTTCAGGTACGTCGCGACGGTTCGCGAGCAGGTCGACAGGCCGGGCTTGCCGGCCTTCCCCGCGGCCCACCCGAGGTCGTAGAAGAGCAGCCGGGTGTACGACGTCCCGTAGCCGATGATGTCGGCGGGCTTCTCCTTCGGGAACCGGAATCCGGTCGAGACGTGCTCGATGTCGAAGCCGAGCTCGGCCATCGTCGCGTGGTGCGCCCAACGACCGATCGGCGTATCGACCCAGGTGCCATCACGCGCCGCGCGACCCTGCACCCACCCGGCCATGCAGTCGGCCGCGCCCTCGCTCGTGGAGTGCGCGCCGTTGGACACCGCGAAGTCCGAGCTCGCGCTGCGGACGTCGTACCAGGCGAGCTGGCCGCTGACTTTCTGCGCCCAGTGACCGATCTCGTGAGCGAGCTCGGTGGTCGCGCCGACGAGGGGGTAGCCGCCGCGCAGGTCGGCGCGCGTCGTGCCGGCTGCTGCCGCGTCGGAGGCGAGGACCTGCCGAGCATCCGCCGCTGCGGCGTAGGCGATGGTCCACTGCTTCGCGGCGTTCGACGAGAAGTAGAGGGTGTTGTTCTTGCCGCAGAAGAACGATGCCTCGGCCGCGTCGCCCTCGCTGGAGACGCACGGGTTCTTCGGGATCGCGCTGAACACGACCACTTTCGGCGGCGTGAGCGCCGCGGTGATCCCCTCGTTCGCGAGGTCCTGCGTCCAGGTGGCGACGTAGACCTTGGTCGCGGTGGCGATGCAGGTCGCGAGCGCGGCGGAGGAGTAGCGGTGCGGGCACGAGGCCGCGATCACCGGGGTGGCCGAGATCGTGGGCGACGCCGAAGCGGTCGTGGCGCTCGGGGCGCTCGAGGCAGGGGTGGAGCTGCTCGCTGTCGGGGACGCGGTGGTGGACGACGGCGCCGAGGTCGTCGCCACCGAGCCCGACGGACCCGTGCAGCCGCAGAGCAGCACGGCGCCGAGCGCTGCCACGACGGCGATCCGGCCCAGGACGTCGACCACGTCGTCGAGGCTACGGCGCTCGACCGGCGCCGCACTCGATCCGCGCCACGCCGTCACCCGGCCGAGCGTCCGCGGCCCGGGCATTGTCACGTGCGTGACTCACCTGG
>DASSQW010000272.1:0-21725 GCA_035702165.1 Candidatus Nanopelagicales bacterium
TGCTCGACGCGCTCACGCCGCTGGTGTGCCCGGAGTGGCCGGCCGCCGCGAGGAGCGCAGCCTGCTCGGAGTCGGGCGCGGCCGATGCGCCGGCGCTCGCCAGGCCGACGACGCCGACGACCGCCACAGCCGCAAGGGCCACTCCGCTACCCCGCCAGCGGCGCGCACGCGTGCCGGACCGCCGGGCGGCCGCTTCGTCTGCGAGCCGGTCCCGCTGCTCGTCCGCGTCGCTCCAGCCGTGCGCTGCCGGCTCCGTCGTCCCGTCCATCCTCGGACCTCCCCTGGGGATCGCTGGTGCCGAAGGTAGAGCGGCCAGCGCCCGGCCGTAGCCGGTTGTCGGAAGCGGTTCAGTCCGGTCGGTGACATTCCGAGCGCGCTGTGCTCACGCGTGCGCGGAGCGTCGCGAGAGCAGAGGATGGACGGGTGCCGAACCGTCTCGCGTCGTCGACCTCGCCGTACCTGCAGCAGCACAAGGACAACCCGGTCGACTGGCAGGAGTGGGGGCCGGATGCGTTCAGCGAGGCGCGGGAGCGCGACGTCCCGGTGCTCCTGTCCGTCGGGTACGCCGCGTGCCACTGGTGCCACGTCATGGCGCACGAGTCCTTCGAGGATCCCGAGGTCGCGGCGTACCTGAACGAGCGGTTCGTGGCGGTGAAGGTCGACCGCGAGGAGCGTCCGGACGTGGACGCCGTCTACATGTCGGCGACGCAGGCGCTCACCGGTCACGGCGGCTGGCCGATGACGGCGTTCCTCACCGCCGACGGCGAGCCGTTCTACGCCGGCACCTACTTCCCGCCGGAGCCGCGTCACGGCATGCCGTCGTTCCGGCAGCTGCTCGAGGCGGTGAGCGGCACCTGGCAGACCGAGCGCTCGCGCGTGCTCGAGGCGGCGTCGCGCATCACGTCGTCGCTCGCCGACCGCGTCGCTGTGCCGGGCGCGACGCAGCCGCTCGATCCGGGACTCGTGCGCACGGTGCTCGGCGCAGCCGTGACGACGACGGCGAGGCAGTACGACGCCGAGCGCGGCGGTTTCGGGCGCGCCCCGAAGTTCCCGCCGTCGATGACGCTCGAGGCGCTGCTGCGCCACCACGCGCGCACCGGCACGACCGAGGCGCTCGCGATGGCCGAGGGCACGCTGCGCGCGATGGCGGGCGGAGGGATGTACGACCAGCTCGCCGGCGGTTTCGCGCGCTACTCCGTCGATGCCGACTGGGTGGTGCCCCACTTCGAGAAGATGCTCTACGACAACGGACTCCTCCTGCGGGTCTACGCCCACTGGTGGCGCCTCACCGGCGATGCAGTGGCAGAGCGCGTCGTGCGCGATACCGCCGCATTCCTGTTGCGGGACATGCGATCTCGCGATGGTGCGTTCATCTCTGCGCTCGATGCCGACACCGACGGGGTCGAGGGTCTCACCTACGCATGGACGCCGGCGCAGCTCGTCGAGGTGCTGGGCGACGACGACGGCGCCTGGGCCGCAGACCTGCTCCGGGTCACGGAGACGGGCACGTTCGAGCACGGTACGTCGGTGCTGCAGCTGCGCGCGCAGCCGGACGACCTGGCGCGCTGGGACGGCGTACGACGACGCCTGCTCGAGGCGCGAGCGCGGCGGCCGCAACCTGGCCGCGACGACAAGGTCGTGGCGGCCTGGAACGGGCTCGCGATCGCGGCGCTGGCGGAGGCCGGTGCGATCCTGGGCGAGGCCGCCTGGGTGCAGGCAGCGGTGGAGGCCGCGACGTACGTCGACTCCGTGCACCGTGACGCCGACGGGCGCCTGCTGCGCGTCTCCCGCGACGGCTCGGCGGGTGCGCCGGCCGCGGTGCTCGACGACCTCGGCTGCCTCGCCGACGCCTTCCTCGTCGTGCACCAGGTGACGGGTGACAGCGCGTGGCTCGCGAAGGCTGTCGCGCTGCTCGACGACGCGCTCACTCGGTTCCGTGACGAGAGCACCGGCGGCTTCTTCGACACCGCCCACGACGCCGAGTCGCTCGTGCTCCGTCCGCAGGACCCGGGCGACAACGCGACGCCCTCGGGCTGGAGCGCCGTCGCCTCGAGCCTGCTGACCTACGCCGCGCTCTCCGGGTCCGACCGCCATCGCACGGCCGCCGAGGAGGCGCTCGCTGCGCTGCTGCCGATCGTCGCGGAGCAGCCCCGCTTCGCCGGGCACGCGATGGCCGCGCTCGAGGCGTGGGTCGACGGGCCGCGCGAGATCGCCGTGGTCGGCGAGGACGACGACGCGACGCGGGCGCTCGAGCAAGCGGCGTGGTCGGGTACGGCGCCGGGAGCCGTCGTCGTGCGGGGACCGGTCGGGAGCGATCACCCTCTCCTCGCCGGGCGCGTGCTGGTCGCCGGCGCGCCTGCGGCGTACGTCTGCCGGCACTTCGTGTGCGACCTGCCGATCACCGACCCGCCGGCCCTGGCGGCGGCGCTGCGTTCGCCCTCGGCGGACCGGGGTTGACCTAGCCGGTAATGGTGTAATCATGTAAGCATGAGTATCGAGGAGATCCGGGGCTGGCTCGCGGGCCGGCTGCCGCAGGAATGGTTCGACGGCGCCCCCGAGGTGACCGTGGACCGTGAGGAGATCACCGTCGTCGGCCGGCTCGCCGTGCCCGACATCGCCGCCGGCGCGAGCGACGCCGAGCGTGCCGCCGCGGTCCGTGGCCGCGTCCAAGGCTTCCGCGAGGACACGCGCGACAAGCGCATCGAGATCGCGCGCGAGCTCGAGCACCGCACCGGCCGCAAGGTCGCGTGGGGCGTGGCGGTCGACGACCAGCGCGTCCTGTTCACCACGCTGTCGGTGCCGGTGATGACGCGGCTGCGCCAGTCCGAGCGAGGCGTGCTCGACACCCTCGTCGACGCCGGGGTCGCGAAGTCGCGCAGCGACGCGCTCGCCTGGTGCGTGAAGCTCGTCGGCAAGCACAGCGACGAGTGGCTGGGCCAGTTGCGCTCGGCGATGGAGGAGGTCCAGCGCGTCCGCGACGCCGGCCCTGCCTGACGCCCGTCGTGACGGTGCCTCGCACCGACTCAGACGCAGCCCGGACCCCCAGGTCCTCGGCGCTCGATGCTGCGGATCCCGTCGGGAGCGCCGGCTGCCTCTGAGTCAGCCTGGGGCACCGTCACCCGGGAAGGGTCAGCGGGCGCCGTAGAGGACGAGGGACACGGCGACGTACTGGGTGAGGAAACCCAGCAGGGTCAAGGCGTGGAACACCTCGTGGAAGCCGAACCAGGTCGGTGACGGGTTGGGGCGCTTGAGGGCGTAGACGACCCCGCCGACGGAGTAGAAGATGCCGCCGAGCGCGAGCAGGATCACGACGAGCGGACCGCCGGCGGACCAGAACGCGGGCAGGTAGAAGATCGCGACCCAGCCCAGCGCGATGTAGATCGGCGTGTAGAGCCACCGGGGAGCCCCGACCCAGAACACGCGGAACAGCACGCCGGCGAGCGCACCGCTCCACACCAGGATCAGCAGCGTGCGCTCCTGCTCCTCGGGCAGCAGCACCACCGCGAACGGCGTATAGCTGCCGGCGATGATCAGGAAGATGTTCGAGTGGTCCAGCCGCTTGAGCAGGACGCGCGTGCGCTCGCTCCAGGTGAAGCGGTGGTAGACCGCGCTGGTGCCGAACAGCAGGATCGCCGTGATGCTGTAGAGCGTCGCGGCCCAGCGGTACTGCGGCGGCGAGAGCACCACGAGCACGATGCCGAGGACCACCGCCACCGGTGCCATGCCGGCGTGCAACCAGCCGCGCAGGTGCGGCTTCACCGGGTCCAGCAGGCCGTGCTCCTCCGCGACGGCGTCGACGGTGACGTCGGCGACCGCGGGCTGCGAGGTGGGGCGGTGGCTGCTCACATACGCGAGCGTAACTTACGCAAACGTAGGTTCCAAGTCCGTGCTCGTCGTGCTCCGCCGGGGCGCCCGCTGGCCGGCGAGGTCGGGAGGCTGTCGCCGCGTTCGCACGAGGGCGGGTCGGTCGTGCGGGTCGCAGACTTCCGGGCGGGCCGCCGGTACCCTCGCGAGTGACAGCGGGTCCGGCGGAAGGCAGGGCGGGTGAACGTCTCCGACCTCGTGTACGGCGCGTACGAGCGCCGGCTCATGGGTTCGCTGGACCGCGACCGCATCCCGCGCCACGTCGGCGTCATGCTCGACGGCAACCGTCGCTGGGCAGCGGCGCAGGGGATGAGCACCGCGCACGGGCACCAGGCCGGGGCCGAGAAGATCGAGGACTTCCTCGGCTGGTGCGACGAGGTCGGCGTCGAGGTCGTCACGCTGTGGCTGCTGTCGACCGACAACCTCTCGCGGCCTGCCGCCGAGCTCGAGCCGCTGCTGCGCATCATCGAGGCGACCGTCACCGACCTCGCGTCGCACGGCACGTGGCGGCTGCACCCCGTGGGCGCGCTCGATCTCCTGCCGGCGACGACGGCCGAGCAGCTCAAGGCGGCGGAGGACGCCACGGCCCACCGGTCGGGTCTGCTCGTGAACATCGCGGTCGGCTACGGCGGACGGCGCGAGGTCGTCGACGCCGTACGCGCACTGATCACCGACGCGGCGGCGAAGGGCCTCACGCTCGACGAGCTCGCCGGCGAGGTCGACGTCGAGCACATCGCCGAGCACCTCTACACCGCGGGCCAGCCCGATCCCGATCTCGTGATCCGCACGTCGGGCGAGCAGCGGCTCTCGGGCTTCCTGCTGTGGCAGTCGGCGCACTCGGAGTTCTACTTCTGCGAGGCGTACTGGCCCGACTTCCGCAAGGTCGACTTCCTGCGCGCGCTGCGGTCCTACTCCGCGCGCGGCCGCCGTTTCGGCGCGTGAGCGGCGCCGCCGGCGTCGACGCCCCCACCGGACTGCGCCTCGCGGTCTCCATCACCGCTCTGCTCGCCGCGGTCTCGGGCTGCGTCGACGTCGTGAGCCTGGTCTACGCCGAGGTCTTCGTCGCCAACCAGACGGGCAACCTCGTCGTCGTCGCCGCAGCGAGCCTGTCGGACACCGATCGCGTGTGGCTCGCGCTCACCGCCCTCGTCGCGTTCACGCTCGGGGTGCTGCTGGCGGCGGTCGGGCGTCGCGGGCTGCGCAGCAGGTTCGGTCAGCGGGCGGCGCGCGAGACGCTGCTCGTCGTCGAGGTGGTGCTGGTGCTGGTCGCCGGCGTGCTGGTGTGGCACGACCCGCTCGCGACGCATCCGCGGCTGCTGGTGCCGATCGCGCTGCTGGCTCTCGCGCAGGGCATCCAGGCGGTGCTGCTCACGAGGCTGCTCGGGCGAGGAGTCCGCACCGTCGCCGTCACCGGGCCGTTGACCGACGCCCTCGTCGGTGCGGTGGAGAGCGCGGGTACGCCGATGGCGCAGCGCGACCCGGCCCGACGCGGCCTCCTCCGCATCGCGGTCGCGACACCGGCCGGCTACGCCCTCGGAGCGCTGCTGGGAGCGCTGGTGGTCCGGAACGGATTGCACCTCGGACTCGCGGTCGCGGTGCTGCTCGCGATCGTGGCCGCCGTGCTGGCCCGCCGCGTCGAGCACCTCGGCCTCGACCTGGCGTAGCCCGCCTGTCCGGACTGCGCCCGCGGAATTCACCCGATCGTTGCGAACCGCCCGTCGGCGTGGCGCGGCGGATGCGCCGTACGACGGGCTTACGGTCGAACGCACACGGGCCACCGCCCGGGCGGCCCGCACTCGTGGGAGGCCCTTGTGCCCAACGCGCGTCGCCGTCCGTCCACCGCCTCCTCGAGCCGCACCTACGTGCTCGACACCTCGGTGCTCCTCTCGGACCCGCACGCGCTCATGAGGTTCGACGAGCATGAAGTCGTCATCCCTGTCGTCGTGGTGGTGGAGCTCGAGGCCAAGCGCTCGCACCCCGAGCTCGGCTACTTCGCGCGCCAGGCGCTGCGGCTGCTCGACGACCTGCGCGTCGAGCACGGTCGACTCGACGACCCGATGCCGGTCGGCGAGGCCGGCGGCACGGTGCGCGTCGAGCTCAACCACTCCGACACCTCGGTGCTGCCCAACGGCTTCCAGCTCGGCGACAACGACACGCGCATCCTCGCGGTGGCGCGCAACCTCGCGGCCGACGGCCGCGACGTGGTCCTGGTGAGCAAGGACCTGCCGATGCGCGTGAAGGCGTCGTCGGTCGGGCTCAACGCCGAGGAGTACCGCGCCGAGCTCGTCGTCGAGAGCGGCTGGACGGGCATGGCCGAGATCGACGTACCGGGGTCGGTGGTCGACGAGCTGTACGAGCTCGAGCGCATCGACCTCGCGGAGGCGCGCGAGTTCCCGTGCCACACCGGTCTGGTGCTGGTCTCCGAGCGCGGCAGCGCGCTCGCGCGCGTCACGCCCGACAAGCAGATCCGGCTGGTACGAGGCGATCGCGAGGCCTTCGGCCTGCACGGCCGCAGCGCCGAGCAGCGCGTCGCTCTCGACCTGCTGCTCGACCCGGAGGTCGGCATCGTGTCGCTGGGCGGCCGCGCCGGAACGGGCAAGTCGGCGCTCGCGCTGTGCGCCGGTCTCGAGGCGGTGCTCGAACGTCGTCAGCACCGCAAGGTGATCGTCTTCCGTCCCCTGTACGCCGTCGGCGGGCAGGAGCTCGGCTACCTGCCCGGCAGCGAGAGCGAGAAGATGTCGCCCTGGGGACAGGCCGTGTTCGACACGCTCGGTGCGCTGACGACGCAGGAGGTCGTGGAGGAGATCGTCGACCGCGGAATGCTGGAAGTCCTTCCGCTGACTCACATCCGGGGCCGCTCGCTGCACGACGCGTTCGTGATCGTCGACGAGGCGCAGTCGCTGGAACGCAACGTGCTTCTCACGGTACTGTCGCGCATCGGCCGCGACTCGCGCGTGGTCCTGACGCACGACATCGCGCAGCGCGACAACCTGCGCGTCGGTCGCCACGACGGCATCGTCGCGGTGACGGAGAAGCTCAAGGGGCACCCGCTCTTCGCCCACATCACGCTGACCCGCAGCGAGCGCAGCCCGATCGCGGCGCTTGTGACCGAGATGCTCGAGGACCTGCAGGTCTGAGGGGCACGCAAGGCCCTCTCGAGGGCCGGCTGTCCCTCGATCGGCGGTCGAGGGTGTCGGAGCGTGCTGGTGCGCCGACGCGGCGTACAGGCGGGAGCGCGGGCTCTGGGAGCCCGTTGACCTGTGGTGCCGCTCACAACGTGTGTCCGATTTGACCGCGAACACGCCTGTTCGCCCTGTGGACAAGAACTCGACTAGAGGTTCAGTCCGTGGATCAGCGGTCGACGCTGTCGGAGGCGCTGGCCAAGGTGGATGAGCAACGACCCCTGCCTACGGGGTCGGAGTGCTCTCCCCGCTCGATGCTCCGCCCGTTCGGCCCCTCGGCCACCTCCGCCAGGGCGCCGAGAGCCCTCAGGACGGATGTCGAACGAGGAGAGTCGGGCCCGGCCCGGTCGACTCCGACGTCGTACGCCGTCCCTGACGCGGACCGCGCAGCAGCGCCCTCGGGCACTCGCGCGACCGCTGACGGGATGCCGGCTCGCACCGCGGTTCATGCGCGGTCGGGTTCGGGGTCCCGCACCGCGTCACCCCGACGCCCGACACCAGGACGAGGACGTGCTCAGCTCACCCGACCCGCGATCGCACCGACGCATCGTCGTGCTCGCCGCCGGCACCCTGGCGGTGGCGACGCTGTCGGGCATCGCGCCGGTGCCGCAGGTCGTGGCTGCACCGTCGACCACGTCGACCGCCACGTCCGCGGCGACGTCGGCCGGTGCGATCGTCGGCACCGTCACCACGCGCGCAGTCAAGGTGACGTCGACCGCACCCAAGCTGCGTCCGAAGCCGGTCGTGCGCACGACGTCGAAGACCGCTGTCGCGCCGTACGCGTTCGGCACCGCCGCCTACGCGCAGTGGCACGCGAAGCGCATCATGGCCAGCCGCTACGGCTGGACCTCCACGTCGCAGTTCGCCTGCCTGGTGAACCTGTGGAACCGCGAGAGCCACTGGAACTACCGGTCGCACAACAAGACCTCCGGTGCGCACGGCATCCCGCAGGCGCTGCCGGGATCGAAGATGGGCAACGTCGCGCCGGACTGGAGGACCAACCCGGTCACGCAGGTCCGTTGGGGCCTGGGCTACATCAAGAGCCGGTACGGATCGCCGTGCGGCGCCTGGCGCCACTTCCAGTCGCACAGCTGGTACTGACCGCACGCAGACGCACGAGCGCCCCGGACACGTGATGTCCGGGGCGCTCGCCGCTGTCGGGCGCAGCGATCAGGCCGGCGGGCCGACGGGGATGGTCGTCGCGACGGGGCGCAGCGTCTCGGCGAAGAAGTCCTCGCCCTTGTCGTCGACGACGATGAACGCGGGGAAGTCCTCGACCTCGATCTTCCACACGGCCTCCATGCCGTTCTCGGGGAAGTCGAGCACCTCGACGTGCTTGATGCAGTCCTGCGCGAGCCGCGCCGCCGGACCGCCGATGGAGCCGAGGTAGAAGCCGCCGTTGGCCCGGCAGGCATCGGTGACGCCCTTGCTGCGATTTCCCTTGGCCAGCATGACGAACGATCCGCCGGCCTTCTGGAACTGGTCGACGTAGGCGTCCATCCGGCCGGCCGTGGTGGGTCCGAAGGAGCCGCTCGCGTAGCCTTGGGGCGTCTTCGCAGGGCCTGCGTAGTAGACGGCGTGGTCCTTCAGGTACTGCGGCATCGGCTCGCCGTTGTCGAGCATCTCCTTGATGCGCGCGTGGGCGATGTCGCGGGCGACGACGAGGGGGCCCGAGAGCGACAGCCGCGTCTTCACGGGGTACTTGGTGAGCTCGGCGCGGATCTCGTCCATCGGGCGGTTGAGGTCGATCTTCACGACGGTGTCGTCGTCGAGGTGCTCGTCGGTGACGTCGGGCAGGAAGCGTGCCGGGTCGGTCTCGAGCTGCTCCAGGAAGACGCCCTCCGACGTGATCTTCGCGAGCGCCTGGCGGTCGGCACTGCACGACACCGCGATCGCGACGGGGCACGAGGCGCCGTGGCGGGGGAGCCGGACGACGCGGACGTCGTGGCAGAAGTACTTGCCGCCGAACTGCGCGCCGATGCCGAACTCGCGCGTCATCTGCAGGACCTCGGCCTCCATCTCGATGTCGCGGAACGCGTGGCCGGTCATCGAGCCGCCGGTGGGCAAGCCGTCGAGGTAACGGGCGCTCGCGTACTTCGCGGTCTTCAGCGCGAACTCCGCGCTCGTCCCGCCGATGACGATGGCGAGGTGGTACGGCGGGCACGCAGCTGTGCCGAGGCCGCGCAGCTTCTCGTCGAGGAACGTGCGCATGGCGGCGGGGTTGAGCACCGCCTTCGTCTCCTGGAACAGCAGCGACTTGTTCGCCGAGCCGCCGCCCTTGGCCATGAAGAGGAACTTGTAGGAGTTCTCGTGGCCGGGCGCGGTGTCGGCGTAGAGCTCGATCTGCGCGGGGAGGTTCGACCCGGTGTTGCGCTCCTCCCACATCGTGAGCGGCGCCATCTGCGAGTAGCGCAGGTTCAGCTTCTGGTAGGCGTCGTAGACGCCCCTGCTGATGTGGCGCTCGTCGTCGCCGGGGGTGAGCACCTGCTGGCCGCGCTTGCCCATGACGATCGCGGTGCCGGTGTCCTGGCACATCGGCAGGACGAATCCGGCGGCGATGTTCGCGTTCTTCAGCAGGTCGAGCGCGACGAAGCGGTCGTTGGGCGAGGCCTCGGGGTCGTCGAGGATGTTCCGCAGCTGATGGAGGTGGCCGGGGCGCAGCAGGTGCTGGATGTCGTGGATCGCCGTCTCGGTGAGGCTGCTCAGCACCTCGGGCTCGACGGTGAGGAACGTGCGCCCGCCCGCGTCGACGGTGCTCACACCCTCGGTCGTCAGCAGGCGGTAGGGCGTCTCGTCGGGACCGAGCGGCAGGAGGTCCTCGTACTCGAACTCAGGCATGCGTCGAGCCTACGGCCGCGCTTCTCGCAGGGGTACGCCGAGACCGCGTGACCTCCCGCACCTGTCAGCGCCGGCGTTGCCGGTTCCGGTATAGGCCCTGCAGGCCCATCGTGAGGTTCACGACGCCGAAGGCCGCCGCCATCCACACGAGGCCGGGGGCAGCACCGGCGCCGGTGACGCCGAAGAGGCCCGCGAGCCCCAGCATCACGGAGCCGCTCAGGATGGCGCGGTTGGCTGCCGCCGACTTCGACCTGACCGGCTTCGCGGACGTGGTCGCAGCCGCTGGCATCGGCGCGAGTCGCGGGATCTCGTCGGGCGCGCGCGGGGGCATCGGGATGCGGACCGAGGCCGTGCTCTGGTCGATGAGGGAGACGAGACCGCGGCCGCTCTGCCAAAGCGTGGGCTCGATGGTGAGCGTCTCGCCCGAGTCGTTCACCAGCACCCGCTTGCCGTCGGGCCAGCACAGCACTCCGCAGCAGGCGTCGTACCTGACCGCGACGTACTCGTCGTCGGGACCAGTCCAGCTCACGCCCTCGGGCGCCTGCGTGATGAGGAACTTCTCGTCGGTGGCGGGACGGTAGTAGGAGCCGATCATCTCGGGCCCGGCCGGACGACTACGCACGGCGGCGGCCCGGCCTGGGGGCAGCGAGACGTCTGCGGGCAGCGCATAGACCATGCGCTGCCGGGCCTGCTGGCCGACCTCGCGGACCGAGGGCACGGTGAGCGCCTCGATGTCGGCGGAGATCTCCCCCGGCGACTGGGTCGGGTGGTCGTGGAGCAGGTCATGCGCCTGCCGGTAGGCCACGGCGACCGGAGGCGGCGGCACATCCAGACTTCTGCGCAGTTGAGCCCGGTAGCTCTCGAGCTCGGCCTCGGTCGGGCCGGCGGCGGCCAGCTCCTCCACGACGTCGGACATGCCCATGGCAGCGGCGACCAGGTGCTCCGGGTGAGCATCCGCGACGGCCGAGACCTGCGCGGTACCTCCGTCGTACGGGTCGTAGCTGACGCTGGGGGAATAGGCGATGCCCTCGCCCGCGCGCAGCCGCGCGACCAGACGCTGCTGCGCTATCGCCGCCCACGCGACCGCTGCGGCCGACCGGTCGACGATCGTGTGCGTCACGATCTCCGGGAAGTCGGACGCGACCCACAACGGCGTGCCGTGCTGGCGGTCGACGAGCGGGGGGACCGGGAGTTGGTCGCCGGGAGGCAGCGGCAGCTGCAGGCCGTCTGGGACGTTCCCGTCGAGGATCAGGACGGCGTTGCCGCGCGTGAAGTGCTGGGCCGACCACGCGCGCAGCGAGTCCGGAGTCGCGTTGATGGCTCCGAAGTCGTTGCACCACCAGAGTCCAGGGCCGGCCGGCCCGAAGCGCCGCATCATCAGGTGGGCGAGCGGCCCTTGCTTGGTCCGGGCAGACTCGGCCTCGAGCACCCGCTGCTCGTGCTCGAGGTGCCCCACGGGGACGTCCGTGAGCCCCTCGCACACCCCGAGAAGGAACCTGCAGACCTCGTCCTCGGAGCCGCCGACGACGAACGTCGTCATGGTGTTGCTGACGCTGCCGTTGTGGTGGCTCTCGTCCTGGACCTGGTCGACGCCGTGCAGCACGACGTGCTCGAGGAGGTGCGTGATGCCGTTCTGCGGCAGCGACTCGTCGACCTTGCCGACGCGGAAGCACAGCGACACGTGGAGCGGGCCGGGTTCGGTCCGGTCGACCCACAGCACCGGCACACCGTCGACCTCGGTGCTGTGCACCTGCACGCTCTCCATCACGCCCCCGCCCGCGTCGTGGAGACGCTGCGGGCGACGGTAGTCGATGGCGGACGCGCAACCGCGCAAGCGCCTCCGTCGACTGCTCCGTGGGGGTCCTCATCGCGCGGCCGCCGTCGGTACGTCGTGCAGCCGCGGACGCGGTCGGTCCGGCGCCGCGGAAGGTCGGAGCGAGAAGTCGGTGGCACCCCGTACACTGGGACCACAACTGCACAGGGGGTGATCGGTTTCGACTTCGTCTGTCGTGATGGGAGAAGCGGGCCGAGGATGCTGGTTATCTCGCTAACGATCCAGCGCCTAAATACAAGTGCCAACACTCAGCGCACTGACTTCGCCCTCGCTGCCTAAGCGAGCCTGAAGTCCGTCAGCCCGGGGGCGTTCCCGCTCCGGATCCTGGCGTCAGCTAGGGAACTCACTGCGATCCCGGTCACGGGGTGACGCAGGACATCAGACAGTGACTGGGCCCGTCGGCAGCTTGCCTGCGTGACTGCCGGGGCCGAGAAAAGCACAGCAGGCTGCGCCCGGAGAAGACCCTGATCGCCACCGAAGGACGCGGGTTCGATTCCCGCCACCTCCACCCCCGCGAAGGCCCCGCTGCGTCAGCAGCGGGGCCTTCGTCGCTCTGGAGGTGGCGGGAATCGGGAGGAGCTCGTCACGAGGCGTACGCCGACCGGCGCGCAGCGCCGCGCGTCGGCAGCCTCGTCGCTCATGCGACGAATCCCGCCACCCCCAGTCATCTCCGACACGACGCGCGCCGGTGCCATCTCGACTGAACGGGCCTCGCGTCGCGGTCTCGGATCGAGCCCGCGACCCGTCAGCGGCGGGTCGACGTCCGTGGAACGGCTCCACACGGACGTAACGGACCGTCACCCTCGGGGAGCGGATCGCAGTCTGCGTCGGCGACCCATTGTGCGGTCATGCACCCGCGGCGATCATCGTGGAGCACCGGAGGCTAGGTCCTCCTATCCGCGTGCCGCACAGGTCGTGCGACCGTTCCGCCGGTGTCCCGTCTCTTGGGGAGCAACATGAAGCGGATCCTGCTCGTGATCGCCGCGGCGATCGCCCTCGTGATCGGCTCGAGCGCGCCGGTTTCGGCTGCGACGTCACCGCCCTCCTACACGTGCACAGGAGGTGACTTCGCCACCGGCAACCTCGTCCACATCCACTCCGGGACCTACGCCAGCCTCACCATCGCCGGAGCATGCGACGTCGACCCCTGGGCGACGATCACCATCGTCGGGAACCTCACCGTCGAGGCGGGTGCGGTGTTCGACGCGCAGACAGTGCCGTCCACGATCACCGTCGGGCACAACGTGATCGCCGGGACGGGAGCACTGCTGGGTCTGGGCTGCCAGCCGGACCAGCCGCACAAGGCAGGGCACGAGTGCGGCGCCATGTTCGACCCTGACGACGCCGGCGGCCCGGAGGCCGACGATCCCGACGTCCCCTGCGTCCCCGAGCTCGAGAACCCGTTCGGCTGCGCATCGTCGGTCATCACCATCAGGGGCAACGTCACCGCGACCGACGCCAACACCGTCCTGCTCAACGGGATCATGGTGCACGGCAACGTGACGCTGTCCGGCGGTGGCGGCGACATCCCGTGGGCGATCAAGAACAACACCATCGGACGCAACCTCACCGTGAGCGGCGTGACAGCGGAGTGGTTCGGGGCGCTGTTCAACCAGGTCGGCCGCAACATGACGCTGACGAACATCACCGCGACGGACCCGGAGGAGGTGGCCGCGGGCGGGACGCCCACCGTCCAGATCGTGCGCAACGTGATCGCGCACAACCTGACCTGCCACGGCATCGGCCCCGCCCTAGCCTTCGGCTTCTACCCCGGCCAGGTCAACACGGTCGGCCACAAGGCGACCGGCCAGTGCTCCCACCCGGTCTCCACCTGACCTGAGCCCCTGGAACGAGAACGGCCCCGCGACGAGTCGCGGGGCCGTTCGCCGTCAGGGCAGGCGAGCGGATCAGCGTCGCTGCTCGAGGAGCGACGGCGCTGGGCCGCGGCCGACTCGGAGGTCCACAGCGCGCGCGTACGACGACGCCTCGAGGCCGGCCAGCAGATCCTGGAGCTGCGGGTTGTCGATGTCGGCGGCCAGCATCGTGGCCGCCAGGCCGTCGCCGTCGCGTCCGATTGCTGCTCCGTGCACCAGGGAACGGACCGCGAGCTCGCGCATCCCCGTGCGCGACGTCAGCTCCTGCATGCGTGCCACCCAGGTCGAGGTGTCGGGGTGCCCGTGCCGGCGACCCAGGTCGCAGCGGGTGTCGAGGATGTACGCCGCGAGCCAGACGTAGGGGTCGGCCAGCCGCGTGGAGCGGCGTGCGGCGTCGTCGAGGATGGCGAACGCGCGCGTCGTGTCGCCCTCAGCTTCCGCGACGCGCGCCAGCCCGCGGGCGGCCGTGCCCTCCCAGCAGGGGTTGCCCAGCTGACAGGCCCGCGCGAACGCCTGCCGCAGCAGCTCAGCGGCACCTGCCACGTCACCCTGCTCGAGGAGCACGTCGCCCAGGAGCGCCTGAGGCCAGGGAAGGAAGCCGAGCCAGTGGTCGCGCTCCGCGAGGGCGATCGACGCGTCGAGCTCGGACTCTGCCGGAGCGAGGTCGCCGCGGAGCAGATGGACCCGCCCGGCCATGGACCGGGCGAACGCCTCGGTCCTGGGATGCCCGTCCGCGTGCGCGAGCGTCGCGGCGCGCTCCAGCAGCTCGAGCGCGCGCAGGTAGTGCGACTGGTCGCTCGCCGCCGCGCCGAGGTACATCGTGGCGCGGGCGAGCACCGACGGCGATCCCTCCGCCAGATCCAGCGCGTCCGTGAGCCACAGCTCCGCCCGGGCGTAGCGGGCGCGGAGGTAGTCGACGTACCCGAGCTCCGCCCTCGCCCGCGCCGCGCTGAGCGGCTGGTCGTGGGCGAGCGCGATGGTCGCGGCCTCGTGCAAGGAGCCCAGTCCGTCCTCGTCGAGACCTCCGAGCGAGTGGATCAGTGCCTCCCCCAGGACGAGGCGTGACCGGATGCGCAGCAGCAGGGTGTCGGAGCCGTCCGCCAGGCGCACCGCGCTCCGGAGCGACGTGACGCCGGCGTCGACGGCACCGGCGGAGATGGCGGCGGCGCCCGACTCGATCATCGCCTCGATGACCGACTCGTCGGCGGTATCCCTTGGTGCCACGCGGTTCTCGTGGATCGCGGACATCACAGCGGGCCCAGGGCTCACGCCCAGCTCGCTCTCGAAGAGCGCTGTGCAGAGCGACAGCTGGGCCGCGGCGGCCTCGTCGTTCCCCGCCAGTCGATACAGCCGGATCAGCAGGGCCTGGTGGTTCTCGTCGAGCGGGGTCATCGCGGTCGCCCGCACGGCATAGCCGATCGCACGGTCGATCTCGCCGCGCGACATCGCTCCGAGCGCGGCCTCGTGCAGGATGGTCTCGGATGCCGCCGCGATGTGGCGCTGCTGAGAGAGCAACCACGTCTCGAAAGCCGGTGCGCCGCGGATCTGCATGCCGTCCAAGAGATCAGAGCCGAGGCCGGGCAGCTCGACCGCGTCGGTCCACGAACCGCGCGTCACGACGTCGACGTCGAGGACGGTTCCTGACGGAAGCCTGAGCTGGATCGGGTCGCCGACGATCGCTGCGTCCGGTCCAAGACCGCGTCGGATCTCCGAGAGGCTCCATCGCAGCGCGCGCACGGGATCGTCGGCCTCGGAGAACAGCAAGGACGCGAGCTGGCTCCGCGTCGCCCTCCCCCCGTTGAGCACCAGGTAGGCGAGAACCCCCCAGCTCTTCCGGCTGCGGAAGGGGTAGACCTCCTCGGCCGCTCGAAGGATCTGCGGGCGGCCCAACAGGTTGATCCTCAGGCTCATGCGTCCTCCAGAGACCCTGTCACAGTAGCCATCCGCAGCAACTGGGTATCCGCGCGTGGACGGCGGGCCCGACCGTGGAGGTCGAGCCCGCCGTCGCGTTCAGGCGCAGCACTCAGGCGTGCTCGCTGACGGGGTAGATCTCGTCCGCGACCAGGCCGTGCGCCTGGCGGTGGACCGTGTTCGCCGCCTCCGCATCCGGGGCGTCGACGAGGCAGAAGATCTTCCCCGCGGCCTCGTCGACCCAGTAGCTGCGGTAGGTGACCCCGTGCGCATCCTGGATCGCCACGTCTGCCGCATGCGCGCCGGCGACGTCTGACGCCGAGACGCCGCCTTCGATGTTGTGAACGTCCATGAACAGTGCCATGCCCGGCTCCTCTCCCATCGAGCCCCCTGTGGGTTCGATGCCGCCACCTCACCCGACGTCCGTGTGACGGGGTGTTTGACCGCAGCACCGTTCTCGGAGGCCCGCGACGTCGTCCGCTCACACATCACGTCACACACGGCGCACCGATGCTTCGTCCACCCCCGAGCATCACAGCAGCCGTGATCTCGCCGAACGTCTGGAGACGTCGTGATCCACCACGCAGTGACTGCCGAGCTCAGCGCTCTGCGGATCGCCGAGCTGAGAGCCGCGGCGGAGGCCCGCGGTGTGAGAGCCGCCGCGCCACGGCGGCAACGTCGTACCGAACGGCTCGTAGCGCTCGCGCGCGCCTACTGGGCCGCGCGTCGCTGGTCGACGGCGGGCCGTGCTCGGCGCGCCGAGGCCACCGCCGGGCAGTGCGCCTGACCGTGCGACGAAGCGTCGTGACCAAGCACGCCACCCGACCATCGAACCGAGAAGGAGAAGCCATGTTCCACGTCTACTGCCCCGCCCACCGAGCCCCGGTGCTCCTGGGATTCAGCCAGATCCGTGCCGTGACCAACGTCGAGGGACTGATCGTGATCGACTTCGAGTGCGACGACGGCGAGCGGCTCCGCCACTACAGCGGCAGGCGCTACGTGACCGACCGCCCAGCTCTGACCACCACGTAGCTCCGCGGTCGTCTGCGAGCGAGAGCAAACTTTACAGATCTGTGAAGTCGGTGCTAGACACGTCACGTGACGACCGTGACCGAGGATCCCGCGCTCACGCCGGCGGCCGAGCGCATCCTCGCGACAGCGTCGCGGCTGTTCTACGAGAACGGCATCCACGCGGTCGGCGTCGACCGGATCGCGGAGGAGTCCGGCGTCACCAAGCGCACCCTGTATGACCGCTTCGGCTCCAAGGAGGAGCTCGTCCTGGCCTACCTGCGACGCCGTGAGCAGCTGTGGCGGGCGATGCTGGCGCAGCACCTCCAGAAGCATCCCGAACCAGGTCGAGACCGCGTCCTCGCCGTCTTCGACGCCGGCGCGCAGATGCACGACCGCACGAGCAAGGGCTGCAGCGCGGTGAACGCTCGCGCCGAGGAGGCGCCCGACGCCGTCGGCCATGCGATCGCGGAGGAGGTCGTCGCCCAGAAGGCGTGGATGCG
Source organism: Candidatus Nanopelagicales bacterium (assembly GCA_035702165.1). Lineage (GTDB taxonomy): Bacteria > Actinomycetota > Actinomycetes > S36-B12 > CAIYMF01 > Longivirga. Next base: position 17,015 of record DASSQW010000272.1, read on the forward strand.
CAAGCGTTTCGAGGCGCTCTGCCGCGAAGCCGGGTACGCCGATCCCTCGGCGCTCGGCGCGCAGCTGCAGATCCTCTTCGACGGCGCGCTCGTGACGTTCGGGACCCGCGCCGTCAAGCGGCCCTTGGGCGTGGCCCGCGAGACCGCTTCCGTGCTGCTCGATCACGCGGCGACACGGGGACGGCGCCCGTGACGACGGCCGCGCGCACGTCGCGGCACGCGCTCCGACGCAGCGTCGCCGCGGTCGCGCTCATCGTCGCGTGGAGCGGCGGGTTCATCGGCGCAGAGTTCGGGACCGAGGCGGGAGCAGGTCCGTTCCAGCTCCTCTCGTGGCGCTTCATCGTGCTGTCGGTGCTGTTCCTCGGCGCGTGCGCGGCGACGCGCACGTCGCTGCGCAGCTGGGCGGCGTGGAGGCGGCAGATCCCGCTCGGCGCGCTCTGCCAGTCGATCTACCTCGGCCTGTCCTTCCTGGGGATCAGCCTCGGCGTCCACGGCGGCACCGCTGCGCTGATCGCGGCGCTGCAGCCGCTGCTGGTCATGACCGTCGCCGGACCGCTGCTGGGCGAAGCGCCGTCTCGGACGGCGTGGTTCGGCACCGCTCTCGGCATGCTCGGCGTCGTCATCGTGGTGTCGGGCGACCTGCGCACCGACTCGGTGCCCGCGTGGGTCTACCTGCTCCCGACGCTGGCGATGCTCAGCCTCACGGTCGGCACGGTGCTCAGCCGGCGGCTCAAGCCGCCCGAGGACCTGCTGCAGACCATCACCATGCAGGGCGTCCAGTCCGCCGTCGTCCTCACCGTCGTCGCGCTGCTCACGGGTCAGTTCACGGCGCCGAGCAACGCCGGCACCTACGTCGCGATCGGGTGGATGGTGCTGGTGCCGAGCATCGCCGGCTACACCCTCTACGTGTACGTGACGCACGAGGCGGGCGCCACCGTCGTCAGCACGCTGCTCTACCTCACCCCGCCGACCACGATGATCTGGGCCTACGTCATGTTCGGCGACCCGATCACCGCGGCGGCTGTGCTGGGCCTGGCCGTCAGCGCGGTCGGCGTCGTCCTCGTCCTGCGTCACCGTCGCCCCGGTCCGCTCGGGACAGCGCCGCCCGAGCCGGCGCCGGCCGGCGCGGTCGTCGTCCACGAGCCGATCGGCTCGATCCGCGAGAAGGAATAGGCGGCACGCTGGTGCTCGTCCACTGACGCCTTGCGCCGCGGTCAGGCGTGGTCGAGGTCCTCGCCGGTGTAGGCGCGCTGCTCGACCAGCACCATCCAGTTCCCCGAGTTGTCGCGGCACACGGCCTCGACGCCGTAGGGCCGCTCGGCGGGCTCCTGCAGGAACACCACGCCCTTCGCGCTCAGCTCCGCGAACGTCTTACGGCAGTCGTCGACGGCCATGCCGAGCCCGTTCATGCCGCCCTCGTCGAGGGAGCGGTTGATCGCGTCGGTCATCTCGGGCGTGAAGGGCGGGCCGGGCTGGGTGAGGTGCACCTGGATCTCGGGCTGGTTGGGGTGCTTCACGGTGCACCACCGGTAGCCGTCGCCGAGGGTGATGTCGGTGTGCTCCTCGAACCCGAGCACGTCGATGTAGAAGGCCTTGGACGCGTCGACGTCCTTCACGAAGACCGACGCCAGGGAGATGTTGGTGATCATGCGGCAACGCTAGAGCGGGCGCGCTGGGGTGCGCTTCTCCTGGATTGCGGAGCTCCGTTCCGCGAGGCCCCACATGAAGAGGTAGCAGCCGGGGATGTGGGGCGCGCCGTCGGCGTAGCGCCGCTGGAACTCGCTGGGCGTGCAGCCGACCAGGTCGCGGAACCGGCTGCTGAACGAGCCGAGGCTCGCGAAGCCGACCGCGTGGCACACCTCGGTGACCGTCAGGTTAGTGGCGCGCAGCAGGTCCTGCGCCCGCTCGATACGGCGCTGGGACACGTACGCCGCCGGGCTCACGCCGTACGTCGCGAGGAACAGCCGCTGGAAGTGGTACCTGCTCAGCCCCGCGACCGCGGCGAGCGCTGCGAGGTCGAGCGGTTCGGCGTAGTGCAGGTCGGCATGGTCCCGGGCCCGACGCAGGTGCACGCGCACGTCGGCGGGGACCGGGGTGCTCACGACGGCACCCTAGGCCTCATCCGGCCTGCTGCTCCGGGCGCGGGGACAGTCGGATGATCGGGATGTCGCGGTCGGTCTTGGTCTCGTACGCCGCGAAGCGCGGTTGCGCGGCGGTGATGGTGCGCCACGCCTCGTCGCGGTCGGCCCCGTGCAGCTGCACGGCCGTCACGGCCGTCTCGACTCCCTCCACGACGATGCGTACGCGATCGGGGTGGGCCGCGATGTTGTGGTACCAGGCCGGGTTGCGCGGGGCACCGTTGGCCGAGGCGACGACGTACCACGATCCCGACGGACCCGCGAAGCGCGCCACGGGGGTCTCGCGGACCTGACCCGACTTCGCGCCGATCGTGATGAGCAGCAGGGGATCCAGGCCCATCGCCTTGCCGCCGCCGCGACGGATGCGCGCAGCCATCCGTCGGTTGAACCACGACATCACCGCGCCGCCGGGCTGGCGACCACCGCGGGTTCCGTCGGACGCGTCGAAGCTGCTCATGTGCGCTCCCTCGAGGAGGTGGTTGCCGCCAGTCTCCCAGGAGCGGGGCGCGGCCGTGCGGCGACCGCTCGCCGGCGAACCTGGGCGCGGTTGACCTCGGCTCGCCCGTCGTCGAGGGTGAGGACCGCGGCGCGCAGCACGCGGTCGCCACCGATACCTGCGAAGGGCAGCGCATGACCCGCGTCCGCATCGACCTCAACATCTCCCTCGACGGCTTCGCCTCCGGCGACCAGACGCCCGAGAACCCGATGGGCCAGGACTGGGCGCGGATGACGGCTGCCTACGTCGCGACGCGCACCTTCCAGCAGCGCGTCCTGGGCAGGGACGGCACCGAGGGCACGACCGGAGTGGACGACGCGTATGCCGCGGCGTACTTCGAGGGGATCGGCGCCGAGATCATGGGCGCGGGGATGTTCGGGTTCCACTCCTTCCCGGACGACCCGGACTGGCAGGGCTGGTGGGGCGACACCCCGCCGTTCGGCTGCCCGGTCTACGTCCTGACCCACACCGCGCCGCGCCCGTCGTTGCCGATGCAGGGCGGTACGACGTTCCACTTCCGCGACGCCCCGATCGAGACCGCCCTCGCCGAGGCGGTCGAGGCCGCGGAGGGCCAGGACGTGCGCGTCGGCGGCGGGGCCGGCACAGCGTCGGCGTTCCTGCGCGCGGGCCTCGTGGACCAGCTGCACGTCGCGATCGCGCCCATCCTCCTCGGGTCGGGCGTCCGGCTCTGGGACGAGCTGCGCGGACTCGACCTCACCCACGCGGTACGCAGCGAGGTCTCGGAGAGCGGGACCATCCACGTCACGTTCTCGAGGTAGGCGGACCGCGCTGCGTGGTTGTCGCGCTCCACGGCCACCGCGCCCACCGTGCTCCGCCGCACCGGCGCATGCGGTCGGTTGCGCTCCCGCAGGATCCGGGTGAGACTCGCACTGGTTGATGACCCAGCCGCTCGTAGTTTTCCCGATGGCGGGTGTCACGATGTCGACCCTCTCTCCCGCTCCTGACCTGCAGGGTGATCCTGCGCTCCTGTGGCATGCGCGCCACCTCGACGACTGGTGCTCGATCGCCCTCGACGGCGAGCTCGACATCTTCTCCGCGCCGCGGCTGCGCCGCATGCTGCATGGGGTTGCGCGAACGCCGGGCGTCGCCACAATCGTCGTGGACATGTCGCGTGTCGAGTTCATCGACGCCCGCTGCGTCGGCGTGATCGAGGAGGCGTGGTCCTCGGCGCGGGAACGTGGTCGAGAGCTGCGCGTCGTCGGTCTGGCCGGGCTGCCGGCGAGGGTCTTCGACATCGTGGGGCTCGATCACCTGGTGGGCGGTGAGTCACCGTCCCGGCGCGAGGGGTAGGTGGATGGACGGGAGCGACGAGTCCTCGGGCCGCGGGTCCGACGACCGGGAGCGCCGAACGGATCTGTGGGAGCACGGGGCGGACGAGCGCGAGCGGCTGGCCGACGAGCGGGAGGCCCTGGCCGCCGAGCGCGAGGCCCTCGCCGACGAGCGCGACCGCCTCGCGGACCGCCACGACCGGGCCCTCGACCAGCGCGAGCTCGACATGCTCGAGCATGCGGGTCCGTCCGGGCCCGAAGGCCAGCGCTCGGAGGTCGACGCGGCCGAGGGCGTGTTGCGCCGAGCCGAGGCAGCCGCCCGTCGGGCTGAGGCCGAGGTGCAGCGCGCCCGCCGCGCGGCAGTCCGCGCGATCGGGCGCGCGGAGCGGCGGATGGCCGAGCAGGCCCGTCGCGACGCGGCCGGTCTCGCGGGGCTCGTCGAGGGCGATGACGCGGACTGGGCCGCGGACCGTCGGGACTTCGTCGCGGTGGAGCGCGAGCGGCTCGCCGTCGAGCGCGAGCGGGTCGCCGACGAACGCGACGCGAACGCCGACCTGCGCGACCGGGTCGCCGACGCCCGCGACAGGGAGGCGCTCGACCGCGAGGCGTCGTTGGGCTCGAGCCAGGTGAGCGCCTTCTCCGGATCCGACGTCCTCGGCGCCACAGACCGCGACGATGCCCGACGTCACGACCGACGGCGCCGCGAGGATGCCGCTGTCGCCCGGAGGGAGGCCGCCGAACGGCGATCCTCGGCGGCCGAAGACTGGGGCCCGCAGGAGTTCGGGCCG